>NZ_MDGN01000015.1:0-86535 GCF_002742365.1 Maribacter sp. 4U21
TAATGCGATTTGGGTTTGAGTAAATCCGACTTGTAAAAGACTCTGAATTTGATACCTTTGAGATAGGGTCAATTGTTTGTAATGTTTCATGCAAGATCAATATAAATATTGAACCTAAAATACTTGGGGCTAGCCCCAAGTATTTTAAATATGCATGTTGCACTTATGACTTGAACTTAGAATTGTTAAAAGCGTAATCCATGTACATTGCTGATAAATAAAACAATCGTGCTTATGGATGGTAGCTGAGATAAATAGCTTTAGTTTCATTAGTAGGATTTTACTATGGTTAGGAAACCCTTCAGAATTAGATAAAGACAACATTATGAAAGGATTACCAACATTAATCTGTATTCCGGATATCAGTGGTTTTACTGAATTTATGAGTGAGACGGATTTTGATTTGAGCTCCAAAGTGATACCCACATTATTGAACAATATCATTTACTCCAATGAAATAGGGCTAAAAGTATCGGAAATTGAGGGCGATGCCGTTTTGTTCTATAAATCTGGTGAGATGCCATCACTTGTAAATTTAATTAAGCAATGTGTCTATTTTTATACAGAGTTCTATAAACAGATGGATATACTTAGAGAAAAATATAGGGACAGCAAAGATGCAACCGTAATTCCAGAAATTTTGGGATTAAAAATTATATTGCACTATGGGGCAGCGATAGCATTGACTAAGGTAGGTACTCGTATTAAATTATTTGGAGAGGATTTGATAGTCGCTCATAGACTACTTAAAAATGATATAGAAATGGACGAATATTTATTGCTCTCGCAAGGCTTGACCGATTATTATAAGCGCAACAATCTGAATGAAGACTTTGAATGGGCCAGATTAAAGGAGAGTTCTACAATATATGATCATGTTGGCGAGATAAAATACTCCTCTATAGATTTAAAGCCATTGGTAGATAGCGGTAAGTATTAGTCGCTTTTTTAAATGGGTCAAAGTCTCTTTGGTCTACGACAAGCATTAAGAGTTTGTTCTCATAACTTCGTGGTGTAACAAAAAAAGAAAGATTATGAGTTATTTGGATATTAAATCGGACAAAATAGAACCAATAATTGAAGAGTTGAACATCTTATTGGCAGATTATCATGTATACTATCAAAATTTAAGGGGGTTTCATTGGAACGTATTGGGAAAGAATTTCTTCGACCTTCATGAAAAATTCGAGGAATTGTATGGTGATGCACGCATTAAAATTGATGAAATTGCCGAACGTATCCTTACCCTTAGACATCATCCCAAAAGTAGATTTTCTTCCTATTTGAAAAATGCCTCCGTACAGGAAGTATCATCAATGATTACAGATCACGAAATGGTAAAAAGTATTTTAAAAGACCATGAAACCATTCTTAGGCAATTAAGCAAAGTAATTAAAAAAGCAGAGGATGCCGGCGATGAGGGAACCATAGATATGATAGGAGCATATATTGGTAGTTTAGAAAAAGTGAGTTGGATGCTAAATGCTTGGAGTAAAGACACAGACGGTGAATTGGCAGGAAAATAATTCAACCTAAATAACAAACTTAAAAGTCCCGCATACGGGACTTTTTTTGTGCTCATAAAATGAAAATAATTGTCCATACAGTTTTTTTTGAAACAGTTTTAATTTTCAATCTTAAAATAATGTACCTTTCTACGTTGGAAATAATTTCTTCTTAATATCTGAGGTAAATAGGTATGATTACGATTCAAATCACGGCAAAAAGTACAGCAGGTACCGTAAAGCAAATCCAAGAGGTCATTGGAGGCAAGATAACCGAAAGATGGGGAGAATATATGTTGACCGTAAATAGCAAATATGCAACAGGTAATATTCGTTTTATAACTTTTGATTGGGGGGTAAGTCTGTTAGAATATGAAATCACCTTTCATGACGAAGTAACACTTATTATGGATACCTCGGAATATAACCCCATCCATTTTACCTATTGTTTAGAGGGTTATTGTAAACATCGTTTTGGAAATCAAACCGAACAGGAAATAAAGACACTGGAGCAATTTCAGTCCGTCATTATAACAAGTAGGGATGGAGGTCATAATTACGGATATTTTCCAAAAGATGAGAAGCTTGCCATTAACGTCATACAAATAACAAGAAAGAAGTTCTTGAATAAGCGCCTTAATGGGGTCGATGCTCTTAATAAAAAGCTTTACGAGGTTTTTGTAGATACCGATCATGATAATGCTTTTGCCTATTATGGTTCCTACAACTTAAAACTGGCCGATAAAATTGGTGCTTTTCGTAAGGTGCGAAATAAAAATGGAATGATTCGTATTATGCAGATAGAGGGTCTAGTCTATGAGACCTTGGCCCTTCATATTGCTCAGCACGAAAAAGATAATAAGGGAGATTTACCGCCAACGTCATTGTTACGAAGTGAGTTGAAAATTGTAAGGTCTCTAGCTACTAAAATAGTGAAGAATGTAGCCCAAGACTACACATTGGATAAGCTTTCTTTAGAATCCGGTTTGTCACAGGCTAAGCTACAGGAAGGTTTTAAGCTTTTGTACGCAAGAACGGTTACGGAATATATAAGACATGCGAGATTGGAGGCAGCAAGGGACTACCTAAGTAATTCAGATATGAATGTTTCCCAAGTGGTCTATACCATAGGATTTAGTAGCCGTAGCTATTTTTCTAAAATTTTTAAGAATAAATATGGCATTAGTCCCAGTGAGTTTCATGCCAATGTAAAACAGAATTTGGAAATGGCAGCCTTGTAGTAGCCAAGGTTATCTAATTATTTTTCTGATAAGGTATAAGATACCGTATTTCTTGACCGCTGACATGACGGTAGACATCCAGCTATAAGGACTCAAATCTTCTTTAACATCTTGCTTTAGCCCCTTTATCTCTTCTAAGGCAATTTCTCGCTCAAGACTAAGGCGTTTTAAATCGTATTCTACTTCCTCTAAATTTGTATACATAACTTAATCGAAAAATTTTAGGGATAGTTTCCTCACCACAGCATTATCTATTTTTTTACGGACCTTAAAGGTAATAGCAGCTACGATGAGTAGAAGCATTCCCATCACAACGCAGGCTAAGGCTATGCTCCCTAGGATTTGACCTAAGTAAATAATACCTGCGACCATAAAGAATATCATAGCTAAGAGCAGCAAACTTCCTATGAGGAACATTTTACCGAACATTCCCGTAGTCATTGCTAACTGCTGAAATATTTTCAACTTGTAATATTCACGGGTCTTCTCATAAAGCTGTTGACCGGTGTCAACAGCTTTGTTGGAAGTGTCGTTAAGTGATTCAATTACACTCATCTATGACGTTTTCTGTAATTTTTTGTTCTTTGCTTTAAGCTCGGACAATTTCTTTTCCAATGTGGTGATAACATCTTCAGTTTTGTAACTTACGTCAGATACCAGATTATTCATTCTTGTGTCTAGGGTATCTTTTTCAGAAATTAATTTACTTACCACGGTTTCTTTTAAATCTACGGCGTTTTCTGCAAGAGTATCTTTTGTAGCAGCCGCTTGGTCTGCAATTTTTCTTCTTGTATTGGTTCCTTTATCGGGGGCATATAGAATTCCTAATGCGGCTCCTATGGCAGACCCTGCAATTACTGCTAATAATGTGTTACTGTTATTACTCATATCATGTATTTTATGTTAACTATGATGTCCTTCATCATTTATCACCACAAAATTGCGCTTTATTGCTCGGCTTCGTTAGCTCAAATACTTTAAATGTTGACGGAATCCCCAATTGGCAAAAGGGTCAAGATTTTAAGGGAATGCAACAAGGAAGCACAAACACTGTAATTAAGTTTGTAATTACGGCATGTTAACGGTAGGACAGTTGAGGTGAAATGCGGTCAAAAAAAATCCGGTACGCTATTGTGCCATAAAATTCATCACAAAAAATAAAATAATATGAAGCAAGGAGAAGAAAACACAGAATTTGTAAAGGAATCTGAAAACGAAACGTCAAAGTTCATATTTCAGAAAAACAACAAAACCAAGGTCGGTGCTGCGGTTATCATCATTTTTCTAGTACTTATTACTTTAGGTATTGTCCTATCAGGAGTATCCTTCAATTAAGCCAGTTCTTATTTTGCTCTTACTTTATTGTTCAACGAAATTCTTTATATGACAAAGTGCTCCATATTTGTAAATTTTATAGCGTCAAAAATCCAGACAATTATTTTAATAGTACTCACTACACTACCTATTTCCTGTGCCACTTACAAAGAACAATCCAATATGAATCAGGTAAATATTCCGCGCTCAAAAGAAATAATGCATACTTTTTATGTTGCAGGCGGATATGGTAATATTTCCGAAACTTCCAATCAAAATTTATTAGATGCCTTTAAAAAGGAATTATCCTCGGCAAACGAAAACAGTACGCTCTTGTTTACGGGTGATAACGTTTCTCCGCTAACAAATAAATGGAAAGAAGATAAACAGCTAATAGACGAACAACTGGCATTGACTTCAGAGTTCAAGGGTAAAACGATTTTTCTTCCTGGCAATAACGAATGGAAAAGTTATAACTTGGATAAGATGGAAAGTGTAGAGGATTACCTGAAAGAGGAGGATGTAAAGAACGTTGCCGTTTTCCCTGAGAACGGATGCCCCATTGAGCACCAAGTGATAAACGATGATTTAGATTTGATACTAATAGATTCCAAGTGGTTTGTTTCCAACTGGTCCCGTCTGGTGGATATCAATAGAAAGTGTTCGGACATTGTTACCAGAAGGCGCTTCATGGAAGAATTGGAAGGTTATATTAACGATGGGCAAGGTAAGAACATTGTTATTGCGATGCATCATCCTGTATTTAGCAATGGCACTTATGCCGGTAATGAGACATTTAATCAGCACATGACTCCATTACCTGTCCTAGGAACTGTTAGGAATACCGTAATGGATTTGGGTGCGTTTAACCCTGAGCATTTGAACTCTCGTAGATACAATTATCTTAGAATAGCCGTAAGTGCATTGGCCCAAGCAAATGACAGAATTACCCTATTATCCGGTCATGAAGAAAATCTTCAATTACTTTCTGGCGGTGGAATACATCAAATAGTAAGTGGTTCGTTAAGTTCAAAAAGTGCAACAAAGCTCGGAAAGAACAGGATGACAGCTATCGGCGGCTCGCTGGAGTATCAAGGTAACTTCGCTCAAGGCGAAAGAGGTTTTGCTAAACTAATGTATTATGGCGATGGGTCTTCCGATGTAACGTTTATAAGGGAGAATGGTACGGATAAATCTTTTGACGTACTTCCTTCATTAAATCCATCAGGGAAGAAGTTTAACTTTGACAAAATAAGTAAAAAGACCGTTACCGCCCAAGTTTTGGAGTTTACGGAGGACATGGACAAAAGCGGATTTTATGAGTTTCTATGGGGAGAACGCTACCGTAGCTATTTCACAAAATCTGTTGAGGCACCAGTGGTTCGTTTGGATACCTTGTACGGTGGACTAAATGTAGTAAAAGAAGGTGGTGGGCACCAATCCTTTTCCTTACGTTTGGAGGATGAGAACGGTAAGCAGTATGCCATGCGTTCGTTAAAGAAAAGTGCATTAAAATTCTTGAAATTTAAACTTCCAGGGGTAGCCTATACGGAAGACGATTTCATGGATACCTGGGCGGAAGAAGTTATTTCAGATTTCTTTACTACAGCACACCCCTATATTCAGTTGGTGATCGACCCCTTAGCGAAATCGGTTGGTATTAATCATTCCGATACGGAACTCTTTTACGTACCAAAGCAAGAAACTCTAGGAAAGTACAATGAAGATTTTGGCGATGAACTGTACTTTATAGAAAGACGGCCGTCTGAAGAACAATTGAATTATAAGGGCTACAGGCGTACCATGGATACGAATAGCGGAGTGGTTACGGATTATGAAAGTACCACGGATATGTTGGAGAAGATTAAAAGCGATGAGTCTTATACCATTGATGAGAAAAACTTTATCAGGGCCCGTATTTTCGACATGCTCATCGGGGATTGGGATAGACATCAAGATCAATGGCGATGGATCGAGTACGAAGGAGAAGACGGAGATAAGGAATTTATGCCCATACCGAGGGATAGGGATAATGCCTTTGCCAAATTTGACGGCGCAGCACTTAAACTAATTAAGCTTTTTGTGCCCAATGCAAGAAGATGGCAAACCTTTGACGATAACATCAATAATGTGAAGTGGCAGAACATGGGAGGCCACAAAATGGATAGGGCCTTATTAACTGGATACGATGCCGAAGTATGGGAAAGTGAAGCTAAGATAATTCAAGAGAATATTACCAAGGAAATAATAGATTTGGCTTTCAGGAGACTACCTGAGTCAATCCAAGATGGGACAGCAGAGAAAATAAAGTCAAATCTTACGGCCAGACTACAACAGTTGCCGGAGAAAGCAAAGGAATATGGTAACTATCTCAGTAAAGTTGTAGCGATAACAGGAACAGAAAAAGATGACCTCTTTGAAATCGAAAGAATGCCAAACGGAGAGACAAAGGTTGTTGTAAAACGTTTGTTATCCGATGAGAAGAACGAAAAAATATACGAGCGGGTTTTCACGGATAAGATTACCAAAGAAATTTGGTTGTATGGTTTAGGGGACGATGATGATTACAAACTGTCTGGTCATGAATCTTCAAAGACCAGAATAAAGATAGTGGGTGGCTACGGAGAGGATAGCTATAGCATTGACAATACTTCTAAGCTTAAGATCTTTGACTGGGAGCATGAAAAGTCAGATTTTATAAAGGAGGAACCAAAAACGCAAATGAGTGATCTCTATAAAACCAACACCTATCATTGGCGTTACTTTAAGCCCAATACAAATACGGTTGCACCAACTATTGGTTTTAGGACCGATGATGGTATTTTCTTGGGCGCCGCAAATACCTTTGTTAAAAATGGCTTAAATGGTAATCCTTTCTTACAGAAACATCAAATTAAAGCTAATTATTATTTTGGTTTTCAGGCCTCGGAATTTCAATATACAGGAATATGGGGTAACATTTTTCCTAAATGGAATTTTGAATTGGATGGATACTACACTAGCGATAGTTATGTAAGAAACTTTTTTGGTATCGGCAATGAGTCCGTTAATGACGAAGATAGCGTAGGCCGTGATTTTTATAGAGCACGCTTAAGGCAGTTTAAGGCCAGCGCGGGAATTGCCTATTATACCCTACGTTTAAGAGGATTGTTTGAGTCCTTTAGGGTAAATGAGAATGATCAACGGTTGTTCAATAAAAATAATTTAAATCCTGTACTCTTTGAGAATCAGAATTATGGCGGAGCAGAATTAAGTGGATACTATGATAATTCAGATGCCAAGGACTTTCCTTCAAAGTCCATTTATATAGGACTTAAGGCGGGGTACAAATCAAATTTGACTCTAGCGGACAATGCGTTTGGTTACGCTAGTTTAAAAGTAGGTTTCAATCATAAAATTACTTCTTCGGGAGCATTGGTCTTTGGTGCTACAGCAGAATATAGGTCGCTTTTTAACGAAAAAGACGTCTTTTTCTATCATCGGCCATCATTGGGAGGAGCCAACGGGCTCAGAGGTTTTAGGGACGAACGTTTTACAGGAAAATCCTATTTTTATCAAAGTTCGGATTTAAAGCTAAGATTAAAGCGTTACATCACTGCCGTATCTCCGGTAACTATAGGTCTTTATGGTGGGTTCGATTACGGTCGTACTTGGCAACCGGGCGAAAATTCTAAGGTGTGGCATACCTCCCAAGGTGTGGGTTTATGGATAAGTAGTTTAAAGGCACTCACCTTTAACGTAGGATATTTTAATTCAAGGGAAAGTAACTTGGTTCAGGTTGGTTTCAATCTCGCTGTCTAATATCGATTTTTAACTAAAAACAAACCAATGTCGGATATCCTATCAAAAGTAGAAGCATACGTGGTAGAAATGTTAAGTTCAGAGACCAATGGGTCGTTCCTTTACCATAATCTAAGACATACACAGCGGGTTGTGAACAGCGCAAAAAAATTAATAGAAGGGGAGAAGGTTACGGAAGATGATGGTCAAAAGCTGCTTATTGCGGCCTGGTTTCACGATTTGGGCTATACACAGTCTATCAATGACCACGAGGAGCACAGTTGCTCCTTGGCCAAACAGTTTCTAGAGCAAGAAGCTGTTGATGCCGATTACATGGATGAGGTGTGCGATTTAATTAGAGCCACCAAAAAAGATTACGAACCTAGAAACAAATTGGAAGAAATTATCAGGGATGCCGATTCTTCTCATTTCGCGAAAAAAAGCTTTATGGCCACTACGGAGCTTTTGAGAGAGGAGCTTTCGCTCTTGGGAGTAGCACAATACTCCAATGACGAATGGCAAGAAGAAAACATACGACTGTTAAGGGTAAAACATAGATTTTATACGGATTACGCCAAGGAGAACTGGCAAAAAGAGAAAGATAAGAACGTAAAAAAGCTGGTAAAAGCGAAGAAAAAGAGTAAAAAGCTGGTTAAGAAAGAAACTTTAAAGGCAAAGTTTAAAGGAAATTTACCGGACAGGGGTATACAGACGTTATACAGGGTTACCCTTAGAAATCATTTAAAGCTTAGTGATATCGCGGACACTAAGGCCAATATATTACTTTCGGTAAACGCCATTATTATTTCTTTGGCCCTTGCGAATTTGATTCCCAAATTAGATAATCCCTCCAACGATTACCTAATTTATCCAACATTTATATTTATTGTTTTTAGTGTTGTTTCCATGGTAATGTCCATTTTAGCCACTAAACCGAATGTAACTAGTGGTGAATTTACAGATGAGGATGTCGCCAATAAAAATGTGAACCTCTTATTTTTTGGGAATTTTCATAAGATGGAATTATCAAAATACAGTTGGGCAATGAAAGAGTTAGTGAAGGATAGGGATTATATATATGATTCTTTAACAAAAGACCTCTACTACTTGGGTCTAGTGTTGGAGCGAAAGTACAGACTCTTGCGGTGGACCTATACCGTTTTTATGATAGGGATGATACTTTCTGTTCTAGTCTTTGGGATTGCACTAAAATTTTATGGTCCTGAACGCATGTTGGAATTACCAACCATGGAATAAAAATGAAAACTATGAAAACAATCAAACGATTTGTACTTTCTGTAATGACCATAAGTTTTCTTTTGGCATGCCAATCGGAAAGTAAAGGACAGACTCCCGAGGCCGTAAAAAAGTCATTTAAAAGTAAATATCCCAACGACTCCGACCCGGATTGGAGAAAAGACAAGAATGGAAATTTTGAATCTCATTTTAAGAAAGATGGGGAACATTACAGAGCAGACTTTGCACCGAACGGCGAGTGGATATAAACAGAATCGAACATTAAGAAAAAAG
Organism: Maribacter sp. 4U21; assembly: GCF_002742365.1. Lineage (NCBI taxonomy): Bacteria > Pseudomonadati > Bacteroidota > Flavobacteriia > Flavobacteriales > Flavobacteriaceae > Maribacter > Maribacter sp. 4U21. Next base: position 9,371 of record NZ_MDGN01000015.1, read on the forward strand.
AATTGCCAAAGGCCATTCTAAAGGCTTTAGAAGCGGATTTTGAAGATGTAGAAATCGTTGAAATTGAAAAGGTATACCACACGACCAAAGGAAGCTTCTATTACGTCGAGATTAAGATTGACGGTAAGAAGAAGGATTTAGAATTTTTAAGCGATGGTAAACGAATCAATTAATTTTTTAAACAGAAGCAGTATGAGAACTAGTAAATTATTCCTATTCATAGCGTTAAGCACTTTCATGTTCATGGGTGCATGTAGGGAACAAAAAGAAGATAAAGGTTCTCTTGAAAGGGCAGCGGAGAAGGCAGAAGACGGTTTAGAACGCGCTGCAGAAGAGGTAGAAGGCGCTTACGATGATGTAAAGGAAGAACTTGATGGAGAAACCGACGATAATTAATTAAGTTTTTTCAAGATTAAAGAACACAAATTAAATGAAAAAACTTATTCAAATTATAGTAGCAGGGTACGGAGCCAAGAAAATTGGTGGAGGTAAATGCGGTTGTATCGGAACTGTTTTTGTATTTCTAATACTTTACTGGATTTTCGGTTATGTACTTAACTACTTTTAATTCATCACACTAAGTCATGAATAAGCTTTAGAATTACGGGACAAGTGGTCAGACAGCGCTAAAAGTAGGCCAGTAAGGCTACCACACCATTATAGGAAATGGTACAGGCAAAGAGTAATGAAATTCCCAAACCAATATTTACCCATATACTGGTTTTATGGTCTTTCATCATTTTTTTATTGTTGATGAGGAGGAGTATGCCCACAATTACAAGAGGAAGGACGAAGACATTAAATACTTGAGATACAATCTGCATTTCAATGGGGTTCGCACCGAAAACAGGAACAATTAAGGCGAATAAACAGGCAAAAAAAGTAATTATTCTAAATTGTCTGGAACTAGTGTCCAGCTCGCCTGATTGGTAATCGGCAACGAGGATAGGAGCTATTAATAAGCAAGGAAAAATTGACGATAATCCTGCGCTCAATGTCCCAAAAAAGAAGAGCGTTAAAGCAAATTTTCCAGCTATGGGCTCTAAGGTATTCACCATATCCAAAACTTTCGTAACAGGCTGGCCCTGATGGAACAATGCACCGCTAGCAACTGCCATTACAAAAGCACTTATTACAAATACGAGACATGCGGCTATTATGGCGTCCTTCTTTTGTTGCTTTAGGTTTTCAATGGTCCATCCCTTGCCTTTAACAAATAGCGGTCTAGATAAAAATGTAGCTGCGGCCATAGTGGTTCCTACAAAAGCGGCTACCATCATTTGGCCTCCCTCTACTTTGGGAATCGACGGCACCAACCCGCGAACTACCTCGATGGGTAGGGGGTATACCATAAAAAGGGATATTATGAACGAAAGCCCCATTACGGTCACGAATATGACCAGTATTTTTTCAAAAAAAGTATACTTTCCCACAAGCAATAAGGCATACATAATTGCAATGACCGCAATTGCAACTAACAGCACCGTCTCATATCGCAGGCCTTCTAGTTGGGGAAAATAAATTAAGAAAATTTCATAAATGATATTTGATGAAATCCCTAAAATGCCCATTAGTGAATTCCATTGTCCAAAAGATATACCAATGATTATTAGGACGGCGAGAATCTTTCCACCCTTAATATGTTTCTTAAAGCTATACAATGCCGTTTCTTCTGAAATCAAAGCATAATTGCCGTAGGCGAACATCAATAGACCTGAAAAAACACAACTTAATAGGAGCACCCATAATAATTGCATTCCGTAAGTACTTCCTGCAACGATCATGGAGGTAACGCTACCGGTTCCGATGGTATAACCGATAGCGAAAATGCCCGGACCAAAGGTCAGTACGGCGGCAAGTAACTTTTTTAAAACCGAATTACCTGCTTTTGAGGTTTTCATCTTGCTAGGCTCTTATCTTTTTAATTTTACTTAAAGTCTCAACGACTAAACTTTCCAAGCCAGCAAAATTTTGATCTGCTAGAATTTCTTTACTTATGAGTTTGGAACCCATGCCAACACAGGTAACCCCAGCACCAAACCAGGCTCTTAGGTTTTCCTCATCCGTACTAACACCTCCCGTAGGCATGACGCTCGTCCAAGGTTGCGGACCTTTAATGCCCTTTACAAAACCAGGGCCATAGATAGCTCCGGGAAAGAGTTTTACAATTTCGCAACCTAGTTCCTCGGCCCTATTTATTTCGGTCAGGGAACCACAGCCGGGGGACCATAGGACTTTCCTACGGTTACATACGATTGCGATGTCTTCCCTTAGGGACGGCGTTACAATAAAATTGGCCCCCATCTGCATAAAGAGCGATGCGGCCGCCGCATCGGTTATTGAGCCAACTCCCATAATCATTCCCGGAAGTTTTTCAATTGCGTACCTGTTCAGTTCGGAAAAAACCTCAAAGGCAAAGTCACCTCTCGCGGTAAATTCCATAAGTCGTGCGCCACCATCATAACAGGCTTTCAGTACTTTTTTCCCCAATGCGATGTCTGGGTGATAAAATAAAGGAACCATACCCGATTCCTTCATTATGGTTGCTACTTCTATTCTCGAATATTGAGCCATATTTATCTTGCTACTCTACCGGAGGCATCCCCTCCTTTTAGTTTATTTACTTCTTCGACGGTTACCAAATTGGCATCACCTTTAATCGTATGTTTTAAACAGGATGCCGCTACGGCGAAATCCAAAGCGTTTTGGTCATCCTCGGGATAATGCAGTAGTCCGTATATTAATCCGCCCATAAAAGAATCGCCTCCCCCAACTCTATCAACGATATCCGTAATTTGATATTGACGCGTTTCATACATTTTCTCCCCATCATAAAGCACACCTGCCCAGGTATTATGAGATGCCGATATGGAGCCTCTTAAGGTCGTGATTACCTTCTTGGCTTTTGGAAACTTTTTCATCATCTGTTTACATACGGATAAAAAGGCTTCAGCTTTTACTTCACTGCCGTGCTTATGCACATCAAGGCCTTTTGGGTGTATTCCAAAGTGTTTTTCGGCATCTTCCTCGTTCCCTAAAATAATATCGCAATAGGAAGTAAGCTCTGTCATTATGCCTTCCCGGTCTCCCCCATAATTCCATAATTTGGCGCGATAATTCAAGTCCGTTGAAATTGTGATGCCCATTTCACTTGCTACCTTTACTGCTTCCAAACACGCATCTGCCGCTCCTTGGGAAATAGCCGGAGTGATACCCGTCCAATGAAACCATCCTGCATCTTTGAAAACGTTCTTCCAATTAATCATTCCAGGTTCTATTTCGCATATGGCAGAATGGGCACGGTCATAAACTACTTTACTGCCCCTGCTTACAGCACCTGTCTCTAAAAAATAGATGCCAAGACGGTCTCCTCCAAAAATGATGTTCTGTGTATTAACGCCTCTCTTCCGCATTTCCATTAATGCACATTCTCCGATGTCATTCTTTGGTAGTCTTGTAACAAAATCAACAGGGACCCCATAATTTGCCAGAGATACCGCGACATTAGATTCACCGCCCCCATAAACTACATCAAAACTATTAGTTTGAGAAAATCTTAAAAATCCCGGAGGAGCTAAACGTAGCATTATTTCTCCAAAGGTCACTACTTTTTTCATTTGAATCATATTAGTTTAAAACTGCCTTTTACCACATAAGTCCGGTTAGTTCTATAAACACCTACATGGCAAAAAAGCAGTACTTAAATCATTAGTTATTAAATACCAAGTGCTTGTCCACCACCGATTTGAATAGTTTCCGCAGTTATGAAGGAAGCATCTTTACTAGCTAGGAAAGAGATGACTCCCGCCACATCTTCCGGTTGCCCTAATCTTCCTAAAAGAATATTATTTGCCCAAGAGGCAAAGACTTCTGGTTTTGTAGCTTTAATCTGCGCATGGAAAGGAGTGTCTATCGTGCCGGGAGACACTGCGTTCACTCGAATACCGTATTCGGCCAAGTCTTTGGCCAATGCTCTGGTTATGGCATGAACTCCCGCCTTTGATGTGCCGTAGATACCTGCACCGGGACCACCGGCCGTCCACCCTGCGTTAGAAGTGTAGTTGATTATTGATGGGTGTTCCCCTTTCTTAAGGAAGGGTATAGCGGCTCTTGAAGCGAAGAATACGGAATCCAGGTTCAGTGCCATTACTTTTCTGTAAAACTCCGTTGTCATTTCCTCGAATCTTGATCTACCTCCCAGACCACCTGCGTTGTTCACAAGTACATCTATTCTACCATATTTTTCCCCTATGGCTTTTATGTTTGAACTTACTGCGTCATCGTCCGTAACATCGAAACCCAGGTACTCGGCAGTAATTCCGTCTGTGTTCAGTTCCTTTAATCTTTCAGCTCCTGCTGCATCGTCAATACCGTTTAAAACTACGGTATACCCATCCTTTCCCAATCTCTTGGCAACTTCAAAACCTATTCCTCCTGTAGCCCCTGTAACTACTGCAACTTTTCCTTTATTACTCATATGCTATTAATTTTAATCTATTTTAATTTCTTATATTATTTATTGTGGTGTCTACTAATTTTACTTTTCCAATTAAGATGAAAATAGCTAGAACCGCTAAAACCACTGATACGGTGATAGCTACAAAGGCCGGCGTATAAGAACCTCCTTTGGTAATAGTTCCAATAAACCAGTTCATAATAATTGGAGATACGGCGGCAACCGTCCCTGCTAAGCCAGCCAAGGTACCTACTGAGGGCCCTTTGAATAAATCGCTGGATAAGGTCTGAATATTACCGATGGCAAATTGGAACCCGAAGAGGGCCAATCCTGCAAGATATATGAAGGTCATGTAGTTAGAATCGGAGACGAACGTTATAATGGAAACAAAGCCTACAATAATTAAAAGACACCCTATTACTATACTTGCTTTTCTGCCAACATCAACGGATGTACGTTTTATAATGGCCTCAGTGAACATTCCTCCTAAGATTCCTCCTGCGGCCGCCATTAGGTAGGAAATCCACATAGTCTTTCCAATTTCTTCTATGCTCAATCCAAATTTTGAATTCAGATAAATGGGCATCCAACCGGCAAAAAACCACCATATTGGTTCAATGAAAAACCTACACAACAATATTCCCCATGGTTGTTTATAACTTAGTATTTTGGTTACGCTTAGACTTTTGGCACCTTCGACGGCAACATCATTATTTTCTATCCTGTCGTTCAGTATCAAATTTCTTTCTTCCTCGGAAATCCATGGATGATCTTCCGGTTTTGATTTGTTTAGGATAAACCAAGGAATTACCCAAAGCAGACCTATGACCCCCAATATCACATAGGTAGACTTCCATCCAAATTGAGCATATAAATAGACTATGATAACCGGAGCTATGACATTTCCAATGGAAGCTCCAGAGTTAAAAATACCTTGTGCGAGTGCTCGTTGTTTTACAGGAAACCACTCCCCGTTACTTTTTACGGCTCCAGGCCATAAACCTGCCTCTCCAAGCCCCAGCATTCCGCGTACTGCTGATAGGGAAACTATTCCCTGAGCCACCGCATGAAATGTCGCTGCTAATGACCAGACCACTATAGAAAGGATAAAACCGATTCTAGTGCCTATTTTGTCATACAATCTTCCGGATAAAAATTTACTAAGGGCATACGTTACCATGAAGATATTAAGCATTAAGGCGTAATCGGAATTATCCATGCCCAAATCTTCACCCATTTGCGGCCACAAAAGTGCAAAAGCTGTTCTATCAATGTAATTAATAACGGTCGCCACAAAAATCAATGTGATAATCCACCATCTTAAACCTTTAACTTTCATGGGCTTTTCATTTGTTTAATAATGCACATTGATAAATTTCTACGACACGAGTACCCGAGCAACTTGCCTTAATAAGTACTTATGATTTAGCTAAGAATTTTTGGAAGTAATTCAACTGAGTGCTAATTACCGATGCATTCTTATTTAGTTAATTTCTATGTATTACTACTCTTCTTCTTTTCAACAGAAAGGATTAAAGTGCGTGATTTTTATTTCAATTTTAGTTCACTATATGTTGTAACAATACTGATATAAGGTTTTAAAATGAATCTTCATTTTTTCTTTCGCCAACTGTGGATTTTGTTCCTTAATGGCATCGAAGATTTCTTGGTGCTCTTCAATTCCTCGAAATGCCAATCCTTTGTCACACACATGATACTTTTCAAAATTGGTAATGATTTCTGGCGTGATAATTAACATGAACGTATTCATGGTGCTGTTTCCGCTTGCCTTTGCAATCGCTAAATGGAAGAGAAGATCTTCTTGCACCGCATCCTCTCCGTTAGTTACCTTTTCCGCATATGCTTCCAAGGCCATTTGCATTTGATTTAAATCTGCTCTGGTTCGCCTTTGCGCCGCTAGCCTTACCGTTTTGAGTTCCAATAATATTCTCGTTTCTACCAAGGATTTAAAGTCAGGTTCTTCCAATCTCAAAATATCCTCAATCATGCCGTTCATGGCAACTTGACCAATATCTGCCACGAAGGTTCCACTTTGAGGTTTAGAATACACCAAGCCGTAAAACTCTAATTTCTGTATTGCTTCTCGAATATTTGTTCTACTTACTCCAAATTTTTCAGAAAGCATTCTTTCCGAGGGAAGCTTATCCCCAGGTTCTAAATTTTTAAAATTCATTAAATCTCTAATCTGAGAAATAATTTTATGTTGAATTTCTTGATGTTCCCCTCTTGTTAGTATTTCTATCTTCATAAGTTCTTATAGGACATTTTAAAATTGGTTAACCAGATTGGTTTGTTAAAATTAGCCAATTTAGTTGGTCTTAAGAAAAATATCCATGCTCTAATCGTCTGTAATTAGGGGTAAAATCGTCTTGAAACATTAGCATTATTACCGGTTCTGGTTTTGAACCGGTAAAATGCCTTTTAAAAAAACTAACTCAAAACAACTTTTTTTATTCTTCAACTCCAGCTTATCTAGTAGCCCGGGTTTTGAGTAATTATACCTTCACTTGATGTTATTTCGGAGATAGGAATAGGTGCTAATAAATAGTTAGCATCTGAAAACCCTAATACCGTTTGAGCAGTACCTGTTCTCACCAAATCAAACCATCTTTGCCCTTCAAAGGCCAGCTCCAATCTTCGGTCATTTGCAATAGCTGTTCTCACGGCTGCTTGGGTAGTTGCCGTAGAATTGCCCAAACCTGCTCTGTTTCTAATTTTATTTAGTTCCGTCAAAGCCGCAGGGGTAGCACCTGTTTCGTTTAAAGCCTCCGCATATAGCAATATGACATCTGCCAATCTAATTTCTATCCAATCGTGGTCAGGACCACCGGCTTGTGGAAATTTGGGTGAAGCCATAAGTGCCTCGTCAATTGTTACCACTCTTCTTAGATCGGTTTGTCCACCTGCTTCACTTGCATCAAAAGCTGCAATCAAAGAGGGGTCTAAGGGCATTAAGGATTTAGTGTCAAGTCCGCCGGACCATGACCAAAATTCAGAGAAACCATATTCATCCGATATAGAACTTGATACTTGAGTGGCAAAAATGATTTCTGAATTTAAATCATTATCTACACCAAAAATATCGGCATAATTCTCTTGTAAGCTAACGCCTGCGGCAGCAGCTCCGTTTACAACAGCTTGTAATAAAGGTGTTGCACTACCAAAATCACCTCGGGTAACGAAGACTTTTCCTAATAAACTTTGTGCAGCTAAACTTGTAGCTCTCCCATTCGAATTTGTTGGGCTTAAAGAGGAGATAGCATCCTGCAAATCAGGGATGATTACATTATTGTATACATCATCGGCCGACTGTCTGGCCAAGTTAGAAGTATCTAGAGGATCGGGAGAAGCGGATAAGTTTACGGTTACCGCGCCGAACATCTGAACCAGTTTGAAGTAGGATAGCGCTCTCAAAAATTTTGCTTCCCCAATATCCGTAGCAGAAGTAGAATTTTCGATTACATTGTTGGCACTTAATATGGACCTGTACAGTGCAACATAAAAAGGGCGAAAGAACTGATTGTTCAAAGAACCGTCCAATAAATCGCTGTTGTACCTATCGAATGCAGGATAGGGCTCTTCCTCCATTAAGGCATTATCCGCTCTGAAATCTCCCATTACGGCCATGGGCGTTATAGAGGCATGCTGGTAGAAGTACGCAGCGTTCAGAACTCCTTCAAAATCGGTCAAAGAATCTGAAGTAGCAAGATTCGGCGGAACTTGGTCCAAATCATTATCACATGCTATTGTCAATAGCATCAATCCCAATAATAAATATATTTTTCTCATCTTTTTTCTATTAAAAATTAATGTTTAAACCAAGCGTAAAGCTTCTAACAACTGGGCTTGCACCTACCTGAACCCCTGAAGTCGTAGGGCCTAGATAACCACCATTTGTTCTTTCTATACCTTCCGGGTTAAAAGATGTATAATCATCTCCCCAGATATACAGTAGATTGGTCGAGGCCAAAAATAATCTAGCGGAACTAATACCTGCCTTACTGGTTAAATCCGAAGCGAAAGTGTAGCCAATGGTTAAATTCCTCAGCGCTAAATAGGACGCATCTTGAATAGGAGAATCCGTTTGGTCCCTTGCTCGGGTATAAAACTCTCCGGTAGCATCGGCAATACCATCATCATTGGCATCAAAACTATCTCTTAGTCTTCCTCCAAATTGTGATTGCCAATATAAAGGGTCTACATTAAAGACTTCTGCTCCTTGAGCTCCTTGAAATTGGAACGACAGGTCAAACTCCTTATAGCGCATCTGACCATTAAGACCCCAATAGTAATCAGGTGTGTTCTGTCCTATTTTAACGTAGTCGTCCCGGTTGATTTCGCCGTCGCCATTTTGATCTACAACGTAGTACTCGCCACTATCCGCACCTAAGGTTCTTGTAGGGTCTTCAATATGTATAGACTCTACTTGCCTTATGGTCTCTAATCCCCACATTTCTCCGATTTCGCCACCTACACGGTTTCTAAATTCAGGACCTCTACCGCTCTGACCATAAATAGTTGGTGGTAGTTCATCAAGACCGTCAAGGTCTTTAATTTCTGTGTTTACGGTAGATATGTTGGCACTCATGTTCCAAGTGAAATCTTTGTTCTGAATTAAGCTCGCACCTAACTCAAGTTCTAAACCAGAACTTTCTATATCACCGGCATTTACAGTTACAGAAGGGGTACCGTTAACTTCTGAAACACTTCTTCCCAATAGGATGTTTTCAACATTAGATGTGTAGTAATCTACACCTAGGGTAAAGCGATTATTAAAGAAACCTAAATCAGCTCCGTAGTTCGTTTCAGTATTGGTCTGCCAAGTTAAGTTCGGGTTGGCTATATTGTCCGATATCAAAAACCCGTTTCCTATTACCGTAGGTGCAGGGTTAAGTAGACTTAAGGCATCATAGGATCCTAGGAAAGAGGTCGTACCCAAGGAACCTGTACTAAATCTGAGTTTTAATCGACTCAATCCCTCACTGTCCGCCAAGAAAGACTCGTTATGTATGTTCCAACCTAAAGAAAGTGCAGGGAACGTTTCAAACCTGTTGTTAGCACCAAAACGAGAATCACCATCCCTTCTTAGGGAAGCGGATAACAAATAGCGATTATCGAAGGCATACGTTATTCTTCCGAAAACACTTCTTCTCGAAACGGTCTCATCACGCTCTGTAACTATAATGTCCGCGGGATCGAACAGGTTGTAGTTCTGAATATCGCCAAAGGGTACATTATTACCTTCTACCGCTGTGGCTATGATCCTGAAATCTTGAAATTCGAGACCTAGTACGGCAGAGATTTCATGTTTGCCAAACGTTTTGGCAAAGTTCAAGGTGGTTTCGCTCAAGACCGAGGTTCTTTTCGTGTCAGTTTGATCTAAATTGGTTTGGTTGGTACGCGCTCTAGAATCGGCCTCAAGTCCTCTATAGTAAAAATCTTGCGTATCTATAATATCCGCACCTAAAACGGTTTTTATGTTAAGACCGTCGAAGAGATTGTACTGTAAGTAAGATGAGACATTGGCAAAATACGTTCTTTGCGTACGCTCTTGGTTGTCCAGTTTCGTTGCGGGACCTGCATCACCAGAACCTCCGATTCCGTTACCTGATCTTCCGTAATGCCAATCCTGCGCAGTATCACCGGGTTGTAGCGTAAAAATACTATTGTTAAAAGGAGCATCGCCTCCTCTGTAGCCATCATCGAACGGTGCTAGACCTAGAGCGATTGCCTGAGAATTAAGTTGTTGAACAAAGGCAATGGACTCTTCTGTATGGTAAACAGGATGCACACCATATGCTCTTAAAAGGTCTCTTTGGTCATGAGCTAATATTTCTCTATCAGAAGTAAACCCATTGAAGCTTAATCCCGTTTTTAACTTGTTACCCAATTTAGCGTCAATGTTCATACGTGCGTTGATTCTTTCGAAACCTTGCGTTCGTGCAATACCTTTAGTATTTAGATAACCCAAAGAAGCAAAGTAATTTACATCTTCAGTACCGCCACTTAAGCTGAAGTCATGATTGGTGCTTGTCCCCGTTTGAAAAAGCCACTCTTCCGGACTAATAGCTCCCGGTGAATTTCTGTAGGCATTTATTCTATAATCAACTAAAGCTGGGTCTACCTCAGAGACGTCAAAACTTCCGTTTGCGATATTCCTCTCAATGGTATCGGCCCATTCACTGGCATTTAAAAGAAGATTGTCTTTTTGATATTTATTGGAGATGCTAGTGTAAGCGTTGTAGCTAAAACTTACTTTGCCCATTTTTCCTTTCTTAGTGGTGACCAAAATAACACCGTTGGCTCCTCTAGATCCATAAATGGCGGCTGAAGCGGCATCTTTTAATACCTCCAAACTTTGAATGTCGTTGGGGTTAACCGTGGCTAAACTTCCTGAAATAGGATACCCGTCTACAACAATTAGAGGATTTGAGTCTCCGGAGATAGAGGACGCTGCCCTAATTTGAATCTTTGGATCTTCACCAGGCTCACCACTTTGATTCTGTATTAATACACCTGCTAATTTACCCGCTAGTGCGTCATCAACACGAGCCGCTTGTATTGCTGCGACTTCAGCTCCTCCTACCTTGGCAACCGCACCGGTAAGATTGGACCTTTTCTGAGTACCATAACCTACTACTACAACCTCATCTAGTTGTGCAGAGTCTTCTATTAAGGTGACGTTAATAGTTGTTTGTCCTGTCACATCTATACGTTGTGCTATGAATCCGATGGAAGAAAATTCCAAAATTTCACCGTTACTAACAGTGATGGAGTAATTTCCATCAAAATCCGCGGAAGTTCCTCTAGTAGTGTTCACCACTAAAATAGAAGCTCCTGGAACTGGTACGTTCGCTTCATCCAGTACAGTACCTGATATACTGTACGTGTCTTGCGCAAACAGTTGAATGTTGACGAGCAACATTGCAATCATAAAGAGTTTTAATTTAAATTTCATTTGTGTCTGATTAAGTTAGTACTGTTGAATTGGTTGATAACATATTTATTATCAACACCTTAATGTGATTTATGGGTCACATCGAAATCTTCAATTTACTACTACACATCCTTTCATTTTGCGTCAATGAAATTCCTATTTTTGTAGGAAATGTGTTTGTAGTAATGTTTACATGTTTTTCGTATTACTTCCCTTAGAAATGAAGTAATCATTTTACTAAAAGGATGGGTCCGTGCCCGTCCTTTTTTATGAGATTATCTTAGCGTTCCATAGTTTTTTTTAGTTAGGTTAATACTGTTAGTTTTAATTAGTTCAAATTGGTTTTCCATACTGGTTAACCAATTTGGTTTACCAAATATATGTTATTAGTTTGTTAAATAAAAATTAATTTTCAATTTTATATTTTTTGCGAATTAGGCATTAAAAATCTGATTTACAGATTATTGAAGTTTGATTTCGGTAATTTTCCCTGTTCATGGGACATCCTTTTAATAATATTCTTATGTGCTCTGGATACCCATGGCATATTTTCGATGCAGCTCACTTAGCTCAGAAATTCAGTTTTGAACATCCCCGTTTCCTTTAAATGGTACCATGTGCTTTCTGCATAGGCAGGGTAATGCGCCCTTAATCCGTACCTAATCTTTTTTTATAATTACATATTGTAAACACCACCATTGATATCTAAGGTAGCCCCGGTGATAAAGCCGTCAAATTCGGACGCAAGATATACAACTGCTCTTGCTACATCGTCCGCATTACCCGGTCTTTGAATTGGAATACTTGCTGTAGTTGCCGCTGCCGACTCTTTTGTGGTATGTGTATTATGAAAGGAAGTTCCGAGTATTAAACCCGGTGCGACCGCATTAACACGAGTACCTTGAGCACCTAATTCTGCAGATAGCGCTCGTGTAAATGTGAGAATTGCACCTTTGCTCGTAGCATATGCCAATGATCCGGGATGTCCTCCTTTTCGACCGGCAAGTGATGCCAAGTTAACGATGCTACTATGTTCATTTTTTCCTAGGTGTTGGGATGCAGCACGAGTAACGAACATCATAGAAGTAAGATTAATATCCATTACTTTATGCCAGAACTCAGCCTCCATTTCAGTGAGCATTTTACGCGCAACTAATGATCCTGCATTGTTGATTAGTATATCTAAACTGCCAAGTGCCTCAACGGTTTTCTCAACGAGTTGATGCGCTTCAGCCTTCTTAGTCAAATCACCACCAACCGTAATCGCATTTTGTCCTTTAGTCTTCGCATATTTCATCAATTCATTAGCAGTATCTGCGCTAGAAAAGTAGTGTATGGCAACGTTAGCTCCGCTATCTATGAAGTGTTTGGTTATAGACTTCCCAATTCCTTGTGCGCCGGCAGTAATTAGTACGTTCTTTCCAGATAGTTTGTTTTTCATGATATTAAATAATAAGAAACGAATTCTTTATTCGATATTAATTCTTTTAACATACCGTTGCATAAGGACCTTTGTGCTTTTCTTATCCCTTACGCGAAGTGCAGTTTTGTAGTGAACAACTTGAAGCTTGCCTCTGCTATTGGGAGCGTCGCTGATGTATACCTTATTTTTTTACGATTGTTTATCTCCAAAGTAGGATACTGCGTCACCACTTAAGAAATCTTCCCTTACCGGACTAAACGTGTCAATAAGCATTCCCTCTTCCAGGCAGATTGCGCTGTGTAATAGGTTAGGTTCAATATAGACGCCATCTCCTGCCTCTACTATTTTCTTTTCACCATCGATTTCAAATTCGAACTTACCTGAAACACAAAAGGTGGCTTGTGTATGAAAGTGTTGATGTGGGGCCCCTAAGGCACCTTTTTCAAATTTGACTTTTACCATCATAATCTGGTTATCATAACCCAGGAATTTTCTAGATACCCCTCCACCGAGCTCTTCCCATTCTACCTCTTTTGAGATGATGTATTTTTCGCTATATCGTTTCATTTTCTTCTTGATTAATTTTAAAAGTGACTGATTAACTCGACAATCGATATTTATATCGCTACGCTTGCGTTGCAATGAATATTGGCTTTACTTCTATACCCTTTTGGGCCTGCTCCGAAATAATTTACTTATTTGGCACACCCGGCCCAACGGTGGCTTCTCTAAACCAAACTTCGGTATAACAACCATTTTCATATTGTTTGGTGATGTCTCCTCCGTAGGTTTCCGCTCCCGCGCACCATACCCTATTGGTATCCGGACTTTTTCCATTGGTTTGGTTATAGGCTCCTTGTTTAAAGTAACCCAATTCGCCACCATATGCCTTTGCTCTTTCTGTCCCGTTCTGTCCTATGGGCACGAATAATCGTTTTACTTGGTCTGGTATATCCGAAGGAGAAACATATTCGGAAATCAATAAATTTTTAGTAAAGGTTTTTGTTTCGTGACCTTCACTCTCAAAAGTAAGATACATTATGCCCATATACACATTAATTTCATAACTGAACTCTTCTCCCAATTCTATGCCGTCCGTAGGCTCGGCAGGATAGTCCTCTTTATCTTTTCCAATGACCGACATGTCATTACCCCACACGGCTGTGGAAAAATCCCATCTGCCGGAATTATCATCACCTGCAGTATTGATTTCATAGTTCCAGAACACGGACCCCTTTGTTTGACCAGGGAATTTCTTGTAGAAGATTTTTATAGGTTCGTTTTCATGCCCTTCGCCACTATGTATCTGTCCCACCACGGTAGAATAAGAGGCGGCTACCCTGGCGTCACCAGAAACGGAGACCTGCATTACCTTGCAGGTGCCGGTCAATTTACCTCCTTCCTCAGGCGTCCACTCCCTTTTCTCGTGCAATTCCGTTCTTGTATTGCTAGAGTTTTTCGAAGTTATTCCGGAGTTAGGCGTTTTATAAACTACCCAACGACGGGTACCGTCTATGACCGTGTAGAAAAAATCTTTATGCTCATAACCTACTAAATTTTCCTCTTTGATACCATTTCCTAAAAGGATTTTAAATTTATTCATAAAGGGAATTACCTCGCTCGGATAAACTGTTTTTGCACTTAATCCATCGTTTGCCTCAAAATAGCCTGCATTGGAAATAGCATCATCCGGAATAGTGATATTGGCCGATTTAAACCAGACTTCGGCATAGTTGCCGTCCGCATATTGCTTTTGTAGGTCACCGCCATGGGTCTCGGCACCAGAACACCATACTTTATTGACTTTAGGGTCTTTGCCGTTGGTTTGATTATATGTACCCAATTTAAAAAAGAGCCCCTCGCCCTGATAAGCATTTTGGCGTTCTATACCATCTTGCCCTATAGGAACAAAAAGAGTCTTTACCTGTTCAGGTATATTGGAGCGTTTCGCATAATCTGAAACAATAAGGTTTTTTGCAAAAGTTTTGGTTTCGTGGCCGTCACTGGTGAAAGTAAGGTGCATCATTCCTTCTTTTATTTCTACACTGTAACTAAACTCTTCTCCTAATGCAATACCATCTTCCGGTTCTGGGGGAAAGGTGTTTTCATCGGAGCCAACGACTGAAAAATCATAACCCCAAATAGGATAGGAATAATCCCAACGCTGCGAATTATCTTCACCAGCGGTATTAATTTCATAGTTCCAGAAAACGGATCCTTTGGTATGACCAGGAAATTTTTTGTAAAATATTTTGAGGGGTTCGTTCTCGTGGCCATCCGCACTGTGAATTTGGCCGACTACCACAGAATGCGTGGATGCAACACGAGCGTCTCCTGTCGTAGAAACATTCATTACCTTAAGTGTAGCGTTCATTTTAGCAGAGGTCATGGGTGTCCACTTCTTCAGTTGAGCTAGTTCTGTTCTTGTGTTGTTGGAAGTGCCGTGCGTATTTCCCGCATTGGGCGACTTAAATACGACCCAATTGCCATTTTCATCGGTCGAAGTGTAAAAAAAATCTTTGTTTTCAAAGTCGACCGCTGGGCCCGCATTAGTTCCATCGCCTAAAATCAAGTTCCAATGTTCAAAGAAAGGTATCACGTCGTTTGCTTTGATAGTTGTTGATGAAAGGTCTTTTAAATGTTCGGGGGTTTTCTTGTTGCCACCGTTGCAACAAGTGAACAGTACGATAATACCTATGAGATAAGGAAAGACTTTATTTAAAGATTGCGCTGTTTCTTGGTTCATGTTGTTCCGTTGTATTTAGTTGTTGCCGTCATTATGTAATCCCTAAGTAATTTTAATTATTTAGAATAAGTACTATACCCGTAAAGTTAAAATTTTATTGAGACCGTTTTCTATGGATCTGTTTTTATAAAAAAACGAAAACATGAAAATTCAATAAAATTGGTTAACCAGTTTGGTTTACCAAAAATACATATATTTGTAAGACTCACAAATTTTTAACTTATTTTGCCTTGATTAAACAAAAACTTAGTAGAAATGAAAGCGCGCGAAACAGTATGTCCAGAAGAAATTTCACCAAGTTGTCCGCCATAGTCACAGCAGGTGTTCCACTTATGGGATTCAGTAATACGCTCCATAATCTGACCTCGAAAGCCAGCGATGCTATTCAAGTGAATTTATTTTCCAAGCATTTACAGTTCTTAGATTACGATGAGATGTCTGCGGCAGCTGCCGATATGGGATTTAACGGTCTGGATTTGACCGTTAGGCCCAAAGGACACGTATGGCCAGAAAAGGTAGTTGCTGATTTGCCTAAAGCTGTAGCCGCCATGAAAAAGTATGGGTTACGGCCTCAGCTCATGACCACCAATGTTTGGGATAGTAGTAGTGCAGTGCATAAAACGGTGCTAGAAACAGCCAGTAATTTAGGTTTTACCCATTACCGTACAGATTGGTTAAAATATGATGAGCATAAAAATTTAAAGGACAGTCAGCGTTTGTTCGGGGAGCAGGCCAAGGCCTTAGAGTTGGTCAACAAGCGTTTTGGCATCGTAGGCTGTTACCAGAACCATGCAGGTAAGAATGTAGGAGCTCCCATATGGGATTTATCCACGATTCTTTCTGCAACAGCTAATGAATTTATGGGGTGCCAGTATGATATAAGACATGCCGTAGTAGAAGGCGGAACTAGTTGGGAACTTGGCCTAAGACTAATTAAACCCTACGTTAAATCCATCGTAATTAAAGATTTTAAATGGGCTAAGGTTAATGGTAAATGGAAACCTGTACATGTACCACTAGGAGAGGGGATGGTTGATTTTAATCGTTATTTTTCGTTATTGAAAGCATACGATATACAGGTGCCTGTTTCATTGCATGTAGAGCACGATTTGGGCGGTGCAGAGCGCGGCGCATCCACAATAAATATTTCAAAAAAGGAAGTCTTTTTGCGTGTAAAGAAAGACTTGAATTTCTTAAAAGAGGCATGGAAAAAAGCATAGCGAGATATGAGTAAATTATCTAAAACAAATAGAGAAAAGCTTAGGTTTATTAGCACGGCTACCGTAGCTACGTTTTTATTCAAGAAAGGGTTAAAAAATCAATTCATACAAAACGTTGTTCCGCTTAAAAAAGGAAGACCTACCATGGTTGGAGATGCTTTTACCCTTCGGTACATACCCGCCCGAGAAGATTTAAATACAATAACAGTTTTTAAAGACCCTGACCATCCGCAACGTGTAGCTGTAGAAACATGTCCTGAAGGTGCCGTTCTTGTTATTGATAGTAGGAAAAATGCGCGTGCGGCCTCCGCGGGTTCTATATTGGCAACACGTTTAATGAAACGTGGCGTTGCCGGTATTGTAACCGATGGGGGTTTTCGTGATTCCGCTGAGATTGCCGATTTGGATTTTTCCGCTTATCACAACAGTCCTTCGGCGCCAACAAATTTAACCTTGCACCAAGCCATAGCTATAAATGAGCCCATAGGATGTGGAGATGTTGCGGTTTTTCCGAAAGATATTATTTTAGGTGATGATGATGGTGTCATGGTTATTCCCGCTCATTTAATTGATGAAGTGGTCCAAGAATGTTCAAAGATGACCTTATATGAGGAATTTGTGATGGAGCAAGTTCAAAACGGAAAAACCATTGTTGGGCTCTATCCGCTTACGGATGATGCTATCGGAAATCAGTTTGAAATATGGAAGAAATCAAGATAATCCACAGTCAAGTTTTGTAATTAATGCAAGATATAGCGAGCTAAGGCTTACTTCATAGTTACAGATGCCCTACGGATTGGCCATAAAAAAACCCTAAAGATGTAGGGTCTTTAAGGTATTTTTTGTGATCGCAGGAGGATTCGAACCTCCGACCGTCTGCTTAGAAGGCAGATGCTCTATCCAGCTGAGCTATGCGACCCTAACATTTGAAACGGTTTTTCAAATGTGGGTGCAAATCTACTAAATTTTATATAGCTGTAAAACCAAAATAGCTAAAAGATGCTATAAAAAACGACACGTTTCTTATAGCGTACTCATTTTATGGACTAAAGGAACATTACGCTAATTTCCAACTGCCCTTAAGTACTTATCTATTAGCTTCATATTGGTCATAGTTTTCCCAAATCTGGTCCAAAACTTTAAGGAATATATCAAATTCGTAATCACTGATATCCTTAATGCTTATTTTACGAATATCCTTTATCAGTGGCATTACTTTATCCATGAGGTTCTTACCAGCATCGGTCATTAAAAGTCTGTAACGCTTTTGATCATTTCCAAAACGCGTTTTCTCTAAAAGACCCTTTTTACAAAGTCCACGGATAACTCTAGAGGTTGTTGCCCTGTTCCTAAAGTTGGTATTGCTTATTTCTGCTTGGGAGGCACCCGGCCCCAAAAGATGCACCCTGCGCAAAATAACCCATTGCTCAATGGTGAGATCAATATCGTTTTCGATAAAAGTTCTCAAGAAAGTATGCTGTACTTTTTTAAGGGTACGGTCAAGATACACTCCAAAACCTTCTGTTGTGTCCATAGATAAAATCGTTGTAGTTCTCAAAAGTAAGCAGAAAATATAAAATAATGTTGTTAATGCAACAATAATGAAAAAATGCATTACTTTTGACTACTAAGGTTTAAGAGAATTATGTACAAATCCTATATTCAAGAAGATAGCACCTACAAGGGCGGAGGCAAAAAAATAGTGATGCCCGAGGGTATTGAGGTACACAAGTTGTCATCGAATGAAAATCCGTTAGGTTTTTCCCAAAAAGCAAGCCTTGCAATCACCAACGCGCTGAATGATTTGAGCCTGTATCCCGACAATACGGATATAAGGTTGCGAGAAGCCCTGTCCAAGGATTTTGAGGGGAAATTAGCTCCCGACCATTTTGTTACGGCAAATAGCGGTTCTGAAATCATAGATATTATCTCAAAGGTGTTTTTGTCAGAAGGCGATGAAGTCATCGTATCGCAACCTTGCTTTTTGCCCTATACGGCCTTTACGCGTTGGATGGGTGCCAAAGCTATTAATGTGCCGATGACACCGGACTATGACTACAATCTAGAGGGTATTTTAAAAGCAATTACCAAGAAGACAAAACTGGTGTTTTTGGCTTCGCCGAATAACCCCTCCGGTAACCACATTCCCCGTCATGTTCTAGCCGATTTTTTTTCGCGATTACCTAAAGAAATTATAGTTGTTTATGACGAGGTTTACCGACATTTTGCGGTAGCGTCGGATTATACATCGGCATTGCCATTTGTGTTCGAGGGCCATAATATTATTGCTGTAAATAGCTTTTCAAAAACCTATGGCTTGGCAGGTTTGCGCGTTGGGTATTGCTATGCTCCTTTAGCGCTGAGCAACTATATTCGAAAAGTCTGTAAACCCTTCTTATTGTCCTCCTTGGCATTGGAAGGGGCCATTGCCGCTCTGGAAGATGTAGATTTTGTACAACGTACCGTGGAATTGGTTCGTGTAGAAAGGGAGTTTGTTTTGGAAGGTCTACGGGAGCTTGGCATAAAATTTTGGCCTACCGAAGGAAATTTTGTGATGATAGACCCACCCATAGCTGACATGGAGTTTACAAAATTTATGGAAGAAAGGGGAATCATGGTGAGGCCTGTAGGCGTGTTTGGTGCTCCAGGAAAGGTGAGGATATCTTTTGGAGTCCGAAAGGCAAATGAAGCGATGTTGGCAGTTCTGAAGGAGCTGTTAAATAATAGATAAGATTAAGAACAAAACAATTTTTTTAATATATTTGTTGCATATGCAACAATAAACAGAAAGAAATAATTATGGATACGACAGCTTTACCAAAATTGCATGAAGATGCCAAGGATTTTATGCCTATCAATGGCACCGACTACATTGAGTTGTACGTGGGTAATTCCAAACAAGCAGCGCACTTCTATAAAACGGCTTTTGGCTTTCAATCGTACGCCTATGCCGGATTACAAACGGGATTAAAGGACCGCGAAAGTTATGTGGTAGTTCAGGATAAGATACGGTTGGTATTAACTTCGCCATTAAAGAGTGGTACCGAGATCGGTAAGCATATTGATCGGCACGGTGATGGGGTTAAAGTGGTGGCACTTTGGGTAGACGATGCTACTTATGCGTATGAAACAGCGGTAAGCAAAGGTGCTAAATCCTACATGGAGCCGGTTACCGAAGAAGATGAAGAAGGTAAAGTAGTGCGTGCAGGTATTTATACCTATGGAGAAACGGTTCATATTTTTGTAGAGCGTAAAGATTACAAGGGAACCTTTTTACCGGGATATACGAAATGGGAAACGCCAGACTATAATCCAGCGCCAACAGGGTTAAAGTATGTAGACCATATGGTGGGTAATGTAGATTGGGATAGGATGAACTATTGGGTGGAGTTCTATGAGAAGGCAATGGGTTTTGTAAATATCCTTTCTTTTGACGATAATGATATTTCTACCGAATATACGGCCTTAATGAGTAAGGTGATGAGTAATGGTAATGGACGAATAAAATTCCCGATCAATGAACCTGCGGAAGGAGCTAAAAAATCTCAAGTAGAGGAATATTTGGATTTTTATGAAGGTGAAGGTGTTCAGCATATTGCCGTTGCAACGGACGATATTATCCAAACGGTACGCGATTTAAAGAGTAGGGGTATAGAATTTTTGACAATCCCCGATACCTATTATGATGCGGTTACAGACCGAGTCGGTAAAATAGACGAGGATATTGCACCGTTAAAAGAGCTTGGGATTTTGGTGGATAGGGACGATGAAGGATACCTGCTACAGATTTTCACCAGACCCATAGAGCCAAGACCGACCATGTTCTTTGAAATTATTCAAAGAAAAGGAGCGCAGTCATTTGGAAAAGGTAACTTTAAAGCATTGTTCGAAGCCATTGAACTAGAACAACAATTAAGAGGTACATTACATTAATTAAGTTAGGATTGCTGCATACAGGACTAGGTTCTAAATTCAGCATTACTAACCATAACGCATAAGTTAAAATCATGCCCATATATCATAAATTAGGAAAGTTTCCGCCAAAAAGACATACTCAATTTGAGAAACCAAGTGGAGGTTTATATTATGAGCAATTATTCGGGACTATTGGTTTTGATGGGATGTCATCGCTACTTTATCATGTTCATAGGCCCACACAGGTAAAGGAGATTGGTGAGGCCATTGATATGAGCCCAAAAATAGCCGAAGCAAAGCACATAAAATCCAGAAAGCTAATAGGTTTTGATGTTGCTCCAAAAGATGATTTTTTAGAATCCAGAGAACCTATGCTTGTCAATAATGACGTTCAAATTGGGCTGGCAGCTCCTAAAAAATCGATGACCGAATATTTCTACAAAAATTCGGATGCTGATGAGATGTTGTTCATCCACAAAGGCACGGGAACATTAAAAACCTTTTTAGGCAATATACCTTTCGAATACGGAGATTATCTGATAATTCCTCGCGGGATGATTTATCAAATTGAATTTGATACCGAAGAGAACCGCATACTGTACGCTGAATCCTTTCATCCCATTTATACTCCAAAACGCTATCGCAATTGGTTTGGGCAATTATTAGAACATTCTCCATTTTGCGAGCGCGATTACAAACTACCGCAAGACTTACAGACACATGACGAAAAAGGTGAGTTTCTTATGAAAATCAAGAAACAGGGCATGTTGCACCATCTTGTATATGCAACACATCCTTTCGATGTAGTAGGGTGGGATGGTTATAACTATCCCTACGGATTTTCTATACATAATTTTG
Source organism: Maribacter sp. 4U21 (assembly GCF_002742365.1). Lineage (NCBI taxonomy): Bacteria > Pseudomonadati > Bacteroidota > Flavobacteriia > Flavobacteriales > Flavobacteriaceae > Maribacter > Maribacter sp. 4U21. Next base: position 30,947 of record NZ_MDGN01000015.1, read on the forward strand.
AACCCATTACAGGTAGGGTGCATCAACCGCCACCAGTACATCAGACGTTTGAAACAAGCGCTTTTGTGATATGTTCCTTCTGTCCACGTTTATACGATTATCATCCAAAATCCATACCAGCACCATACAACCATTCCAATATAGATTCTGACGAAATGTTGTATTATGTTGACGGGGATTTTATGAGTAGAACGGGCATTGGTCCAGGTTATATTTCGCTGCATCCCGCAGGTATTCCGCACGGACCACACCCCGGAACTTATGAGGCCAGTATTGGTAAAACGAAGACCGAGGAACTCGCGGTAATGATTGATACCTTTAAACCACTGCAGCTTACCGAAAATGCAATGAAGATCGATGATGGTAAATATTACAAATCTTGGTTAGAAGATCCTTCTGATTCCCAAAAAGGGTGAGAACAAATGAAACAAGAACTTAGAAACAAGATATAGGACAAACGTCCTTATACTTATTTATTATTTCCAGACACTGATAAAATGATTGTACACATACCTGAAAATTCAGATTTTTCCATATATAATATTCCTTTTGGGATTTTTTCTACAACTGATAGAAGTCCAAGAGCGGGAGTTGCCATAGGCGAGCATATTTTAGATTTGGTCGCTGTGGCGGAATTAGAGGTCTTTGACTTTAACACTGCGGTGCTTGAAAAAAACACGCTCAACGATTTTATAGATTTGGGCAAGCCTATTACCAATAAGGTAAGGACCGATATTCAGGCTTGGTTAAAAGACGATACTTCGGTATTGGCAGGAAGGCCAGAACTTTTTGTTAAGCAGTCAGAAGCACAAATGCACCTGCCGGTTTCCATAGGAGACTATACCGATTTCTATTCCAGTATAGAACATGCTACAAATGTTGGAAAAATGTTCCGCGACCCGGAAAACGCTTTACTTCCGAACTGGAGACACATTCCCGTAGGTTATCACGGTAGGGCAAGCTCTATTATGGTAAGCGATGTCGCGGTGCATAGACCAAAAGGGCAAACCATTCCCAATGGTGCGGACCAACCTATTTTTGGTCCCTCGGCACGCGTAGATTTTGAATTGGAAATGGGTTTTATCACCGGAAAAAATACCAAGCTCGGTTCCTCGGTTTCCACCTCGGAGGCAGATGATTATATCTTCGGATTGGTTTTATTGAACGACTGGTCCGCACGTGATATCCAAAAATGGGAATATGTACCGCTAGGGCCTTTCTTGGCTAAAAATTTTGCTTCACACATTTCACCATGGATCGTTACACTTGAGGCTTTGGAGCCTTTTAAGGTTGCTGGACCAAAACAAGAACCTGAAGTACTGCCTTATCTACAGTATAACGGGCAGAAGAATTATGATGTTAATTTATCTGTCAGCATTACCCCGGAAGGGAGTGAAGAAAAAACGGTCTGTAATTCTAATCTTAAATACATGTATTGGAATATGGCGCAACAATTGGCACACCATACCGTAAATGGATGTAATATAAAGGTCGGTGACCTATACGGTTCCGGTACTATTTCTGGAAAAGATGAAAACTCCTATGGTTCTATGCTAGAATTGGCTTGGATGGGCACTAAACCATTGAAAATGAACGATGGTTCCGAACGTAAATTCATAAATGATGGGGATACGGTGACCATGCGCGGTTTTGCGGAGAAAGAAGGTAAGCGTGTAGGCTTTGGAGCGGTAAGTGCCAAAATACTGCCAGCAAATTAAAATAACAGCAACCTCCTAAAAAAAGGGGGATACTAAGTGAGGTGTTTTCAGTAGAATTTTACAATAGAAAAACAAATTAGCACTTAGACGCGAATGAAATAAATATAATGATTAAGACCATAGATCCAAAAGCAATTTCTCAACCGGAGCTACACGGATATTTACTTTCCGCAGTGGCACCAAGGCCAATTTGTTTTGCCAGTACCATTGATGCGGAGGGTAGGGTGAATTTAAGTCCTTTTAGCTTCTTCAATGTTTTTAGTTCCAATCCGCCGATACTCATATTCTCCCCCGCACGCAGCGGTAGGGACGGTAGTTTAAAACATTCCCATCAGAATGTAAAAGAAGTGCCAGAAGTAGTCATTAACATCGTAAATTATCCTATTGTAGAGCAAATGTCCTTATCCAGTACGGCCTACGATAAAGGCGTAAACGAGTTCGTAAAAGCGGGACTTACTCAGGTGCAGAGCGAAAAAGTAAAACCTCCCCGTGTTGGTGAAGCACCAGTGGCACTAGAATGTACGGTTACCGAAGTAATTGAGTTGGCGGATACGCCTGGGGCAGGAAATTTGATTTTAGCCAAAGTGGAGCTCATCCACATCAATAAAGAATATTTAACGGACGACAAGTTAGATACCCAAAAGCTGGATTTGGTAGGTAGAATGGGCGAAAGTTGGTATACACGGGCAAGTGGCACAGCACTTTTTGAAATTCCCAAGCCCATACGGACAAAAGGTATCGGAGTGGACCAACTTCCGGCATCCGTTCGGGAAAGTGAAATTCTTACGGGAAATAACTTGGGACGTTTGGGTAATTTGGAACGTGTGCCAACCGCATCGGAAATAGATGACATTCTTACGGATAAGGAGGTTAAAGCGAAACTTTCTGATGGTGACAAGGCAAAAGTTCATCAATTGGCCAAATCATGGTTAGAGAAAGGTAGGACGCAAGATGCTTTATCCTTACTTTTTAGTTTTGAATAATGGCCTCGGCTTCAATCTCTACCAGATAACCCTCACCCACTAACTTCGCTTCCACTAAAGTATTGGCAGGATTTATGTTTTTAAAGCGTTCGCCGTGTGCGCGGGCAACGGGTTCCCAATCATCTATGTTGCGAACGAATATCCGCGTACGCACTACACTTTCCAAGGTTGTTTCAAAGGTCTGTAGTACTGCTTCTATTTTATCGATGACAAAATGTGCCTGTGCTGCTGCATCCCCTCCGCCAATCTTACGCGAACCATGGGTGGCCGTTGTGCCAGAAATGTAAATACGGTTGTCTTGTTTTACGGCACGGCAATATCCAGCAAAGGACTCCCATTCGGTCCCGCTGAAAATTTGTTCTCTGGATTCACTTGACTTATTGATTGTAAACGGTTTAGGTATTTTTTCTAAATGATGGCTCAAGTCTCCCGAGGCCGTTAAGAAAGGAGGTTTTCTATATTCATCTCCACAGTTGCCAGGAATGGGCAGCAGCATTTTTTGGGCCTCTTTTATCGTGTTAATATCCTCTGCTGAAAGGTCTATGGCTAGTATCTTCTTATTATCCTGAATATGGTTTCGTTCTCCCAATCTGGCACCAACGATAACCGCCGCTACTTTAGGATTTTCCAAAATATATCGGCTTGCGATATTTGCTACGGATACGCCATGTCTATCCGCTACTTTTTTTGTGGCACTAAGCACATTTTGATAGTTGGCCCATCCGCCTGCGGCATCAATAAAACGTTTGTATTTCATTTGGGACCACGTTGTCAATTCGGTTTCGGTAGGTTCATCTTTGTTCAACCATTTATCGGTTAGAAATCCGCCCGCCAAGGTGCCGAACGCTAACAACTTAACATCGTACTCCGTGCAAACATCTGTCATTTCTGTGGCAGCCCTTTGGTCAAGTAAAGAATGGCAGATTTGATTACTCACAATAGGGATTCCGCTAGCGCAGGCAATTCGTAAATGGGCAGCATCAAAATTGGTAACACCGATATGTTTTATAAGACCTTCTTCCTGTAATTGTTTTAAATGAAAGAGTCCGTCTAACCAACTTGGGTCGGGATAGTTCCATGCATGAAACTGCATCAGGTCCACGCTCGTTTGTTGCATACGGTCTAAGGCTTTTTGTGTTGCGGTTCTTACATCGGCTAAAGTGATATCTCCCGGTTCTGGCACCCATTTGGTAAACAACTGTACCTGATTTCCCAGCGGATTGTTATTTTTGAAAGTTCCGGTTATAATCTCGCTAGAGCCATAATGGTCGGCCATATCAAAAGTGGTAAATCCGTCGACCACGTATGGTTCCATAAAGGCAGCAGTCGCCACCGGATCTAGGGTTTTTCCATCACGTTCCATATCGGCTATTTGCCAAAGACCGGTAATGATTCTGGAAATTTCTAAATTCTTCGCAAGGTGAATTTTAGCTGTCATAATTTATTCTTCTGGGAGTACTTTAAAGATTTTATCTGGGTCGGAGCCTTGGTTTTTGAGTTGTCTCCATTTAGTTACAAAGAGCAAGCTTGCCATTCCCATAACAAGAAGCCAAATAGGAGTGGAGTGAAAATACCATTCCTCCACGTTAGAACTAAGGTCCTTATAGGTATGTACCGCTAGGAAAAGAATCAAGGAAACGATACCCGCCCACCCGATGATCAGTTGTAACCTTCTATTTTTAAACATACTAATTTTATCCGCAAGTTCTTTATTGACCTTGGGTAGTGTTATCAGGGTAATGCACATCAATAAAAAATTCACCATCATTGAGGTGACCATAATATCTATTCCCAAGAAAAAATCGCCTGCAAAATGGGAACCGAATACGCCAACGCTCGCCATGAGTCCGGCTAGTAGTAAAGCAACATTAGGGGTTTTATACGTTTTATGGATAGTGGTAATAAAATTCGGAAAGATGCCGTCCTTGGCCCAGGCGAACATTAAACGCGAAACGGAAAGCAACATGGCGGGCAAATCATTGATCAAGGCGATGGTGGCGCCCAACAAAATAGCAATGCCAAGACCGGAAGGTAGTACATAACTGAGTAGACCAGGGGCCGAGATATCTTTCTTAATGGCTTCTTCTGCAACAAAACTCCAAGGCACGGTATGGTATACCGCCGATGCAAATAGGAAATAGAAAAGCCCAACCGAAGTGATAGATAAGATAATGGCCCTAGGTAAGGTCTTTGTTGGGTTTTTGGCCTCACCGCCAGCCTGAGCAATGGAATCAAAACCTATAAAACTAGAAAATAACAGCGCTGCTGCGGAGAGGAAGATACGCCAGTCAAAAACAGCGTTTTCTATGGGTATAAAATTTCTATTTTCTCTAAGTTCTAAGGCCGTTACAAAATCTGAAGGTGTAAAATAATATCCGGCTATTATAACAATGCCGCCTAAAACGAACATAAGAAACATCATGGGTAATAAGGTGAAGGCGTAGGATTTTGCCCCTCTGATGTTGATCCCTACAAAACTCCATATCAGTAGTAGTGCCAAAGAAATCCTTACCCATCCCAGTTCTAAGGTTTGGGACATTCCTACCCATCCCAGTTCCATAGCAATATCACGTATAAAGGGGATAGTAACATAAGCAATGACCCCGATGACGATAGAGAGTCCAAACCATTGCGAAAAACTTGCTACGAAACCCAAATAGGGGTGCAGTCCCCTGCTGGCATAAATATAACTGCCACCTGCTCTGGGCATTGCCGAGGCGAGAATACCGTAGGCAAGTGCAGCGAAAATGGCAGGCACTGCGGCAAAGGCAAAAGCATATAGCACGTACGGACCAATACCCGGAACATTCTTTTGAATCATAAACGGCACAACGTTTATCGAAGCGCCCAACATAGAGCAAACGCCAGTAGCCGTCAAAGCCAAAAGGCCTAATTGTCTAGAAAGTTTGGGTGCTTTACTCAAATTGAATTGGGCTTATGAACTTATTAATCCAGGATACTATTTAAATGGTCCCTACTTCCTGTTAATTCCCATTGTCCTAAAGTAATGGGGATGTTACCGATACCGTTTAATTTGTCAAAAAAAGATTTCAGTTGAAAAGGCTGTCCTTTTTTCTCAGAGAGACGGGTATATTCCGCTAAGGCCTGCTCTACCAGATACTTACCGGTAATATAACTGGTGCCATAGCCTGGCTGACGCAAATAGAGATGCTGTTCAAAAATCAAGAGTTCTTTTTCGGTTTTCATCCACCCTCGTGGAGTATAGTCAGAATGTATTTTTCCGGCTTCTTCCATGGTCATTTCATTGGCGTGGGCATAGAGTGAACCCAGACCTCTTGCCGCCCGTTGCGCAATCATAATATATACAATTTCCCGCACTCTGGGGTTGTTTTCGTAAAGACCGGCCTGTAGAAACATTTCCTCTACCGCCGTGGCCAAACCTTCGTTTCTAGAGTCGAAAATGTTATAGCGTAAAGGATTCTTTCGAATAATGCTCGGATTTGGTTCTTCGTCCATACGGGCCAACTCAAACCAATGATAAAAATGAGAGAATAGGGGTCTTGGGTCATAGTGTGCAGTTATCCAAAAGAAATTACGTTTCTCTTCGGGAACAAAGGCCCCATAATGTTCGGCTAGCGCAGGTTTAAAATATTCTTTAACCGTAACAATATCCTCCTGTTCCAAAAATTTTAGCAGACTTTCAGCGGATGCAGCAGCTAATTCTTGATACACCTCAGGAGAATCTGCCGCGACGAGCTTTGGTAAGTTCCTGTTTCTATGCTCCTCTAACTTTAAAGCGGTCCATGCTCTGGCCAGCTCTCTTTTTAATAATAATACTTCATCCTCCCAGGTGAGGGGTACCAAATGTACGTTCTGCTGGTACCATGTGTAATTTTCTTTCCCTATTCCACTGGGTCCAGTCTTAGAAGAAGCCTGCTCTTCTAACCACTTAACAAGATTTATCGTAGCCTCTTTTGCTTTGGTTATTGCTTTGGAAAGAGCTTTGTCTTTTGCGATTCCTAACATATTTTGCAATGCCTCTAGATTATTGATTTGCTCTCGGATATCTCGTATACCGGTTATCCAGAGGTCTTTGGCATTTCCGGTTAAGTTAAGTTTTGCCTGCTCGTTAAGAACGGGAATAACCTGCAGTTCTTTCATCATTTTTTCCTTGGATTTTTGGTCTAAGGGAAAGTTGTATTGCCAAACCTCCAGCAGTGCATGATGGGTAGGACCTTCGTGAGCGGGAACATCGCTTCGGCTCATCCTAACGGTTTTGTAAAAGGCCGGGTCTCGATGCCAGGGTCTTAGTATGCGATAATTAAAATCGTAACCGTTCATTTCTGCAAGCAAAATGTGCCAGTCAACTTGTTCGGATACTGGCCAGTGTATGATACTTATATCTTTTAACTTTGTTTGTAACACCTTAAAAGCAGCCTGTCTGTTATCAAAAGTAATGGTCCTATAATCTGGAGCCCCTTGGTACTTTGGTGGTTCTTCAAAAGCGCGCCATTCTTTGTAAAGGGCTTCCAAGGTTTCATACGAGGTATTTGATTCTATTTGCCCCATTCCCCACTGAAATGAAAACAAGAAATATAGGAGAACGGATAAAGGTCTTTTGAAGGTCATTTCTATATTTTTTCAAAAGATAACTTATTCAAGAGATTTTTAAAAGTAAGAACTGATAATAGGGAAAATAAAAAACCTCATATTTTTATGAAGCTTTTTCCAGTAACGGGAACTGCCCCGAAGCCTCGGGGGAACCAGTGCCCGCCTCAGGCGGATGTGGGCCCTAATGATTTAACTATATACAAAAAAAGCCACCAACTTTCGTTGATGACTTCCTTAGTAGCGGGAACTGGACTCGAACCAGTGACCTTCGGGTTATGAGCCCGACGAGCTACCTACTGCTCTATCCCGCGATATATGCGTTTTGTTTCTTTTGGAAACGAATTTTCAATATGTTGACTCAGTTTTAAGTAGGCACCGTATCCTGAGCGTGGTCGAAGGATACTGCTCTATCCCACGATGTGGACGACAAAGATACAACGCTTTTAAGCTTATTTCCAAATTTATAGAAGATTTGATTTAAAAATAAATGGAATCCATGGGTGTCTAATAAAATTTTAAATGAAATAACTACCTTCGGAATCATGGAGCAACTCAACGACTTTTTGGTAAGTGCCATCTCAGGTACGGAATGGCCTATGTTTATTCTTCTTATCGGAGGAGGTATTTTCTTAATATTCCGTTCAAAATTACTGCCCTATCGCTTTTTTGGTCATGCAATAGCCATTGCAAGGGGTAAGTATGACGATGATAATGCCGAGGGAGATGTGAGCTCGCTTCAAGCACTTTCTGCTGCCGTAGCCGCTACGGTTGGTTTAGGCAATATCTCTGGGGTGGCGATTGCTATTCATGATGGTGGTCCGGGTGTGGTATTTTGGATTTGGATGACCGCCCTTATAGGTATGTGTATTAAATTTTATTCTTGTAGTCTATCCATTATGTTCAGGGGAAAGGACTCTGAAGGAAATTTGCAGGGCGGCCCCATGTTCTACATTACGCAAGGACTGGGGAAAAAGTATAAACCTTTGGCCATTTTCTTTTGTATTGCTGGTCTCTTTGGATTTTTAGGGGTATTCACTGCCAATCAATTTACGGAAACGTTTATGAGCGTGATCCAACCTTCGGAAACGCTTTTTGAAATGAGCGATTTCAACTGGAAATTATCCGTTGGGGTAACACTGGCCATAATCACCTCCTTTGTGATTTTCGGGGGGCTTTCTAAAATTGCAAAAGTAGCCACTGCAATTGTACCTTTTATGGTATTTATTTATTTGCTTGCCGTTGTATTGGTGATGGTTTTGAATGCTTCACAGGTAATCCCCTCCCTGAATCTTATAGTGACCGAAGCATGGAATTTTGAGACCTTGGTAACGGGAGGTTTCTGGGGCTTGGTCATCATTGGTGTTCGTAGGGCAATGTTCTCTAACGAGGCGGGTTTAGGTAGTGCGCCCATGTACCACGGACAGTCTAAAAACGATGAGCCTATTAGAGAAGGCTTGGTTGCCATGTTGGGACCTTTCATTGACACTATTTTGGTGTGCACTTTTACCGCAGTTGTCATTATATTAAGTGGGGCTTATCTAGAGGACGGAAGCGGAATTGTAATGACCTTAAATGCGTTCAATACTTCTTTGGGAAGTTGGGGAGGAGTGCTTTTAATGGTAATTGTTGCAGCGTTTGCCATGTCCACGTTATTTACGTACTCCTACTACGGTGTTAAATGTCTTTCTTTTTTGACGAATGCAAAAATTGGTAGGTATTACAATTGGTATTTTGTAATTATGATCGTGTTCGCCGCGGTAGCATCTTTAGAATTAGTGAAAAATCTCATTGATTTATCGTATGCCTTAATGGTAATACCCAATATGATTGCCGTACTTTTGTTGGCTCCAAAGGTTAACGCCGCCGCTAAGATATATTTTCAAAAACTAAGGAATGAAGGAGCATAAAGCAGGATTTGTAAATATTATTGGAAATCCTAATGTTGGGAAGTCCACTTTGATGAATGCATTTGTTGGTGAGAAGTTGTCCATAATTACGTCAAAAGCGCAAACTACAAGACACCGTATTCTAGGGATTGTTAACGGAGACGATTTTCAAGTTATTTTATCCGATACGCCTGGGATTATAAAACCGGCCTACGATTTGCAGTCGTCCATGATGAATTTTGTAAAGTCGGCCTTTGAAGATGCAGATGTATTGATCTACATGGTTGAAATTGGCGAAAAAGCATTAAAGGATGAGGCTTTTTTCGAGAAAATAAAAAATAGTAGAATTCCTGTTTTATTACTCCTGAATAAGGTTGATACGACTACCCAAGAAATATTGGAGGAACAAGTGCAGTACTGGCAAGAACAATTACCATCTGTGGAGTTACACCCAATTTCCGCATTATCAAATTTCAACGTAAAAAACGTATTTCAACGCATTCTGGAGCTATTGCCAAATTCCCCTGCATACTATCCCAAAGACCAGTTAACCGATAAGCCGGAACGCTTTTTTGTAAACGAAACCATACGGGAAAAAATTCTACTGTATTATAAGAAGGAAATTCCATATGCCGTTGAGGTAGAAACGGAAGAGTTTTTTGAAGACGAAAAAATCATCCGAATTCGCTCTGTTATTATGGTCGAGCGCGAAACCCAAAAAGGAATCATCATAGGGCATAAAGGTTCCGCCTTAAAACGAGTTGGTGTCGAATCCAGGAAAGACCTTGAAAAATTCTTTGACAAGCAAGTGCATATAGAATTATACGTAAAAGTGAACAAGAACTGGCGAAATGATAGTAGGCAGTTAAAAAGGTTCGGTTATAATAGCTGATTTTTAGTTTTATAATACGCCATCAACTAACTCCTATTCTTTTGTTTATACTACCTTTGCAGCCAAATTCAGAGGTATGGGAGCTATCGTAGCCATTGTAGGAAGGCCAAATGTTGGTAAATCAACTTTTTTTAACCGCTTAATTCAGCGTAGGGAGGCTATTGTGGACGCCGTGAGCGGAGTTACTAGAGACCGTCATTATGGTAAAAGTGATTGGAACGGGAAAGAGTTTTCCATTATCGATACGGGTGGATATGTTGTAGGTAGCGATGACGTTTTTGAGCAGGAAATAGACAAGCAGGTAGAACTGGCGATACAAGAAGCGGATGCCATTATTTTCATGGTCGATGTGGAAAGTGGTGTCACGGGAATGGATGAGGATGTTGCCAAATTATTACGAAGGGTAAATAAGCCCGTCTTTCTCGCTATAAATAAGGTCGATAATGCCATGCGTCAAGAAGATGCGGTTGAATTCTATGCATTGGGATTGGGTGACTATTACACGCTTTCCAGTATCAACGGAAGTGGTACGGGAGAATTGTTGGACGCTCTGGTAGAAAAGCTTCCGGATGTTCAAGAAGAGGAAAGCGAGCTACCAAGATTTGCGGTGGTCGGACGGCCAAATGCAGGTAAGTCATCCTTTATCAACGCCTTGATAGGGGAGGATAGATATATTGTAACGGACATCGCAGGAACCACAAGAGATAGTATCGATACCAAGTATAACCGATTTGGTTTTGAATTTAATCTAGTCGATACAGCCGGGATACGGAGAAAGTCAAAAGTAAAGGAAGATTTGGAGTTTTACTCCGTGATGCGTTCGGTACGGGCAATAGAGCATTGCGATGTATGTTTGTTATTGTTGGATGCTACCAGAGGTTTTGACGGGCAAGTGGCCAATATCTTTTGGTTGGCACAACGTAATCATAAGGGTATTGTAATACTGGTGAACAAATGGGACTTGGTAGCCGATAAAGAGACCAATACCATGAAACAATATACCCAGCGAATTAAGCAGGCCATAGAGCCGTTTACAGATGTACCGATACTTTTTATTTCTGTATTAACGAAACAGCGTATTTTTAAGGCTATCGAAACGGCGGTAGAGGTCTACAAGAACCGCAGTAAAAAGATCATTACACGTAAGTTCAATGAAGTAATGTTGCCATTAATTGAACATTATCCACCCCCGGCATACAAGGGTAAACATGTAAAGATTAAGTTTTGTACGCAGTTGCCAACACCCTACCCGCAGTTTGCTTTTTTCTGCAATCTTCCCCAGTACGTTAAAGAACCTTATAAACGCTATCTAGAGAATAAGCTGCGGGAAGAGTTTGATTTCTCAGGCGTTCCTATCAGTATTTTTATGAGGAAAAAGTAATTTGTTCAGCATTTTTGTATTGCTCTAAGTAAGTGATAAATTATTTTGAACTTAATGCCTAGTTTGGATTTGATTTTTAAGATTGAACTTGTATTTACGTGAAGGAATCACCACCCTCCAGAGGCACCACCGCCTCCAAAGCCGCCACCGCCAAATCCACCACCAAAACCTCCACCGCCTCCAAAGCTTCCGCCACCACCAAAACCACCAGAGCCTCCACTGCGGCCCATGTTGCTAAGTATGATGACGTCCCAAAGGTCCAAGCCTCTTTTTCTTCTACCACCGTTTCCACGCCCGTTACCCTTGTTGCGTTTGGAAAGGATAATTAAAATGATGAAGAATATAATGAAGGGTAAAAGCGCCCTTATTGATAAACCATCATTGGTCTCAAAAGAACGTTCTTCCTTAAACTCTCCCATAAGTACTTGGAAAATAGCATCGGCACCTCTGTTGAGTCCGCCATAATAATCGCCCGTCTTAAATTCTGGAATAATAATACCCTCGATAATCCTGCGCGACATGGCATCGGTCAAGGTAGCTTCTACGCCGTAACCTGTATTAATGGCTATTTTTCGGTCATCCCTAGCTAACAGTACAAGGACACCATTGTCTTTTCCGGCTTGGCCAATACCCCATTTTTGTCCCCATTGGGCTCCAAGATAGGTGATGTTTTCTCCCTCAGTACTTGCAATAATTACTACTACAATTTGGGTAGAAGTACTATCCGAGTAACGAATGAGTTTTTGTTCCAGACTCGTTTTTTGAGATACAGGCAGCAGCTGAATGTAATCATAGACACTGGTTTCTTTTTGCGGTTTTTCAGGAATTTGAAACTGTCCCCAACTTGAATGAGCAAAAAGGAAAATAAAAAAAACAGATAAAATTCTTCTTGGCTCCATAAGGATGAGACGATTGAAGTTTTTCAATATTCTCCTACCCATTGGGAAGGTCAATAGGGGCCTATCCTTTGGATATCTCATTGCTTAGTTCATTTGTGTCATCATGCTTCCAAGGAAAATGATGTTCCAACTCGGTTCCCGCTTTAAGTATCCCCGCAACGATTCCGGTTTTGTATGCACCTTCTTTAAAATGTTTCTCTATGGTATTCTTTGTGCTTTTCCAAAAATCCTTCGGAACTACCCTATCTATACCTTTATCACCGCAGATGGCGAACTTCCTGTCATTTACCGCAACATAGATAAGAACTCCGTTTTCCTCTTTGGTATTGTCCATTTTAAGTAAATGAAACAGCTCTTTTGCTCTTTCGTAATGGTCTGTTCGTGTATGCGCCTCAATATGAACCCTTATTTCGCCCGAGGTATTTTTTTCTGCTTGCAGGATAGCTTCAACAATTTCTTGTTCTTCTTCTGCCGTCAAAAAATCTTCTACTCTGGACATATACCGGGTTTATTCAAATTCAAAATTTACATCGGGCGCTTGTTCGGAACCTGCTTCAGATTTGAAGTAGGCCAATTCGTCAAAGTTGAACAGCCCTGCAAGAATGGAATTCGGGAATTTTTTGATGTGCAAATTATAAGGTTCCACCGTGGCGTTAAAACGGTCTCGTGCCACATTAATTCTATTTTCAGTGCCTTCTAGTTGAGATTGTAGTTCTAGAAAGTTTTGATTGGCCTTTAAATCGGGATATCGCTCAACAGTAACTAAAAGCCTGCTCAACGCTCCGCTTAGACCACTTTGCGCTTGGTTGAATTGCGCTAGTTGTTCTGGCGTAATGTTCGTTGGGTCTATACTCACTGCTGTAGCTTTGGAACGGGCTTCAATAACATCGGTTAGTGTTCCGCGCTCAAAATCGGCAGCACCCTGTACCGTTTTCACTAAATTACCGATGAGGTCGTTTCTTCTTTGGTATGCGCTTTCTACGTTTGCCCAAGTCTTGGTCGATGTTTCTTTTAGAGCGATGGCGGTATTGTTAAATCCTACTCCCCATTGGTATAGGCCAAATGCTAGGACCGCTAGTAACACAAGTGCGATTATTCCTTTTTTCATGATTAGTGTAGTTTTAAATTATTCTCCCTGTCAGGAGAATTATTAGTGTTTATAGTTGATTCTTGATTTTGATGAGTTCCGTTTTAACACGTTCCAGCTTTTGAATGATATCAAAATTGGATAAGGTCTTTTGTTTTTCCTCCCTTAAGTGTGTTTTTGCCCCTTCAAGCGTAAAACCACGCTCTTTGACAAGATGATAGATGAGCTGCAGGTTTTTAATATCCTGCGGAGTGAATTTTCGGTTTCCCTTAGCGTTCTTTTTCGGTTGTAATACATCGAATTCCTTTTCCCAGAAACGAATTAAAGAAGTATTTACCCCAAAGGCACGTGCTACCTCTCCAATTCCATAATAACGTCTTTCTGGCAGGTCTATTTGCATTAATCCAGGGATTGATTTTCTTGGTTTGCGTATTTCAGCATATTTTCAAATTCTTCGGGAGATAAACTTCCGTAGTAGAAATTGATAGGGTTAATGCGGTCTTTTTCCTTCCACACTTCATAGTGCAAGTGCGGGGCTTCAGACCTTCCCGTACTACCTACAAAACCGATAAGGTCGCCTCGTTTTACTTTCTGTCCTTTTTTTACGTTGTACTTGCTCAAGTGGGCGTATAGGCTTAAATATCCGTAGCCATGGTCTATTCTAATATGTTTTCCGTAACCAGAGGAATTATTGTCCGCCCTAGTCACTTTACCATCTCCAGAAGCGTAAATGGGAGTACCCTTAGGTGCGGTAAAATCCATGCCATAATGCATTTTTCTCGCCTTGGTAAAAGGGTCCGAACGCCACCCGTAACCTGATGCCATGCGCGTAAGGTCTTCGTTGTTGATGGGTTGTATTGCAGGAATGGAAACCAAAAGTTTTTCTTTTTCTTCGGCCAGTTTGGTGATTTCATCCAAGGATTTGGATTGTATGGCCATCTGTTTTTTTATAATATCCAAGCGCTTGGTGGTGGAGATAATCATCTCGGAGTTATTGAAACCTTCTAAGGACTTATACCTGTTTATACCACCGAATCCGGCTTTACGTTGCTCCTCTGGAATTGGGTTGGCTTCAAAATATAGCCGATAGATATTGTTGTCACGGTCCTCAATGTTGGCAAGGACTTCTTCGATTTGGCCCATTTTTCTATCCAACAGGTCAAACTGAAGTTCGTAATTTTTTACTTCCCGTTGTAATGAAAGTTCTCTGGGCGTATTGATTAGATTAGTGTTCAAAAGTAATAGCAGACCTAGAAAACCGAAAAGTAGGGATCCCAAAAAGAAAAAGGCGATGTTCCGGTATCGCTTGGATTTTTCAGGTTCAATTTTCCGGTAAGAAAGTGTATCCGGGTCGTAATAGTATTTTACTTTAGACATGAATAGATTTTATTCTATTTTTGTTCTTTCGTTTTAACATAACAAACAAATATAAAAATTGTTTTCAATAAACAGTTAAAATTTGTAAAAGCTTAGCATTTTAGATGAATTCCAAGGATATACGAAAGCAATTTTTAAACTTTTTTGAAAGCAAAAAGCACAAGATCGTGGCTTCTGCTCCAATGGTCATAAAGGATGACCCAACCCTGCTTTTTACGAATGCCGGAATGAATCAGTTCAAGGAGTATTTTTTAGGGATTTCCATACCAAAAAATGCACGCGTGGCAGATACGCAAAAGTGCCTTAGGGTAAGTGGCAAGCATAACGATTTGGAAGAGGTTGGCAAGGACACCTACCACCACACCATGTTCGAGATGTTGGGTAACTGGAGTTTTGGCGATTATTTTAAGGAAGAAGCCATTAACTGGGCTTGGGAATTGCTGACCGACGTGCTGAAAATTGACAAGGACAGTTTATACGTTTCTGTTTTTGAAGGTAGTGATGACGCAGATAATTTGGAGAAGGATAACGAGGCTTTTGGTTTATGGAAAGCAATCGTTCCCGAGGAACGTATCATCATGGGCAACAAGAAGGATAATTTCTGGGAGATGGGCGATCAAGGTCCTTGCGGTCCTTGTTCTGAAATTCATGTAGATATACGTTCTAAAGAGGAAAAGGCTAAAGTTCCCGGAGCAAGTTTGGTCAACGCCGATCATCCCTTGGTGGTAGAAATATGGAACTTGGTCTTTATGCAGTACAATCGTAAGGCGGACGGTACCTTAGAAAACCTGCCTGCCAAACACGTAGATACCGGAATGGGTTTTGAACGTCTGTGTATGGTGCTTCAGAACGTAAAATCTAACTACGATACCGATGTTTTTACGCCGTTGATTAGAGAGATAGAGACCATTACGGATGCCGATTACGGTAAGGGTGAAGAAATAGATATCGCCATTAGGGTTATTGCGGACCATATTAGGGCGGTGGCATTTTCTATTGCAGATGGCCAATTGCCGAGCAATACGGGCGCTGGTTATGTTATTCGTCGTATTCTAAGGCGTGCAGTGCGGTATGGTTTTACCTTTCTGGGAACCAAAGAACCCTTTATGTACCGCTTGGTCAATGTGCTTACCCAAAGCATGGGAGATGCGTTTCCCGAGCTTAAGGAGCAAAAGCAGTTGATACAGAATGTTATCAAAGAAGAAGAACATTCCTTTTTGAAAACGCTGGACCAAGGATTAGTACTCTTGGATTCCATTATCGCCAATTCAGAAGATAAAAAAGTGGACGGAGCCAAAGCATTTGAGCTGTACGATACTTTTGGATTTCCTATAGATTTAACGGCCTTGATCCTCAATGAAAAGGGTTACGAATTGGATGAAGCTGGATTTGATGCGGCCATGCAAAAGCAAAAGAGCCGTTCTAAATCGGCATCAGAAATTTCCAAACAAGATTGGGAGGTATTGGTGATTGATACGGAACAGGAATTTGTTGGCTATGACCTGTTAGAGGCGGATGTGAAAATTGTGAAGTATCGCAAGATTACATCTAAGAAAGAAGGGGTTCAGTATCAACTGGTCTTTAATTTGACCCCTTTCTATGCAGAAGGTGGCGGACAAGTGGGGGACAAGGGCTACTTGGAGCCAGCTGATGGTGATGTGGTCTATATCATTGATACGAAAAAAGAAAATAACGAAATAGTACATTTTACCAAAAACCTTCCGAAAAAATTGGATGGTAGTTTTAAGGCCGTGGTAGATATAAAGCAACGTCAAAGAACAGAAGCGAACCATACGGCCACGCATCTACTGCATCAGGCTTTGCGAGAAATTTTAGGAACCCATGTAGAACAAAAAGGTTCTGCGGTACACTCTAAATACCTACGTTTCGATTTTTCACATTTTTCCAAACTTAGCGTAGAAGAATTACGCCAAGTAGAGGATTTTGTAAATGCCCGTATCGAGGGGCAATTGCCCTTGCAAGAGCAGCGCAACATTCCTATGAAAGAAGCTTTGGAATCCGGAGCTATGGCCTTGTTCGGAGAAAAATATGGAGATACGGTCAGGACCATAAAATTTGGGCAGTCCGTAGAGTTATGCGGTGGAACCCATGTAAAGAACACCAGTGAAATATGGCATTTCAAGATAAAATCGGAAAGTGCCGTTGCGGCAGGTATCAGAAGAATTGAAGCGATAACCAGTGACGCGGTAAAGGATTTTTATTTTGAAAATAACCGATCGCTTTATGAGATAAAGGATGCGTTGGGCAATGCTCAAGACCCTGTAAAAGCGGTAACCAGTCTGCAGGAAGAAAATGCGGATTTGAGGAAGCAGGTAGCACAATTGCTCAAAGAAAAAGCCAAGAACTTAAAAGGAGCATTGGCGCAGGAATTAGAGAAAGTAAATGGGGTTCGGTTCTTGGCCAAGAAAATAGATTTAGATGGCGCAGGAATTAAGGACCTTTCCTTTGAAATGGGGCAGAATCAAGATGATCTGTTCTTGCTTTTTGGTACGGAACAGAACGGTAAAGCCTTGTTGTCCTGTTATATTTCAAAGGAAGTGGTTGCATCCAAAAATTTGAATGCCGGTATCATAGTCCGCGAGCTAGGGAAATTTATTCAGGGCGGAGGCGGTGGTCAGCCTTTCTTTGCAACGGCAGGGGGTAAAAACCCGAACGGTATAGCCGAGGCCTTGGAAAAGGCAAAAGGATATTTAGCCCCGTAATCCCCAAAGGGGGAATCTTAAGCATTACGTAAAGCAAAACGCGATATACTAGATAACATGAACCTCCAAACCCAGATTTCTTTTCGGAAAGCCGACAAGCAAATAGACTACGCTAGTGAGTTAATGCTCTTAGGGTCTTGTTTCTCGGAACATATTGGGGCAAAGTTGGATTACTTTAAATTCCGGACACTACAAAACCCCTTTGGCATCTTTTTTCATCCACTGGCTATAGAAAATTTGATTACAAGGGCCATTCAAAAGCGAGGGTATACGCCGGAAGACCTTTTTTATCATAATGAGCGTTGGCATTGTTTTGATGCCCACTCCAATACGAGCAATGTTTCTAACGAAAAAGTTTTGGAAGGCCTAAACGGGCAGTTACGGAAGACAGAACAACTTTTGTCTAAGGCAAGCCATATCATCATCACGCTGGGTACGGGGTGGACCTATCAAAAAAGGGAAACAGGTGTAACGGTGGCCAATTGTCACAAAATACCCCAAAAAGAATTTAAAAAACAGTTGCTGACCGTTGATGAAATCACGGCTAGTCTGCAACGGGCAATACAACAAATTAGAACCGTTAACAAAAACGCACAACTCGTTTTCACTATTTCCCCAGTACGTCATCTAAAAGACGGTTTTGTAGAAAATCAACGAAGTAAGGCGCATCTGATTGCTGCAGTGCACGACATCGTAAACGCTTATGCTGACGAAGAAAAAAGCAGGGTAGCCTATTTTGAAAGCTATGAATTGATGATGGACGAGCTGCGGGATTATCGTTTTTATAAAGCGGATATGATTCATCCAAATACCTTAGCTATTGATTATATCTGGGAAAAATTTTCCGAGGTGTGGGTCTCAGATGATGCACAGGTTACCATGAAACTGGTGGAAGAAATACAAAGAGGATTGGAACATAGACCTTTTAATCCAAATTCGGAACAACATCAAAAATTTCTAGAGTCGCTCAAGGAGAAAATCTCGTATATTAAAAAAGAACATCCTGCTATGACTTTCTAATAGGGGGTTAGCGTTACCGCCTTTATGGGCAAACTATTTGTTTAAAGCGAATTATATGAAAAGAATTTTAATAGGAGCAGTAGTTACACTGGCCATAGTTTTGGTATTTCGTTCCTGTGCCAAGGAAAAGGAATCTGAAGCAATCCTTAAGGAAAATTCCATGCTCATTCAAGAACAAATAGCTAACGTTTCCAAGCTTATTGTTACGGAAGGTCATTTTGCGGAAGTCTATAATTACAAGGATTCCAAAGAACTCTTTGGACCCTTCTTGACTGCGGATAAAAAAGCATTGGTGGTCGTTAACGCCGCGGTGACCATCGCCTATGATTTATCAAAAATTGAGTTTACGTTGGATGCGGATAAGCGCACGCTTAATATTGACCAAATTCCCGAACCTGAAATTAGCTTAAACCCGGATTTTGAGTATTATGATGTCACTGCGGACTATCTCAACCCCTTTGAAGCCGATGACTACAATACTATTAAGAATAACGTAAAAGCATCCTTGATGAAAAAAGTAGCGGCATCTACGTTGAGAACGAATGCCCGGAACAGGTTGTTGAGCGAGCTTCAACAATTTTATGTCTTGACCAATAGCTTGGGTTGGACTCTGACCTATCAGGATAAAGAAATTGAGAAAAACTTTAATCCAATCCTTTTAGAGGACTAAGCGCAATTATTTAGGAATTAGGTTCCAAAAATTATTTTTTATATAGCACCGTTCTATCCAAAACGGTCAAATAAAATATATAAAGAGCAGGGTGGTTTAAGTGGTTTTTACGGGTTCTACAAGATTTAAGCCATCATCGATGAGGTGTCCCAAGCTAGGGTTATCCTGTTTCACTTTTTCTAGGTGATGCTTTATCTCCGTGGCAAAACCGGTATCTCCGTTGGTAATCGCCAGTTCGTAAAGTTCTACAGATAATAGCCAGTCCTTAGGAAAGTTTTGTTGTACTTCTTTAAACACCTTATTTCTGGAAATAGTAGTGTTTTTACCTTCCCTAAAATCCCTGATTTGTTGGTAATATCCTTCCAATTCACTTTCATTGTCGCTCTTTTTATCTGAAAAGGTTTTACTGAGTTCGTGGTCCAGAAGGTCAAAACTCTTCAGGTCGGCAGGCCCGTTAAAGGCCGATACTATACGCTCCCCAATGGCCATGTTATATAGTTCTTCGTCAGATTTAAATAATACTTTGCCGTGGTGGCGCACGGTACAGTTTTCGAAAGTGATTAGAATTATTTGTCCCTGTAGGTTTCTAGTACCGGTAATAATCTTTCCGCTTACGTTGATACCGCCTACAAAATCTAGGGAAACGTGCTCGCCTTCATAGATTTTATAAGCCTTTAAATCCCTTGGACTCATTTCTTCTATAGGAATATTGATACCCTTTAACCTGCCTATGGGGGAACCAAAACCTGTCACGTGTTGATTGGTATCCTGGCCTACTAGTTCTTTTTCTCTGAAGGCCAAGGCCGATTTTCCTTTCGTCTGAAAATAGATGGGTGCTCCGTTATGGGCGATGACATTATCGAAATTTCCAGAAACCTGGAGCCCCGTACTCAGTTCGATAGTACCTAATTCTTTTGAGTCGATAAGTTTTTTAATTCCGCTAAGTCCCCCCGTGCGCAAGGCCATAGTATTCGCGAAATCTTCAAGCACCTGGCTTAGAAAAGCGAAATCCGGAGTTACGAATAGTTGAGGTTGCGGTTTGGTAATATCAAAAGGGGTATGGGCAGCTTCAATGGAATAGGGTATTTTTTTTACTTCATCCGTCATGCACCAAGCACTTTCCCCTATTGAGGATAAAAGTCCCGCCCCGTAAATTTTAGGATTTTCAACGGTACCTATCAAGCCGTATTCCACGGTCCACCAATGTAGGTTTCGTATGAGGGCCATTTCGCTGGGCACTCCCATATGCTCCTGTAATTCTTCGATATGTTTTTCGGCTTTTTGTATTTCTGACGGCGTTGTGCCCTGAGCTTCCTTTATAATGGATAAATGACGCACTGCTTCGTAGAGTTCAAAATCCTTTGCGCTAGAGACCGCTTTACAGCCAATTTCACCAAAACGTCTTAGATATTCAGCATACTCGGGATTGGCGATAATGGGAGCATGGCCGGCACCTTCATGAATAATATCGGGTGCGGGCGTGTATTCAATATGCGCCAACTGGCGAATATCCGATGCAATGACCAAAACGTTATAAGCTTGGAATTCCATAAATGCCGCTGGAGGAATAAATCCGTCCACGGCAACGGCCGCCCATCCTAAATCTTTTAGTATACGGTTCATGCCATACATATTTGGGATATGGTCAACGGCGATACCGGTTTTTCGCAAACCATCTAGATAAGAACCATGCGCTACCTGACTAAGGTAATCTACGTTCTTGCGCATAACATAACGCCATACCGCTTGGTTTATAGCAGTGTACTCCTCGTAATTTTGAGGCTTTATATACTGCTTCAGATGTTTGGGAAGCTTGTCTAGAATAGGATTGCTTTCGTAGGTCATCGGTAGTGGGTTTTAATAGGGTTTCCCTCCGCATCGTACAAGGAGCGCATTGAAAATACCTCGGGAGAATCTCCCTGTGATTGGTGAAGTTCTAATTTTTCTTTGGTAGCGGTTAACGTTGGTGTATCACCGGCTTTTATCCACCATAATATAAATTGTGATGGTTTGGAAAGGTCAAACCATTTCTTTTTATGCTTTAAAAAATAACTGTGCACAGAGCCGTAAACGAAGCCTTTAAAAGATTCCATATCTTCCCAGACACTTATGTTTATGGCCATCATTTCATCTTGAAAGGGTGACTCTAGATACGAGGCAGAGCGCCCTTCCTCGTCTTTTAAACGCCAAACAAAGCCTTTGCTTTCCTCCGCAAATTTATTCACCGGCTCCAAGAAGTCTACAAACTCCTTCATCGTTGGATGACTTAAAGGAGCTCTGAAACGAGCTATGTTGGCCTGCGCAAGATGATACATAAAAACAGTTTTCTAATAAAGATATTTATTTTGGTTATTATTGTATATAGATTATAATTTTTTAGGGATATTTCCTTTAATAGTAGTTATAAAAAGGAAATAGTATAGAATTTGAAGGTTTTTGAACGAATTAAAAGGAACTTGTATGTTAGAGAAATTGGATGCTATTGACCGTGGAATTTTAAAAATCCTGGAAAAGGATGCAAAGACGGTCGCAAAGTCCATAGCAGAGCAGTTGGGTCTCACCAAAACACCCGTTTATGAACGTATCAAAAGGTTAGAAAAGGAAGGTTATATTAAGAATTATGTAGCTGTTTTGGATACGGATAAAATTGAACAAAGTATAACCGTGTTCAGTTTTGTGTCCCTCGAAGCTCAAAAAGGCAGTTTAATGGACGATTTTCTGGAAAAAGTAAAGCAATTCAACGAAGTCTCCGAGTGTTATGTGGTAGGAGGGGAGTTCGATTTTTTGTTGAAGGTAACCGTAAAAAATTTGGATGCCTATTATGATTTTGCGAAATCAAAGATTGCAACCTTACCGAACATAGGTGCGGTAAAAAGTGCCTTTGTACTCAATGAGGCTAAAAATCAGCAATATTTTCCTTTGTTGTAGATATATAAAAAGCCTGCATAGTACAATGTACCGTGCAGGCTTTTTGAAAAGTATGTTTCTCTTATTTCGATACTAGTGCATCAGGTGGATATTGTTCCAAAATCTGTGCTACAAATTGTTGAATACGTTGTTCTTTCTTTTGAATGTTCTTGGTGTTGGCGAGTGTTCCTTCTCCCTTTCCTTGCCATACCAGTTCCTTACTCTTGGTATCGATAAGGTCTATGTAAAGCGATCCTTCGGTTGAAGTACTTACAAGGTTGCCACCTCCCCAGCCCCAGCCGAGTCCAGGTCCCCATCCGAGACCTCCCCAGCCCCAGCCCCATCCGCCGAAACCTCCCCAGCCTCCCCAGCCGAAGTTGTTATTGTAGACATCAACTCTTTCTTGTTCTTTGGTAAAAATACTCACGAGTATATCCGGATTTTCAGATTTTACGAATCCTCTAGAAGCCATTTCCGTTTCTATAGCTCTAAGAATCCTTTTTTTATCCAAGTCGGATATTTGTGCCTTATCTATACCCGTTTTATAAAAGGCATATGATTTATAGCCGTTAAAATCAGCTTTCTGGTCATAATCGGATAACACACGAACTGAAGAACAGGAGCTTAAGAATAGCAGGGCTAGGATTGGTAGCGCTAGTAATTTTAATTTATTCATAACAATATTTTTAAGTTTACGGACTTTTTCTTGTTTACTTAAGCTTCAAAAATCATGCCGAACATAGCTTGTTCGCTATTGGGTATTAGTTTTTGGGTCGTACCCGTAAGGACAATGCCTGCAGCCACTTTCACAACAGTAGCCTCTTTTTAAATGAAACTGCTTTGTAAAAACCCGGTAACCTTCATCGGACCAGTAAAAGTCCCCTTCTTCAATAGGAATTATTTTTTTCATTCGAGCCCTTGCATTGTAGTACAGGTAAAGTTAAAGAATTTCTGTTGATAACCATTTTTACAACCCTTGGAAAACACTAGTTTTATTATGGATATCAAACTATTTTACCCTTTACCGGTTTTGTTGGCAAGAAAACAATTAAGTTAACGTAGACTCCCTTGTAAGAATTATCTTTGTTTAGCATCAATTCTTAATGCAGTAATGATTTTAGTTTTTAAACATTTTTTTTATAAAAACTATGTGGGCCTTTCCCTCTGGCCATTTATATTCTTGAAAAGTAATTCCTTAAAAGAGGATGCTGTTCTTATAAATCATGAGAAAATACATTTAAGGCAACAGCAAGAATTACTGTTACTTCCTTTCTATATTTTATATATGACGGAATGGCTTTTACGTTCTTTACTGTACTTGGATACATATCGTGCCTATCAGAATATAAGTTTTGAAAGAGAGGCCTATGCGAATGAAAATCAATTGAACTATTTAACGCAACGCAAACCGTTTAGCTTTATTAAATATCTTTGTCGCTGAAAGTAAGTTCAATTGCAGTCCAAAAATAGTTACCTAGGCCTTCCAGTTTTAAAAGAAAAAGAAATTACACTGGCTCTGAAGCGAGAGGATTTGCTGCATCCATTGATTTCTGGAAATAAATACCGAAAATTAAAATATAATCTCCAAGAGGCTCAAAATCTACACCTACGGACTTTAATCACCTTTGGAGGGGCGTATTCTAATCATATTGTCGCTTTGTCCTATGCCGGAATGGAAAAGGGTCTGGCGACAGTAGGGATCATCCGAGGAGAGGAATTAATGGATAAATGGCAAGATAACCCAACATTGGCCATGGCGCACCAGAACGGTATGGTCTTTAAATTTATTTCTAGGGCAGCTTATAGGAACAAAACCGATTCGGACTTTCTCCTTACACTTGAAGAGGAGTATGGCCCTTTTTACCTAGTTCCCGAGGGAGGCACTAACTCTTTGGCGATAAAAGGCTGTGAGGAGATTTTGACCCAGGCCGACGAAGATTTTGATATGGTCTGTACTTGCGTGGGGACAGGTGGTACCATGGCCGGCCTGATAAATTCGTCACGACCGCATCAACAAGTTATTGGGTTTGCAGCGTTGAAAGGGGAATTCTTAGAAGGGGAGATTACCAAAATGACTACCGAAAAGCACTGGAAACTGATATCCGATTATCATTTTAACGGATACGGTAAGGTTACTGGCGAACTGGTACATTTTATCAATAAATTCAAACGAACAACAGGTATACCTTTAGACCCCGTCTATACGGGAAAAATGCTCTATGGGTTGTTGGATATGATTAAGAATGATAATTTTGCAAAAGGAACCAAGATATTGGCCATTCATACAGGAGGGCTTCAGGGTATTGCGGGAATGAACCTTAGGCTGAAAAAGAAAAAATTACCTTTGCTACATATATGAACAAGAATATAGTAACGCTTTTGATGCTGAGCATCCTTGTGGTGGGTTGTAAATCGAAGAAGGCCTACTCCGATAATCTACGTACGAAGAATGTACTTTCTGAACGTAAAAGAAAAAAAACGAAGACCCGGGCAACTTCTTCCAATACGGACACTTCCTTACCCAATGATTCCGGAAAGTTTACTGCCTTCAGCATAGCATCCATTCCGGAATATATTGATACCTTTTCAGAGATCGCACAGTTAGAAATGAAGGCCTACGGGATACCTGCAAGTATTACACTGGCACAGGGACTTTTGGAAAGTGGCTATGGTAAGGGTGAGTTGGCCATGAAGACCAATAATCATTTTGGCATTAAATGTCACAAGGGATGGCAAGGTGATTATGATTTTCATGATGATGATGAAAAAGGAGAATGTTTTAGAAAATACAATCACCCTATGTTCTCTTTTCGAGACCATAGTATTTTCCTGACGACCAGAAGTCGCTATGCTTTTTTGTTCAATTATCGAAATACGGACTATAAAAAATGGGCGTATGGACTTCGCAAAGCGGGATATGCGACGGATAAAAGGTATCCACAGAAATTAATTTATCTCATAGAAAAACATCAATTATACAAGTACGATACCGAAATTTCAAAAGCGGGGTACGGCAATAAAATAGTAGTCGCCACGGAAACCGATGCCGTACATGTTGTAAAAAAGGGAGACACCCTGTACGCACTTTCGCGTAAATACTACGTTTCTGTAGATCAGTTGATGCAGATGAACAATCTTAAAAACGCCAATCTTTCCGTTGGACAAAAACTTATGGTAAGAACTACCGATATTAACAATTAACAAATGATATATAAAAGAAGCAGTGCCCTTTTCGCGGAGGCAAAGCAGTATATTCCGGGAGGTGTAAATTCTCCTGTAAGAGCTTTCAAAGCGGTAGGAGGAGACCCCATTTTTGTGAAGGAGGCCAAGGGTGCTTATTTGTACGATGAGGATGGGAACAAGTTGATTGATTATATCGCTTCTTGGGGGCCGTTAATTTTGGGTCACGCCCATGCTCCGGTAATCGATGCCATTATAGAAAAAGCACAGAAAGGAACTTCTTTCGGAATGCCTACCGAAATTGAAACCGAGTTGGCCAAATTGGCCATTAGCATGGTGCCCAATATTGATAAAATTAGATTCGTAAATAGTGGTACGGAGGCCTGTATGAGTGCCGTACGTTTGGCCCGTGGCTATACCGGTAAGGATAAGATTATAAAATTTGCTGGTTGCTACCACGGACATTCGGATTCTTTTCTGATTCAGGCAGGTAGTGGTGCCGTTACATTTGGGAGTCCTAATAGTCCAGGGGTTACCCAAGGAACCGCAAAAGACACTTTGTTGGCTGATTATAATGACCTAGTGGGCGTTCAAAATCTCATCCAAGCCAATAAGGGAGCAATCGCAGCTATTATTATTGAACCCGTAGCAGGGAACATGGGTTGCATTGTTCCCACGGACGAGTTTATCAAAGGGCTTCGCACCTTATGTACACAAGAGGACATTTTACTCATTTTTGATGAGGTAATGACAGGCTTTCGTTTGGCAAGAGGTGGAGCACAGGAAGCTTTGGGAATTCAAGCGGATATCGTCACTTTTGGTAAAGTTATTGGAGGTGGTCTGCCCGTAGGTGCTTTCGCTGCCAAAGCGGAAATCATGAATCATTTAGCACCGGACGGACCTGTGTACCAGGCGGGTACGTTGAGCGGTAATCCTTTGGCCATGAGCGCTGGATTAGCGATGCTTACCGAACTGAACAACAAGCCTCAGATTTTTGAAAGCCTAGAGAAGAAAACCGCGTATTTACACAAGGGATTGGATGAGATTTTATCTAACAAGGAGGTAGCTTATCAAATCAACCGTTTTGGAAGTATGCTATCCGTGCATTTTACTGATGCGCCCGTAGTAGATTTTAAAACCTCGGCCAAGGGGAACAATGATAAATTCAAAAAATATTTCCATGGCATGTTGGCACAGGGCGTTTATTTACCGCCAAGTGCCTTTGAAAGCTACTTTTTAAATGATGCCTTAAGTTATGAGGATTTGGATAAAACCATCATGGCATTAGAAAAGATAGATTTTTGATATTTTGAAACTGGTCTCATAAATGGTAGAACCTACCTCTTTCTCCTATTAAAAGATGCCAAGTATAATTAATGTGCTCTAGGTTTAGTTTTTTCAAGATAGAGGATATGGTTTCTGCAGCAGGTTAAATGATTAAAAAAATGATTTTAGCGTAAGGATTTTATTTCTTTTCTTAGTTTGATAATATCAGAAACATGGGTCCAAATAACAATTGGAACAATTGTAGCTGGCAGGAGAATAAAAGGGAAATACATCACCCCTCGATTTGGTTGGTCAAATCCAAATTGTTGAAAGGGTAATTCTGCTGATAAAATTCCATTGAATAGTATAAAAAGTACCAGCAAAAGTCCTGTGAAATTCCACCCCAATAAAATAGGTTTGTTTACCTTCTTCTTAAGCAATAGCCATCCCATAATTGGAGCTGTAATCCCCATTAGGATATCATAGTTTCTTCCTTCGAACGTCATTAGTTCAGGAACCATCTTATGAGTAAAAAGCGCATAGAGGACTAGTTCTACAGGTAAGCGAACTACATGTGAAAAAGTACTGATTGTTGTATTTCCTTTCTCAAAAACCCATTTTTGCTGCTTAGGCAATAACCCGTAAAAAATAATAAGCGCAGCCGGTAGTAAGACCAATCCAAATCTCGGAGGTATGGAATCGGTCACTTTATAAAAACCGATATACGCTAGTATGGATTGTATTACGGACCAGATAATGATAGAAATGGTTAAATTTTTCGGTTTTCCGTTCGCGTAGTGAAAAAAAGCAATAGTTAGTAGAACGGTAGCGATGAAAAGTACTGAAATCCACTTGGGAAGTAAATCGATCATTCCTATAGTTTTTTAATTCATGTATTTCAAAATCATATCAGGAATCGGCTTGAAACTTTTACTTCTTCAACCGATTGTACTTCTTAAGTGTTTCCCTGAGGAGGTCGTGTGGCAGGGCATAGGCTGTATTACCATTAATTCCTTCCATTGTTTCCGCCGCTACCATTGCATTGATAATAGCCTCTTCTACGGCTTGCACGGTTGCTTCAAAAACGGGCATTAATTTGTCGTTGGGCATTGATTTTACGGTAGTGGTTTCGTTCCTATTAAAAGCATTTTCGTTGGCTGTAGAAAAAGCCAGGAAAATATCCCCTGACCCATTACTTCCCCTGCCGCCAACGATTCCTACCCCTAGAGGAATTCTTTGGGCAATTCTTTTTAGTTGGTGGGGTAGTAAAAGTGCATCGGTAGCCACGATAACGATGATAGAGCCGTCTCCTTCCTGTCTTCTAGATTTTGGTGGTCCGTTGAACTTGTAGTTCAAGGTGTCCTTTAATTCTACGCCAACGGGTACACCGGCTATGGACAGGTTCCACTTTGCCCCAAAATTTGATTGAACAAGTGCCCCAACAGTATAGGTCTCATCCTTTATTTTAAAAACGCGCGAAGAGGTTCCTGTTCCCCCTTTATAGCCTAAACACATCATTCCGGTGCCTCCTCCTATATTTCCTTCGGCAATCTTTCCGGATTTTGCGTCCTGTATCGCTTCCAATACATGTTTTTCCTTTACGTGAAAACCATAAATATCGTTTAGGAAACCGTCGTAGGTCTCGGCCACTACCGGATAGGTATACCACCAATCCTCGCCGCTATACCAATCTGTGTCTACATACCATTTTAAAACGGCATCGCGTACCACGCCAACACTGTTGGTATTGGTGATCATAATCGGGGTTTCCATAAAACCCGATTCGGTTACCCAGGTCGTACCCGTCATTTCTCCGTTACCGTTCAAGCTATACCAGTTGGCGTATACCGGGCTGAATTTTTTTGCTTTTCCTCTAGGAAAAATGGCCGTAACTCCGGTTCTAACAGGACCTTTCCCAACTATATTCTCTCCTTTGCCTGATATGATGGTACTGTAACCGACCTCTACTCCTTTGACATCGGTTATGGCATTGAATAAGCCCGTTTCGCCATCAAACGGCACGCCTAAGTCCCTTGCCCTAGGTTTTTGCCCTTTTATTTGTGAACCAATAAGTACTACTATTAAAATTACCAGTGTTCTTTTCATTTTTATAGAATGTATTAAGTGACGAGAACGGCACTATTGGATGCGGTTTTTTGGTATACGAATACCATAGCTCTGGTTTAAAGATAGCACATCGCGACCAAGGCCGATGCCTATGAATATGCGAATTATTTTAATCTTGGGTGATTGTTTTGAATCAGCCCAAGTGAGTACATGCGGATTACCGATAATAAGAAGTTTATAATATAACGCATTGCCTTGAAGCCTTCAAATGGCATATGCGCCGTATTTACGGAGTCACTTCTCTTCCACGCCGACAACGGGAACAAAAACAGCATTGCTTTTTTTGAGGGAGCCTTTCCAATGGAATATATACCCGTATATGTTACCGTTGGGTAAGGGTCAAGGTCGTGGGAACGAAAAAAAAGATGCCGGAAAACTTGATTTTCCGAAAAAAATCAACTTCCTTCAAACAAGTTTTTATACGAAACCTCGTATTTGATAGTGTAACTCTCATACGATTCATCGAAAAACTTGGCCCCCTGGAACACCAGGGTCCACCATCCTTTTTTACCTTCTCCTTAAAACCACCTTAGCAAAAGAACGATGACCTTTGTAAAGAGAAGTTATTGCACAGCAACGGTTTTGTGTATGGCTTGTTGCGGAAAATCAGCTATGATTTTCCGCCGTAACCGAAAGATAGCAAATTGCAAGGAATTCCGATTAGGAATTCAGCCGCAATGAGCTATACACGTTGTTACCTGTAGTACTTTTTATTCATAACTTTTTGGTTCTTCGCTTATACAATCAGAGAAATCACTTCCAAGTATTTTAAAATCATCTCTGATATTAAATCGTTTTCTTTCGGTTCTACCTGCAGTAGGAAAATAAATAAACCTAACTTCTTGTTCAGTTATATATCTTTTTGGTTTTTGAAACCAAAGATTTTGGTCCACTTCTCTTGACTTTTTAGACTCTATAAATTGAGTTAAGGTCTCACATTCTCTATTCATCCATTTGGATTTGTCAGAATACCTTACAGCATCTTTATAGCCATCTATGAAAACATTTCCTCCTTTCTCATATATAACCCTTTCTTCATTATTCTCATTAAGTGGATTTGCTTTTAAGTCGTCTGATAAAGCTCTTTGAATACTGTTTACAAATTTGTCCACATCATAAATAAAAAAGTAAGATTCGCATTTAAAATGTTCTTTTAACGTATTAATATATTCCAAATCATCAACGTGAGAACAGCAAAACAACCAAGCGTTGAATTCCAATAAATGGTCGTGTAATTGCAAGTAAAATTCCGCTTTAAATTCCCCTTTCTCATTCAGGGAAGATTTATCATAAGTTATATAAGAACCTTCTTCTTTACTTAATTGTTCAAGTTTTGGACAAGGTTTCTTTATTCGCAAGGTAAGTCCGCGTTGTCCTTCACTTTTATCACTTAATATTGAGTTTTCAATATTTCTGTAATGATGAAAGGTTCCTAATTTAATATTGTAATTTGTTAAATCAGAAAAGTCAGGATAAAATTCCTTTGGCGTAAATTTTATTAAATATTTAGGCATTTGCGCGTATTACAGGTAACGGTTGGAGTATTTGTTCAGTTCGGCGTTAGCCGTATTGTATGAATACTCCTGTTGTGTGCAGTAAATATAACGCATTGCCTTGAAGCCTTCAAATGGCATATGCGCCGTATTTACGGAGTCACTTCTCTTCCACGCCGACAACGGGAACAAAAACAGCATTGCTTTTTTTGAGGGAGCCTTTCCAATGGAATATATACCCGTATATGTTACCGTTGGGTAAGGGTCAAGGTCGCCGGGAACGAAAAAAAAGATGCCGGAAAACTTGATTTTCCGAAAAAAATCAACTTCCTTCAAACAAGTTTTTATACGAAACCTCGTATTTGATAGTGTAACTCTCATACGATTCATCGAAAAACTTGGCCCCCTGGAACACCAGGGTCCACCATCCTTTTTTACCTTCTCCTTAAAACCACCTTAGCAAAAGAACGATGACCTTTGTAAAGAGAAGTTATTGCACAGCAACGGTCTCGTATAACCGTCAGTTACGGGTTAATATGCGTTAATTTTCGGTTTAGCACAGACGTTAGCAATTCCGAGTGGATTCGGACGTAGTCGAATCCGCCGTAATTGCGGTTATACATTGTTGTGGTGCGTTTTTTTACCACGGTCTTTTTCCAATTCGGGATTCCATTGGGTCAGTTTTCAACTTTCCAGAATATGCATAAATTTCAAAATTCGTACTGTCCCAATTTATTAATCTCAAAGTTTTGTCAGTCAATTTTTTTATAGCCGTGTATGGTTCTTTTATTCCGTCGTATTCAATTCCGTTATGAGTGAGTTTGGTCAGTTTTTCAATCTGCCATTCTATTTTTCCGTTCGCATTTACTCCGAAAACATTTTCATTAGTAGTTGATTCGTAATAATCAGTTCGCACGACTAAAAATTCATCAAATTCAACAACCTCTTTTATTTCGTCGTCGAATTCGAGTGATTTTCCACCAATTTTAAGTTCTTTATTTTCAAATTTATACGTCATTTCTCAAATGCACCACAACGGTCTCGGCTATGATTTCGGCTTGGCAAATCCGGTAGGATTTTTCAAGAGAGAAATCGAGCTGTATTAAAGTTAGGAAATTTGTTCTTGGTTCTTAGGTAAAGCTGAATTATAGCCATTGTTGTAACACGTTTTTTATTCTAGCGCGAGGAAAGTCCACAACCTAGCTTTCACTATTTTATCTTCATATGTCGCGGATTTAAAAGGAAGTTCCTTGGTTGCATTTTCAACAAGTCCATTTATTTCGTCCGAGTTGGGATAAGATGTCACATTAATATCTTCAATTTCCGCTTCTTCATTTACGGTCAGATAGATATAAACTCGACCTTTGTAGTCCGATTCTAAGTTCAATTTTTTGTGTAGCATGTCGGACAAACTGTCTTCAATACAAATAATTTTCTTTTTTTGAGATTGCTTTTTGGGACAGTTATTTTCGAATGGTTGCTCTGATAAAATAGCATAATGATAAAGTCCCTTTTTTTCCTGTTTAAATGGTTTTATTTCACCGTCCGAGTCCAAAAAATGTCCTTTCGGAATTTGTCCATTTGAAAGAAAAGGCAGAGCCATTAAAAAAATCAGAAAATTTAGATTTCGAATATTCATTCAGATTTTTATTTAAATGTGTTACAACTCGTTTATAAGTCTGTATAAACGATTATTTCTTACAAGGTACAAAATATATCAAATAGCCCGTAAATAATAGTTTAATATAAAATAAACGTACATGTATTTTGTATAAGTTATTATGTATATTTAATGCACGATTTATATAAAATGAATGTATAGATTATACCAGATGACTGTATAGAAAATAAAAAACCCCTGCTAATGCAAAGGTTTTTTATCCATCACTAAACCAACCAAACTATCTTTCGCGTTTTCTGGCTTCTTTACGCTCGCCCTTTCGATGTTTTTCTTTCCTGCGCTGCATCTTTTCCCACTTACTATACTGCGCTTCCGTCAATAAGGCTTTTATCTCTCGTTTTTGGGCAATTTTGGCATCTAGCCGTTCCATTTGTATGGCGTATTTCTCCTCTGCCGTAGGCTTTTTTCTATTTTCCTTCCTAGCTTTTTGCGCTTCCATCTTAGCTTTCCGGGCCGCTACATGGGTCGTTATCAAGGGCTTCATCTTTTTTTGTTGTTCCTCGTTCAGGTCCAGGGACAATGTCATTTTTTTGGTCTGTAAGGTCGCTATTTGTTCCGTAGTTAAATCCTTTATGGAATTTTCACGTCCACGGATTTCATCTCTTTGGGCGGCTACCGTAATGCTTGCCATGACAAGCATTACACATACTATTTTTTTCATGTTATCTATTTTTATTGATTTCATGGGTATGACCACAACTTAGAACAAAGGTTTAATGGCGACACCTATTTTGGGTAATTATTAACTAGCACTATGTTGGTTCCATAAGGGGAAGAAAAAGGCCAACCAGTAGGAAGCGTTTTACACGGTACACTGCTGTGGTATTTCTTTACTGTACGAAGCGTTTTCTTGGAACACTAAAGGGTAGTACTAAAAAAGCACGGTATTTACCGTGCTTTTGATTTGAGGTTAGTATAAGTGGCTGTCTTTTATTCGCCTAAGTCCTGGGTAAGTGGGTTTATGGTGATATCCGCTTCGGTCGTCTTTGCGGTATCCACTACTTTTTTATCCATTTCCGTAGATGAATCTACATGATACAATACTGCCATTATCATAAAACAGCTAAGGTAAATAAGGCTTTTTAATTTGTTATTCATGATTTGGGGATTTTTGATTACACTTCAAAGGTAGCACACAGAGGAGCTCAAAAAAGCCCATTGTTGTGAAATGGGCTTTTCTTGATGGCAATATGCCGCTGTATGTGGTTTAGTAAATCGGGTCATCGAAGAAATTTACCTTTCATCGAAAGTAAATAAAATCCTACATAATTTTTAGCGCTTATTTTGGATCCAAAATCATGTTAATACGCTCTGCGGTATCCTGTAAATGATATTTGCTCATCTGGTCCGATGTTCTGGACGCAGCGTTTCTGATTTCCCTTTTTAAACTATTCAGTTCGGCTCTGGCCAAGGAACGAATATCCGATTGGCTCGTGTTTACCACGGTGGATTTCTGATACCCACCAAAGTCAGGTTTTTTCTTCTGGTTCTCCGCGGTCATCAAATAGGCAAGACGGTCTATATGTGCCTTTTGCAGGTTTCTACGGTAGGTGTCTATTTTTCTATCAGCGGGTAATTCTGACCAAATGCCTTTTCTTAGATCGCCCATCATTTGCAACAGAGAATAGGCATCGGAACCATTGGCGGTCTCATTTTCGATAAGCCGCGCCATTTTACCGAGACTCAACATATTGTTAAGGGTTCGCACCTGTATAGACCTGATACGTTCCACGAAACCTGAGTATTGGGTACGGCCAAAAATGTCTTGATCCAGCAACCAGTACGGAGTTTGGAAAAGTTCTTCTTGGATAAAGGCCATACAGTTGGCTTGGTGTGCTTTTGCCACGGGCGTATACACGGCCCCTTCCTGCTCATAGGTCTTGTGATGCTCATAGACGCCGCCCACATTGTTAGATACATGGCCCAAGTATCTATTGTACTGTGAAATTACCTGTCCGTAAAGGGTCTCCAGGTCGTCATAGTTCTTACCGTCCTCTTTGGTCCATTCCACCAATTTTGGAACAATACGTTTTAAATTGGCGATACCATAGCTACTTGCTTTAATAGCGTCATCCCCTAAATCCTCCGTTTGTGAACTTGGGTCAACGATGTCTCCTACTTGCTGATGGCCAAATCTGTATAAGGGGTCACCGGCGTGTTCTAATATCCAGCTATCCAAGGTCTTTTTCTCTTCTTCTGCCGTCTTGTCCAAAATAGGTTTGTAGCCCCATTGTATGGCATATTTGTCATAAACTCCAATATCTGGCATTAGGGCAACGCCCTCATCACCGGGTTGTGCAATATAATTGAAACGGGCGTAGTCCATTATGGACGGTGCGGTACCGTATTTTTTGGTGAAACTTGCAGACCGTAGGGAATCTACCGGGTAGGCCACACTACTTCCCATATTATGGGGTAGCCCTAGGGTATGACCCACCTCGTGCGAGGATACGAAGCGTATGAGCCTTCCCATGACCTTATCATCGAAGTCCACACCTCTGGCATCAGGATTTATAGCGGCGGTCTGTACAAAGAACCAGTTTCGCAACAAGGTCATGACATTATGGTACCAGTTGATATCAGATTCCAGAATTTCCCCGCTCCTTGGATCACTGACATGTGGACCATTGGCATTGGGTATGGGCGAGGCCAAATAACGCACCACGGAATACCTAACATCTTCAGGGGACCATTCCGGGTCTTCTTCCTTGGTCGGCGGGTCCTTCGCAATGATCGCATTTTTAAATCCGGCGGCCTCAAAGGCAACCTGCCAATCTTCAATACCTTGTTTTATGAAAGGTACCCACTGCTCCGGTGTAGCTCTATCCACATAGTAAACAATCTGTTTCTTAGGTTCTACCAGTTCCCCGCGCTTATACTTTTCTATATCCTCTTCCTTTACCTCTAAACGCCAACGGTCCAAAAAGGTTACGGTCTTGCTCTCTTGCGCATCTAGCCCGTAATCTACCTGTCCTCTGGCAAACCAGCCCACTCTGCGGTCAAAATACCGGCGTTTCATAGGTTCTTCGGGCAATAGGACCATGGAATTGTTTATTTCCAAGGAAATAGAGCCTAGACTGCCGTTGCTAGGCGGTGCACTGGCCAAATAGGTCTTTACGTGACGGGCTTCCACGTTTAAGGGATAACTCTTGATGCTTTCAATAAAACTGCGGCTATTGTCCAAGCGGGAAACTTTATATCTTTTCCTATAAAATTCTGGCATGCCAAAAGCCTTGGTGTCCTTGGTGAAAATATCATCTACCGCAATTACCGTAGCCGGATTCAAGGAATCTTTCTTAAAGGCTTTTATGTCAAAAGCGTACAGTACCGGTTCAAAATTAGAGTTTACGACGGCTTCGTGCACGGGTAGGGAATCTGCAGCGACCACATCGTGAGACACCACACGTACCAATACTTTCTTGTCTTTCTTTTCCCAGCGTAATACCTGCGTGTTTATCTTTCCCCCGCCAAATCCTATGCGGGACGCAGTTTTGGAAATACGACTCACCATCAGCATTTCTTTGTTGAACAGGGAATCCGGAATTTCGTAATAGTGTTTGTCCGCTACCACATGAACGTCAAAAAGACCTTTGTCCGTCTTGGCATCTTTAGTAATGACCTTATTATAAGGCTTTATCTTGTCCTTACTTGGCTTTTCATCGGATTTTTCGGTTTTACTTTTTTTCTTTTTGAAGATTTGCGCTTCTGTAGTTTGATAACTTAATATGAAGGCTAGCGTGAGTAATGCGAAGCGTAATTTTTTAGTCATTTCTAGTGTTGCTTTGAGCATTTTTCAAAGAACCGAAAAAATATTCGAAGGAATTGTTAATGAAATCATAAGTCGGATTTTGTAACAATTTCAACTTTTTGAAGTCTATTAAGAAAGAAGATATAGATTTATTTTCTGAATTAGTCAAGCTAGAAGCCCTTACTGCAGTAGGGGCTTTGTTTTTTAAAAAAGTAAGGGAAGTATAAATTGGAAAAGTCCTACCAATAGTACTACTGCGAGGATATTAAGTAGAACACCCGCTTTGGCCATTTCATGGACCTTAATATAGCCACTTGCAAATACAATGGCATTTGGTGGTGTGGCCATAGGTAGCATAAAGGCGCAACTACTTGCCATGGTAACGGGTATTAATAAATACACAATCGGAAGCCCTAAACCTAGGGCGATACCCGCAACTACGGGAGCCAATACGGCTACTAGGGCAACGTTGCTCATAAGTTCCGTCATAAAGAGCATTAAGAAAATAAGTAGGGTAGCGGTCAAGAGCACACTAATATCACTTTCTGCGATAAGACCGGCGACCAAATCTACGATACCGGTAACGGACATACCCTTGGCCAGGGCCAAACCACCCCCAAAAAGTACAAGGATGCCCCAAGCCAGTTGCTTCGTGTCTTTCCATTCTAGGATAAAACTTCCCTTTTTAAGATTAAAAGGAATTGCAAAGAGAGAAATAGCGGCAAAAATACTGATCATCGTATCCGATAGCCCCAGGTTTGGGTTAATGCTATTGATGACAGTTCTAAAAATCCACATGAATATGGTAATTCCGAAAATAATAAGCACCATTTTTTCTCTTTTGCTTGTCGGGCCCAATTTCCGGAGCTCTTGCGTAATAATTTCTTTGGAGGCATTGAACTTTAGGGTCCCGCTGGGAAACATCAATTTTACCAAGACCAAATAGCACATACTGATCATGATAATGGAAAAAGGTAGCCCTATGACCATCCATTTAAGAAAAGAAATCTCTATCTGGTATTCATTTTCCAAAAGCCCGATTAAAACGGAATTTGGGGGCGTACCAATGACCGTGGCAATACCACCAGCGTTAGCGGAGAACGCAATGCCTAGCATAACACTTAAGGCAAAATTACGGTCCCGTTTCGTAAAACCATCGGCATCGTTAATGAGCAGCTGTATTACCGACATGGCTATAGGGAGCATTACCACGGTGCTGGCCGTGTTGCTGATCCACATACTAAGTACGGCCGTAGCGATCATAAACCCTAGGACCACTTTATTCGGGGTAGTGCCCGTTATTTTTATAATGGATAGGGCAATACGTTTGTGCAGATTCACCTTTTCCAAGGCCAGTGCCATGACAAACCCTCCGAAAAACAGGAAGACGATGGGGCTGCCGTAATTGGCACCCGCTTCCCCCATAGGCATAATTTTAAGGATGGGGAACAGAAGTAAGGGCAGCAGGGCGGTAACCGATATGGAGACCGCCTCGGTGATCCACCAAATAATCATCCAAAGCGCCACGGCAATAACAGCATCCGCGTTTTCATTTATTAGTGCGCTAGGAAGATTAATAGCAATTAGAAAGAGTATAGGCCCTAAAAGGAGCCCTATTTTACTGCTTAAGGTCATAGTTGGTGTGCATTACGGCTTCTAAGCTATGTTTTTTATTTAGTAATTAAAAAAGCGTCGCCATTTTCTGAGAATTTGGATAGCTTAACAGCTAATGGAATCAGAAGGGATAGGAGGTAGGGCAAAATGGTTTCACTGTACCACAGTACGTAAAGGCTCAGGTCTTACTTTTTCTACCCTATATATTATGCGATGAAAATCACAAATGCCAATACGAGTTGGACAGGTTAAATTTTGAAAGCTCCTAAAGCGGGTTAAGAGTTTAGCGCTACAAATAACCCTTCATCTGTTTTATTTACCTTGGTAAGGCCGTGTTTGGCTAAGGATTTCATGGATTTATCCCATTTTTTACCGCTAAGCCCCGCTTGCATTTTTAGCGCTCCAAGTTCCATAGTTCTCTCTGGTTTTAAAATAGCTACAATGGCCTTTTCTTCCTCTGTCAACTCCACAGCTTTTTTCTCCGGCCGCATTTGTGGGAAGAACAATACTTCTTGAATAGAGGAATTATTGGTCAACAGCATTACTAATCTATCTATACCAATGCCTATTCCAGAAGTTGGGGGCATACCGTATTCCAAGGCTCGTAAGAAATCTTGGTCAATGAACATGGCTTCGTCATCGCCTTTAGCGGAAAGACGTAACTGCTCTTCAAAACGTTCGCGTTGGTCTATAGGGTCATTGAGCTCAGAATAGCAATTGGCCAATTCTTTTCCGTTTACCATTAACTCAAAACGTTCTGTTAGGGCAGGGTTATCTCTGTGCTGTTTGGTCAGCGGACTCATCTCTTTTGGATAGTCCGTTATAAAAGTGGGCTGTATGTAAAAATGTTCGCATTTCTCGCCAAAAATCTCATCTATGAGCTTGCCTACACCCATGGTTTCGTCTACTTCTAAACCTAGGTTTTTGGCTGTTTCGCGTAATTCTTCTTCACCCATGCCTGCGACATCTACACCGGTGTGAACTTTTATGGCTTCCAAAATTGGAACCCTAGCATATGGCGCTTTAAATTCAATTTCATTTTCGCCGACTGTTACTTTCGATGTGCCGTTGGCATCTATGGCAACCTTTTCCAAGAGTACCTCGGTGGTGTCCATCATCCAATTGTAGTCCTTATAGGCCACATACAATTCCATCACGGTAAACTCCGGATTGTGGGTACGGTCCATACCTTCGTTCCTAAAATCCTTAGAGAACTCATAAACACCGTCAAATCCGCCTACAATCAATCTTTTCAAATAAAGCTCATTGGCAATACGGAGGTATAACGGTATGTCTAGTGCATTATGGTGCGTTAAAAATGGTCTTGCGGCGGCACCACCCGGAATAGGTTGTAAAATAGGAGTTTCAACCTCTAAGTAGCCCTTTTCATTATAGAACTGGCGAATACTATTGGTAATCTTTGTACGCTTAACAAAGGTTTCCTTTACATGGGGATTCACCACCAAATCCACATAGCGCTGACGATAGCGCAGTTCTGGGTCGTTAAACTCATCGTAGGTATTGCCTTCTGCATCTTGCTTGGGAAGTGGTAGAGGTCGTAAGGCCTTACAGAGAATAGTAAAATCTTTTACAAGGACGGTCTTTTCCCCGACTTTGGTGGTGAAAAGCTCTCCTTCTATACCTAAGATATCCCCTAAATCTAAAAGTTTTTTAAAGATTTCGTTATACTTGGTATGGTCGTCCGCTGGGCAGATTTCATCTCTGTTAAAATAGACCTGTATGCGGCCTTCGCTATCCTGTAATTCGCCAAAAGAAGCTTTTCCCTGTACCTTTTTACGCATTAATCTACCGGAGATAACAACTCTTTTTCCTTCCTCATAATCCTGTTTTATGCTTTCTGAGGTAGCATTTACGGGGTATAGGGCCGCAGGATAAGGGTCAATACCCATCTCCCGTAATTTGGCCAACTTTTCTCTTCTGATAATTTCTTGCTCGGATAGCTGCATCGCAATTTATTTAAAGGCGCAAAGATAGGTAAGATGCGCTAATCTTTCAATCTAGCGGACACAAAAGGAAAATAGAAACCATGTTTTAGGATACCTAATTTGTTACAGGTAACACCAAGCGCTTGGAACTCAATCAAAATGCATGGACTTTGCTTTGTTGGCTATGTAATTATCCGAAGTTACGATTTGGAGCATATCTTCTTCAAGACTCCTGTTAGGCGTTTCTATGATTCTATTCTGTTCCCTGCCGTTTCTGTAGAAAATAAATGTGGGTACCCTAAGGATTTGCAATCCCCACTCTTCGCCATCCGGACTTTTTTTGTAGTGGTCCTTTCTGCTATCGAGGGCTACGATTTTTAAATTTTCAGAGGGATGGTCCGCCGCATCCAAAATTTTCATTAAACGTGGTACCTCTCTTTTACTGTCACCACACCAGGTTCCCAAAAAAACAAGTATTTGATAGTGTTTAAGTGTATCCTTGAATTGTTCTATTACAGACTGGTTTACAGTATAACGGTCATAGTTTGGTTGATACCATCCGTTGTACGTTGTTTGGGTCAAGCCTTCTTTTGTTAT
The DNA here is from genome assembly GCF_002742365.1 of Maribacter sp. 4U21. NCBI lineage: Bacteria > Pseudomonadati > Bacteroidota > Flavobacteriia > Flavobacteriales > Flavobacteriaceae > Maribacter > Maribacter sp. 4U21. The sequence continues at coordinate 70,714 of NZ_MDGN01000015.1, forward strand.
TTCTCCGACTAAGAATTTTTGGCGGTTGTCCAAGGTTATTTCTTGGTTGAGCTCCTGTCCAGATATAAAAAGCGTGGTAGTTACTGCAAGGATAAATAAAGAAATGGTTTTCATAAATATACATTTTAAATGAGAACCGAATTTCAATAAAATAAAGGCTGGTCTTTTAAGGATTCAGGTGGAAATGGGGACTAGACCCTAGGTGGATTTTAGTGGAAACCTTAGTAATATGGGTGGAAATGTAATTATAGTTGAGAAAGGATGAAAGTCTCGTAGTTTGTAATCATATCTTTTTTATCTCCTCTCGAGAATTTACCCGTAGCTTTTTGTAAATATTATTGATATGGGTTTTTACGGTACTTAGGCTTATGAATAATTCAGAGGCGATTTCTTTATTGGTTTTGCCTTTGCGTATGGCGTTGAATACTTTTTGCTCCTGATTCGTAAGTTTTTCCGATGTTTTTGTGCGCTTTTTTGTCCTGATAAGCGTAATACTAAAAAATACTGCTTGTAATAGCATAATTGTAAGTACTACGTAGACCACATACATCAAAATTTTACTATCGGATTTTGACGTCTCTTGGTTCTGAAGGAGCTGGTCTGCTGCGATTTCGTTCAAGTACTGTTGCGTAAAGGGAATATTAGGGTATTGGCTTTCAAGTCTTTCCGCTAATTGTGAATAGTAAGGATTGGTTTTAGCATCTACTACATAATAGGGGTGTGTTTCGCTTGCCCTATCCGATAGAAAATCATAAATAAAAAGTTCTGCTAAGGGTTCCCCATTCTCCTCACCGTACTCCTGAAAAATTTTGAACCACTTTTGGAAAGTCAACAATTCATTGGCCTTACTGTTGTACTCCATAAAATCCAGGATCATTTGTTCCTTGAGGTAATCTATTTCCAATAATAGATCGGCATTTTTATTGGTCGAATTTATTTCACAGAGCGGTTGGTTGTTTTCCAAAAGAGGAAACAGAATAGTGTCTCCTTTTTTTGCAATGAAAAGCACACTTTGAGTATCCGGACAATGCTTCAAAAAATGACTTCCTCCTTCGGCGTTGTCCTCACAACCATCCGTATGAATTCTGTATATTCTATTTTGTTCGGAAAGATTATCACCTTCAAACTTGAAGTAACCATCGGCATCGGCCTGTGTTTCTTTAAGAATCTGGTCCGCATATACCCGAGAAGATTTTCTGTAGTTCTCAACCAATGAAAGATAAACCGTTTTGTTTTCCGCTGTGCAGGAAATTTCGCCACTAAAAATGTATTGACTTATGCCTTGGGCAATGCCCAAAAAGAAGAGTAGTACAATAGATAAAATTCTCATAGTAATACAATAGAGCGATAAAAATAGATGATTTTGTAACAATACAGGTACTTTGGCGACATATAAGTACATCAATCAAAATCATAATTTAATGAGTGTTCTTCGTGTTTTATTGGCCATTCTTTTTCCTCCCTTATCGGTTATTGGTAAGGGTTGTGGGTCATTTTTAATTGTGCTACTTTTGACCTTCTGCGGATGGGTCCCTGGCGTTATTGCGGCTTTGGTCATCCTCAATAATCCAAATTAAATAGCTATGTTCAAAATTAAGATGGGGTCTTTGCTGGTGCTTTTAGCCCTAGTGGTATCCTGTAATTTCACGGAAGAAATATTCTTGGAAGAAAATGGTTCCGGGAAAATCAGTATCAACTTTGACGGGTCCGAGTTAATGCAAATGGGTGGTGATGAGATGATGGCAGGCACCGAAAAGGCAATTGACTCCACATTGTCCTTTAAGCAATTTTTAGAGGAGAAAAAGGATAGTATAGCTACATTGTCACCAGAACAGCAAGCCAAACTTAAAAAATTAGAGCCTTTTAACCTTCATATGGTCATGAATCCCGACACACAAGAAATGAAGTTTGACATGTATTCAAGTTTCGAGAACATTGACGAAATTGGTGATGCCTTCAATACATTTCAGAATACGGATGCTTTGAGTCCCGCAGGAAGAGCCAATCAACCACAATTCTTATCCAACGACACTAAAAGTTCGGAGGTTTCCTATAGCTTTAAAGGAAATTCGTTTTCGAGAACGGCTAGAATATTGAATGCACAACTGCATCAACAAGCCGTTGATAGCTTGGCGGGGGCAGAGCTGTTTTTAACCGGTTCTACGTACACCCTGAAGTATCATTTTCCCAAGCGGGTAAAATCGGCCTCTGCGGAAGAAGCTACCTTCAGTGCAGATGGCAAAACATTGATTTATGAAGTTGGATTTTTAGAGTTGATGAAGAACCCGAAAATTCTGAATTTAGAAGTGGAACTAGAACAATAAGTCAGGCCTTAACAATTCTTATCTTTGTAGTAATGAACAAGAAGGTTTTTCTTCAAGATTTAGGGCATAAAGATTATAAGGAAACTTGGGATTACCAAGAACTTCTTTTTAAGCAAATTATCGATGTAAAGATTAGGAGTAGACGTGAGGGATTACGTCTGGAGACACCTAATTATTTTTTGTTAGTAGAACATCCGCATGTATATACCCTTGGGAAAAGCGGTAATCTCGAGAATCTTTTGGCCAGTGAGCAGGAGCTCACCAAAAAAGGAGCCTCTTTTTACAAAACCAATAGGGGTGGGGATATCACCTATCATGGCCCCGGACAAATAGTCGGATACCCCATTTTAGACTTGGATAATTTCTTTACGGATATTCATAAGTACCTTAGGTTTCTAGAGGAGGTAATCATTTTAACCTTGGAGGAATACGATGTAAAGGGAGAACGTTCCGATGGGGAAACCGGAGTTTGGCTGGATGTTGGCACGCCATTTGCCAGAAAAATTTGCGCTATGGGGGTGAGAGCTTCCCGTTGGGTAACTATGCACGGATTTGCCTTAAACGTAAATGCGGATTTGGGCTATTTTGATATGATGATTCCCTGTGGAATTAAGGATAAGGCCGTTACTTCTTTAAATATTGAGTTAGGTAAGCAAGAAGTTGATATGGAAGAAGTAAAAGAGAAATTACTGCGTCATTTTAATGTACTGTTTGAATCCAAATTGATAAAACAAAAAACCCCGGTATAGACCGAGGATTTGTATTCTGTATTATGGAATTAAGCTTATTTGCTAAACTTGGTCAATTCCGTACTGCTCATTAAGTCACCGTTCTTTTTATAGGTCTCCTGCTTTACCATGCCCACGCCTTCGGCTAACCATACTCTTGACGGGAAGTTACTCTTTGCCATCATCACCTTGGATTGGTTTTCGCTATAAATTACAAAGCATTCGAACGTTCCGGCGGGCGTAGTAACATTTTCCTTTTTTTCCACCTTCCTATTGACCATGTCCACCGTAGTGTTCATGCTTATGCCTCCCATATTCATTTTTAAAGTCACGTTCGCATCCTCTAATTCTTGGCCTACCCCCAAATCATTGGGCAGCTCAATATCGGTTCCTGTTATTTCCATTTCCATATCCTCGTATTGCGTTAACATTTGTTGCGGAACAAGGGACTCATAGTCAACGGTGACCATATTTCCTGTGCAGGAAAAGGAGTAATTGGTATCATAAACTTTTTTTCCTTTTTGGTCTTCAAAAGAAATATCCATTGTTGCCACGGTGGTGTCTCCATCGTTTTCTACGGATGTTACTTTATAGCTAGATTTTCCTTCGGTCTTTCCTTTTTTGTTGTACGAAGTGTATTCAAAAGAAGTGCCTTCATCCATTGGATAAAACCTACTGCAATTGGTAGATTGAGCGTAAATCATAGATGCTCCGCAAAGTAATGCCAGACTTAATAAAAGTTTAATTTTCATGTTTGTGTACTATTTGTTATTGTTTTATGAATTCTACCCTTCTGTTCTGTGCCTTGCCCTCTATAGTGCTATTGTCACCTATAGGCTCTGAGGCTCCCTTTCCTTCTGTGGATAATCTGCTTTCTTCAATTGAATAAATACTGACTAATGCATTTTTTACGGCTTCGGCCCTATTCTTAGAAAGTTTAAGATTAGCATCTTGATTACCATCGGCATCCGTATGCCCAACAATATTCAAATTCAATTTATTATCCTTTTGCAATACCTGGTAAATCTGTCTAATGATGCCCATGGATTGTGGCTGTATATTGGCCGACCCCGAGTCAAAAAGAATACCGTTGGTAGATACTTTTCCATCTTTCATCAAGGTTCTTCTTAGGTCTATACCGCCTTCCGCAATCTTTACATTATTGATAAAAACCCTGTCCTTACCTTCATTGATTCCAACAAGTTGAAATTTTAAGGAATTCAAAGGGGCATTGGGGGCAATAAGCTTGGGAATATCAATATGTTTAGTTTCATTGATATAAAGGCGGTATCGTTCTTTATTAACCGCTATGGATATATGGGGCCTAGAAATAATGTCTTCCCTTATATCCGCACCAACGTAGTTGTCAATGATATTAGAGCCATTGACATTATTCCAAATTCGAATATCTCGCTCAATATATTGGCACAGCGGTAAATATGCGTACACCGTGTTTTTTCCATAGCCGAACTTATCATTTTCATCTATAATCACCACAAGTTTGGCGGCAGAGGAGGTTTTCTTATCAATACCCATAGTCTCTACATCAAATTCTATAGTATAGTTTTCAGGCAGTTCATTGATATTCGCTATTTGATACGTTTTTCTACCTCCTTTAAGTTCAAACCAATTACCAGAATCATCATCGAAAGAAACAATTTCTCCAGAGCCGTTGGTATTCCATTTAGACGGAAAATCACCTACAAAATCATTAGAGAAATCATCGGAAAATAGAATTTTATCACCGGGAACAAAATCAAACTTACTATATACTTTTAAAGTTTTTGGTCCAGTAGAAGTTGGCTGTCTTTCCTCATCGCCGGATATGGTGCCGTTATCAGGTTTTTCTTTTGGGGAAGGCGTCTCTACTCCTTTAGGAACCTGTGTTTTATTGCCTCCTTTTGAGCCTGGTTCTAGAATACTGTCCAAGGCCTGGTCCGTTTTTTCGGTAGCTTCCTTGTCCACCCTACGTTCAACAGCGCGTTCCGCAGCTTTTTCCGCCCTTTTTCCTAATTTTTTTAGGAATTGGCCGTTGGCTTGGGAACAGGAGAAAAGAAATATACAAATAAAGCATAGTGGCTTTAGTAGGGGATGGAATGATTTCATTTTAAGTGTCTTTAGTAATAAGGTATATCTGTAATATTTGAAGTAGGACATGTTTTGCCGATTACGTTTCAGAATTTTAAAAATAAATAAAACCTTCAAAAAATGATGTTCTGATCGTACGGTTGGCATGATACGTCTTATAAAGTATTCTAAATCTTGTATCAATGTAATTTGTACACGGTAATGGAGTTGTCCTGATTTTTAATGACCATTTCGGGTTTTCTATCATTATCAATGTCAGCCATATCAGCCATAGAGGAACCTTGCACAGGAAAGTCCGCTATAGCTTTGGCCTGACTATCGAATAAGTAAGATTTTTGATTTTGAATATCTGTGACCGATACATAAATCTTATCGTTTAAATAAAAGATAACCGGTGGTGCATAAACCCCTAAATCCAAGGCTACCTTTTTTTCTCGTATATGCAGGATGTTATCATTGATAATGGACAAGGTCTTAGATGTGGCATCCATACCGTGGTCCGCATTAAGGTTCAGGTTCGTTTTTTCTATTTTACCACCCGTGTCTATTTGGTAGAGCACACCCTTTGCTGTGGTCAGGGAGAATTTATTTTTATACAGTTTGATGTCATTTTCCGAAAAATCTATTTTTTCAGGAACTCTGACCCGTACATTACCCACACGGTTAAGTAGTTTGAGCTGGCCATTGGCCAATTTAAAACACAAATAGTCCTTTCTGTTGATTCTAAAATGTTGGGGAGCACCAATAATATCACTTTCGGCTTTTTTGTATTTAAAACCCGAAACGATCTTACCTTTATTATTATACATAAAAACCCTTGTTCCTTGGGTTACTACAAAACGATAGTCCTTTTTACCGTCATAATCAAATACGGCTAAAGGGTTGAGGTTGCCACCCTCGTGTTTAATGTCAAATGGCTGCACTTCCTTACCATTTCTGTCTAAAACCAGGAATTCGTTATTGGTGGTAAAGGCCAATTGAAGTTTTCCGTTTTTATAAATATCAATTTGATGTATTTTGCCCTGAACGGCACTCGCTAGCTCTTTTTTCCAGATGATTTTTCCTTTGTTGGATATAAGGTAAAGGACATTGTTTTCATCCTGTACAATGATTTCTTGTTTGTTGGTCCTATGATTCTTTACGAATTGGGGAGTCGTGGCAATGGCTGCATCGGTTTGAAAATCAAACAGGGAAACAACACCACGATTAGATGGTCTTTCGCTGATTTTTTTGGCGAAATAACTTACATGGAAGAAGGCATTGTCCGCTACTATCTGAGAGCCAAATACATAGTCCTTTAAGTTGGTTCTTTTTAGAAAGTCGCCTATCTCATTTAAATTATATTCGCTTAGACTCTCTTGCAGGCCCAATGAGGACGTCACAGTGAATATGGAAGAAGCCGAAGTGGTAATATCTTGGGTGTTTTTAAGTAAGGTTGTATTGTAAAGTACTTCGCCGCTTTTGTGGCTGCTAATCACTTTTTTTATAGTCTCTTCTGTAGCCGAAAAAACAAAGGTGTTTTCTATAATGCTGGCGTAACTAGGATTAAAATCGGTAATAATAGGGTCAAGATAATCGGTTAGGAAGCTAGTAGGCTGAATTTTTAAGATTTCACTCCCTTGGTATTCAATAGAACTACTTGTAATGGTGGTAAGATAGTCGTCTATGGTAGCAGTGCCAAAAGTCTGTAATAGGACTATCTGCTCGTTATCAACTTCTGCCAGCCCTATTTCCTCAATGGTATTGAGAAGGGAATCTTTAACCGTACCGCTGTTCAAATATTTTTCTCGGTTTAGCGCAAAAAGTGGATAGTCCGTTACATTGTACGATTTAAAAATTGAAACATCTTTAGGTACGAGTGCGGGTGTGATGCTAGCTCTAGGTTTAGTGCCTGAAAATAGACTTAGGTAATCGGTAGAGTCGTTGGCTATTCCTATGCCGTTTAAAAATACGCCATCATTATCTAGATTAATGTCAAGGGAAACCCAGTCGGCATATTCAGACAATTTTTGGATATCATCGGTTTCATTGAATAAATGATTTAAAAGTGCATCTACTTCGTTTAAGTTAACCCAGAGATGGTGTTGTCCATGAGCATTTGTTATTTTGTAAAGTTTTTCCAACGGAGAAGGAAAATTGTTGGCGTCTAAATTTTCAATAATATTTTCAAGTATTTGTTGTGAGGAGCTCAATACGTCCGCTCCTCTAATATTGGAAGAAAAAAAAGTAGTTTCCTCAATTTGGTACTTCTTAAAGCTGTAATTCTGATAAGAAATGGATTCCACTGTTTTGTTTATTATAGAATCCAAATTAACTGTTGCCGTAGAATCGGTGATAATGAAAGTGAAGTCAAAATTGGTAGTGTCAGAAATCGAAAAGGCTAACAGGCCAGATGTTTCGCCTTCGAGATAGTTAAGAGGTCTCATTTTTTCAGCAATTGCTTTGGCAAATACTTCTTTCCTCATTTTGGAAACAATGCTATTCTCGGCTATGTCATTTTCTAAAGCCTCTAGCGCGTCGATTTTGAGCAAAAGCGCCGAATTTTCAGGAACGAGACTTAAAAAAGAAGCTTCATCAGTTCTTTCTGGGTTACAACCCGTAAAGAGCAAAACGACTAATAAGAGTGACAAGTAAGACCTCATAAAAATGCTTTTAGCAAATTTATACTTTTTAGAGTTCAAGTGTTAGTTGGTCCGGAAGTAGTCTAAAGCTTTTTCTGTGATATTTTGTTACACCGTATCTTTTAATCGCCTCCCTATGCTCTTTTGTAGGATAACCTTTGTTTTTTTTCCAGTTGTACATGGGGTACTCTTTGTGTATCTGATTCATGTATTCATCGCGGTAGGTTTTAGCCAAGACCGAAGCGGCGGCAATACTCATGTATTTAGAATCGCCTTTAACGATACATTCATGAGCAACCTCGCGGTATTTTTTAAATCTGTTTCCGTCTACTATGATATATTTTAAACGGCCCTTTAATTGATCGATGGCTTTGTGCATTGCTAGGAAAGAGGCGTTCAGAATATTTATCTCATCGATTTCAATAGGATAGACATGGGCTACGGCATAAGTTGAGCTTTCGAATTCTATCATGGGTCTTAATAGTTCCCTTTTGACCTCTGATAGTTGTTTGGAATCGTTTAAGATGATATTTTCGAAATTTTCGGGTAAAATTACGGCTGCCGCCGTAACCGGACCGGCCAGACAACCCCTTCCTGCCTCATCAGTGCCTGCTTCTTCTGGAAACCGATGGAATTTTTTAAGCATAACAAATATTTTATGATGGAAATCGTCGTATAAGATTTGAATCGAAAAAGTTAAAAAAATAAATTAAATTCAAAAAACAAATACTTTACCTAAGAATAAAATAATAAATAAGTATTTTTTAACAAGAATTGGCTATCTCATGAGATACTTTTTGGATTACTTGGCAATTTTTTAGACTTTTGACGCAAGCTAATTCAAAAACTAATTCTATGAAACAGAAGTTTGCATGGATGTTGACATCTTTAATGATGGTTTTCATCTCATTTTCTTACGCACAGGAAAAATCAGTTTCCGGTACAATTACAGACCAGAGTGGGTTGCCTCTTCCGGGGGTCTCCGTGGTGGTCGTAGGTACAACTAACGGAACACAATCAGATTTTGACGGACAATATTCCATCAACGTTGCGGAGGGTCAGGTATTGCGTTACAGTTATATAGGGCAAAAAACAGTTAATATGACCGTAGGTTCTTCCAACACGATTAACGTACAGATGGAAGAATCTGCCGAAGCACTTGAGGAAGTAATCGTTACTGGGCAGGGTTCCGGTATTGCAAGAAGAAAACTATCAACAACAGTTGATGTTTTAGATTCTGAAGATATTGATAAGTTGCCTGCAAATCAAATTGATCAATTATTACAGTCCACTACGCCAAGTGCTCAAATAAGGCTAAGTTCAGGACAGCCTGGTACGGCTGCCATTATTAGAACACGTGGTGCTATTTCAGCAGCATCTTCGGCAACACCTGTTGTGATTATAGATGGTGTTCGTGTTGATAATCTAAACTCTAATCCCCAATTAGGTATCGCAACTGGCGGGGCTAATGTTTCGGCTTTAGCTGACATACCAGCGGAGTCAATCGAAAGAATTGAGTATATTAAAGGTGGTGCCGCAACTACGTTATATGGGGCAGATGCCGCGAATGGTATTATTCAAATCATTACTAAAAAAGGTAAAGCAGGAAAAGGAGCTGCTTACTTTGAAAGCAATGTTGGTGCTATTAGTGCCACAAAAGACTTTCTTAGATATGACAGAACAGGTGATGTTATATTCCAACCAGGTTGGTCTCAACAATATAGACTTGGATTGAGTGGTGGTTCGGAGAAATTCACCTACAACTTTGGTGGAAGTTTATATAAGGATGATAGTTTTAACGATATAAACGAGCAAATAAGAAGGACTTTTACGTTCGGTTTAACTGCAAAGGTTACGGACAAGTTAAGTTATCAAGGATCTTTCTCTTATGTTAACTTTGAGTCTAATCTTGATTATAACGCAAATACTAGCTTTTCAAGATTTTCTGCTCTTGAAGGTTCTGCCCGTGGTGATACGGAAGCATTTACCGATGCAGAATTTGAGGAGGAGACCGCTAGGTATAAAAGAATCGGGGAATTGGTGGATATTTCTAGTAATACCAATCGTTTCACGGCCTCTAATAAATTTATTTATGATCTTAGCGACGCTCTGCAGGTAAACGCGACAATAGGTATAGACAATAGGAATACGATACAGGAAGAGTTACAAAGTAATGCGCTTTTAGTAGAGTTGGGTTCAATTGCTCCTGGGACCACGGATCAAGGTAGTCTTACAAGGGTTTTAAGATCTGCTTTCACCGTAACAACAGATGTTAACCTTACTCACAAAGCGAATACGGATAATTTTTCCTTTGTATCAATTTTAGGAGGTCAGTTTTTTAGATCATCGGATAGACAAAATAGACTTAACGGTTCTGGTGGTGTAGATGGCACTAGGTCATTGAATAATTTCTCTGAACAAACTTTTTCTGATTTTGTTTTGGAAAATGCAAACTACGGTTTATACTTCCTTGAGAACATAGGTATTTATGATGTTGCTTTCTTGGAGTTCGGAGGGAGATTGGATAAGAATACTATATCAGGAGATAATACCAGCCCATTATTATTACCTAAAATTGGGCTTACGTATAACTTAAGTGATCATGATTTCTATATTAACTCCGGTATCAGCGATATTATTTCCACAATCAAGTTAAGGGGTAACTATGGTGAGGCAACTAACTTTGCACAACCATTTGATCAAGATAGAACATTTAATCAGAATCCATTCCTAGGGGGGCCTTCATTTACTTTTGCAAATCAAGGGAATCCAGATTTGGTTTCAGAGCGAGTTAAAACAACTGAATTTGGTTTGGAGTTAGGTTTCTTCAGTAACAGACTGTATTTGAGCGGTACAAGATATCAGGGTATTACTGAAGATGCGCTATTTACGCCTCAAGATCCACCATCATCGGGTCAGGCCAATCAAATCCAAAACATTGGAGAAGTGGAGAACTCAGGTTATGAGCTTGCTTTAAATGCCACTTTAATCCAATCTGAAAAGCAAAACCTTAGTATTAATCTTTCTTATAACACTAATGAAAACATAGTAACGGATTCAGGTGGTGCTCCAGCCTTTGTAGTTGGTGGATTCAATGTATTGGGTTCTGTTGTTGAAGAAGGACAAAGTTTGGGTTACTTAAGGGGAACAGCTGCAATCTTGCAAGATGATGGTACTTATGAGTTTGAGGCTAATACTGCTTTAGGAGATACTTTTGCTCCTAATTTTGGTTCGATGGGCTTAAATTATACCTACGGTAATTTTAACCTTTTTGCAACCGCAGATTATCAGTTTGGTGGTCAAATAACAGATTTGAGTTTCTTATTGAGACACTTAAGAGGTACGGATAATACTGGTATTCCTGAGGAATTAATAGGTACAACATCGCCGTTCAACTATGTGAATTTCTTTGTTTTTGACAATGACTTCTTAAAGGTTAGAAACATTGGAGCTTCTTATAATTTTGGTGATATCGCTGCACCTGTGTTTAGTAATATACGTTTTGGGGTTACTGTCACAAATCCATTCAACTGGACGGCCGGTAATTTCGATCCTGAAACTACAGGTTCGGGTATTGCTGCACAAAATGGTTTTGCAAGTGGCGGTTTTGCTTACGGTACCGAATCTGCACCCAGAACATACATAGCTTCATTAAGGTTTGAATTTTAATAAAAAATTGTAAAAATGAAAAAATTAATAATATTTTCTTTAGCCATGATAGCCTTTGGATGTACGGGCGATTTTGGTGATGTGACAAATTTCAAAGAAGTTCAGAACCCTAATCTTTCTGAAGCTTCTGTTGTAGGGCAACCAAATTCGGCTTCTATCTGGTTATCTGGTGTAGAAAGGCAATTGGCTTTTGTATTTCAAGAAACGTTAATTTTGGCGGAACTAGGTGCTGATAATTATGTAAATACGCAAACATTCTTTAACCAGTTTTTAGATGGTTTAGATATGCAGATTACTGACCCGGATATGAGAGATACCCAGAGAGATATTCAAAGATTAAGGGAGTTAGCTCTTTTCGGTAAAGAAACAGTTGGACCTGGTGATCCAAATTATGATGCTGAGACTGAAGCGGAATTCAATTATTTCGAAGGGATTTCTTATTTAATTTCTGCGATGTATTTTTCTACTTTACCTCAGGAGCCTGTTGGGGTGCCAATTACTTCCGCTGAGCACTACCAAAACGCCATAACAGCTTTTGATATAGCAATAGGTATCAATGCTAGGCCAGAGTATCATTTAGCGAAAGCAAGAGCGAATTATTACTTGGGTAATAAAAGTGAGGCTGTAAGCGCTGCAAATGCAGCTCTAGCATTGAGTACTGATTTTGATAGAACAGTTAAGTTTGATGAATCAAACGGACCGAGTAATACTTTTGAAGATGCATTGTACGAGAGAGCTACTTTTGATGACTTGCAACCACTTCCAACATTAGACTTTTTAGACCCTAAATACTCTTTTCTTGACCCTAATGAAGATGCGCCTGTACATTATATGAAAGCAGAAGAGGCGTATTTAATTTTGGCTGAAGCAGCTTTGTCAGATAACGATATAAATGCTGCTAGAACAAACTTAACGGCTTTGTTAGATTTGATTGCAACACGTGAAGTAAGGACTATCGACGATTCAATTGAACAACGTTCACAAGTAGCCGAAGGTTCTCGACCGGATAATGCCGATGTAGTGGTAAACGGAAGAACCGGTCTTGTTCTAGATCGACAGTCAGGTGATGTAGATATTCCATCAGTTTCCGGAACTTCATTGACAGCTGCAGATATCGCTGCAATGAATGATGATGATGCTGGTCTATCACTTTTGTATAGAACCAGACAAGAGGTATTTATCGCCGAAGGTCTGCGTTTGGTTGACATGGGCGTTAAATTGGTTATTGATGAAAATGAAATTTTATTAAATCCTAACGTGAACGAGGGTGACCCCGGGACAGTCGGTGTTATACCTTCATTTATTTCGGCTGTAGTTGCAGATTTAGATGCCATTACTTATGATGCTGAGGCCGGTACGGCCACGACTGCCATAGACTTAAACGATATCTTAGTAGCAAATAAATCATCTAACGAAGTAGTTCCTTTTGAATAATTAGAATTTATGCAGAAATAAAAAAGTCCTTACATATGTGAGGACTTTTTTATTCCTAAAACTTTCACATTATGTTAGGAACAAAAAAATTAACTTTGTTCTCGTAATAAGTTTGCATGAAATATTTCCTGGTAGTTATTTTTCTTTTAGTGGGTCAGGTACTAGTTGCACAAGAAGGTACTCCCATAAAAAGGGTTTCTGATTCTTTGACGCGTTTACAAAGACCGGATTCCCTTAAACCTAAGAAAGAGAAAGAGGGTTTAGAGGTTACTATAAAAGATTACAAAATTATCTCATTTGCTAGGGACACTACTTTTTTAGATACAACGCTTACGGTATATAAAGAATACAAGTATAATTATCTGCGCAGAGATGATTTTGAACTAATGTCGTTTTCTAACATTGGGCAGACATATAATAAGTTGGGCGTAGATTTTGAGAGAAACGGTTTCTATCCTAATCTAGGGGCGAAGGCCAAACATTATAATTATTTTGAAATACAGGACATCGACTATTATAATGTGGCCACTCCAATGACGGACCTTCTGTTTAAGACCACTCTAGAAGAGGGGCAGTTATTGGACGCTTTGCTTACCTTTAATACTTCTCCACGGCTAAATTTTTCCGTTGGATATAAAGGGCATAGGTCTCTCGGGAAATATAATTCTGACCAGATACAGTCCGGTAATTTTAAAACTACGGCGAATTATGTCTCAAAGAACGGCAGGTATAATCTAAGGGCGCACATTGCGGCCCAGGATATTTTATCCCAGGAAAATGGAGGTCTTACAGAAAAAGAGTTGCAATTTGAATCCGGCGATCCTGATTTCATAGATAGGCCTAAAGTTGATGTTAGGTTTAGTGATGCGGATAATAAAATTCTGGGGAAACGATATTATTTGGACCATCAATATAAATTGGTTAGAAAACGTAAGGATTCAAGTTTCGTAGAAAAAACATCGTTATCTATTGGTCATGTTTTTAACTACGAAACTAAATACTATCAATACCTTCAGACTTCAAATAATGATTACTTTGGGGAAGCCATACTTTCATCGATTAACGATAAGGCCTCGTTAAAGACATTTTATAATCAATTCAGCGCGTCATTTTATAATAGTACGCTAGGTAATTTAAAGGCAAGTCTTAATCTATACAATTATGATTACTTCTTTGATAGTGTCTTAATTACGGAATCTGGAGAGACCATACAAAATCAGCTCGCAGGAAATGAAATTGCTTTGGGAGGGGATTATGAGAAGCAAATTAGACGTTTTAAGATAGACGGCTCTTTTAAATATAATCTGTCGGGAGAATTAAGTGGAAGTATTTTCGACGGCACCGTTCAATATAATATCAATGATGATTACAAAGCGAAGTTTTCCATTCATTCTTCATCTAGAATGCCCGATTTTAATTTCTTGCTGTATCAAAGTGAATACCTTAATTACAATTGGCAAAACACCACTAGATTTGATAAAGAACGAATAAATAGTTTTCAATTTACGTTAGACACTAAGTGGTTGGGTAGTCTATCGGCAAAATATACCAATATAGATAACTATACGTACTTTGGGCTGAATCCTTTGGCGGATATAGAGGAGGGTACGGAAAATGCCAACATTAAACCGTTGCAGAACAGTGAAAGTATCTCATATCTCAAAATAAAATACGCTAAAGAATTGCGCCTAGGTAAATTTGCATTGAACAACACTGTCATGTACCAATCGGTTGGCCAAGATGAAAATGTCCTCAATGTCCCACAGTTAACTACACGGAATACGGTATACTTTTCATCAGATGTTTTTAAAAAGGCCATGTTTTTGCAGACAGGTATCACATTTAAATACTTTACGTCTTACAATATGGATGCATACAACCCCTTATTGGGAGAGTTTTATGTTCAGAATACGGAAGAGTTGGGTGGTTTTCCTTTATTGGATTTCTTTATAAACGCTAGGATAAAACAGACAAGGATATTTTTAAAAGCAGAACATTTCAATTCTTCTTTTAGTGGCTACAACTTTTATGCTGCACCAAATTACCCCTACCGTGATTTTGTAATTCGCTTCGGTTTAGTTTGGAATTTCTTTTCATAGGTACAATTTAAAACACTGTGATTTAGTGATTTGACTTTTTCTTTGATTTTAGGGCTTTTAATTATAAGATTGATTTACAGATATTTAACTTTTCATGACTAAAATTCTGCAATTTTTTAGTGCATAATCACCACAAAATCAAATCATTATATTTTAATTTAAATTATTTTACTTTTTTTTTGATTTATGTATTGTAGAATCAAAAAGGGTGCGTATATTTGCACCCGCTTTGAGAGATACTTGAGGCACTAACGTGGAGACAGTGATGTTTTCGGAGCGTTAGGGGATTACAGGAGTTCATTGAAATATTGTGGAGAGAATAAGAGCTGATTGGTACCTTTCGGGGTCACCGTTTCGGTTTTTAGGTAGAGAAAAAGAATCAAGTGATTTCCCGGGGCCTCAGGGTTTCGGGAAGAATAGAATTAGATCGAGAGAATCGGGGCCGGGGACGGACGTTGGAATGGTTGGGACGAATATATACAGAACAACGATGAAGAGTTTGATCCTGGCTCAGGATGAACGCTAGCGGCAGGCCTAACACATGCAAGTCGAGGGGTAACAGGGAGTGCTTGCACTTCGCTGACGACCGGCGCACGGGTGCGCACCGCGTATGGAACCTACCTTCTACAGGGGAATAGCCTTTGGAAACGAAGATTAATGCCCCATTGTACCTTTTTACGGCATCGTGAAAGGGTTAAAGGCTTCGGCCGGTGGAAGATGGCCATGCGTCCCATTAGCTCGATGGTAAGGTAACGGCTTACCATGGCTACGATGGGTAGGGGCCCTGAGAGGGGGATCCCCCACACTGGTACTGAGACACGGACCAGACTCCTACGGGAGGCAGCAGTGAGGAATATTG
>NZ_MDGN01000016.1:0-1539 GCF_002742365.1 Maribacter sp. 4U21
CCTGCATTGCTTGCACTCATAGCTCCAACGGCTCTTAATCCAGAAATGTTCGGTATGCCCGCACCTATGGCAGGCAACCCCGATTCTGTCCCGCTCCCCCTTAAAGTGCAGGCGACAGGCTTCTTCGCTACCGAAATTGGCGGTAAAAGTGAATAGGTTCATATAGCGTCTCGCTTAAGTTAGGGCAAATATATCAAATTATGAGTGATTACGGATATTCAATATTTAAATCATTAAAAAAAATATTGATTCCACGGCACTTTACCAGTAATTGTGAATGGATTACCTTTATGACAAAGATAATTATATGAACCTATTGAACTTTATGGAACAATTCCCCGACGAGGCCTCCTGCCGTTCGCATCTGCGAGGGGTCAGGGAAAGTCAAGGGGTCGTCTGCAAGAAATGCGGCGGGACGAAGCAATACTGGCTCAAGGCCAAGGGACAGTGACAATGCGCGGACTGCAATTTCAGGACGACCCTGCACAGTGGCACGGTAATGCAGGGCTCCAAACTTCCGGTCAGGACATGGTACATCGTCATGGCCTTCATGACCTACAGCAAAAAAGGTATCTCCGCCGTGGAGCTGCAGCGCCAGTTGGGCCACAAGCGCTACGATACGGTCTGGTCGCTCATGCACAGGATACGCGGGGCTATGGGCAAGAGGGACGCACTCTACGGGCTCAATGGCGAGATCGAGTTCGACGAGGGATATTTCGAGATCGCCACAAAGGAGAGCGACAAAAAGAAGCTGAAAAGGGGCCGGGGCAGCCAAGAACAGTCGAACGTAGCCGTAATGGCCGAGTCGACCCCGCTGTAGGATTCCGATACCGGGGAGAAAAGCAGCCATTGCAGATATTTCAAGATGAAGGTGCTCACCTCCCACGGAGCGGAGGAGATCGATGCAACGGTGGAGAGGAACTTCGACGAGGCCGGCATAGTGTTCTCCGACAGGAGCACCAGCTATGTTAACATATCGGACCATGTGGAGATGCACATCATGGAGAAGTCCGGAAAGGATACCACGGCCAAGACCCTGAAATGGGCGCACATTGCCATTGCCAACGCAAAGAGGACGCTGCTCGGGATTTACCACAGGATAAAGGGAAAGTACCTACAGAACTACATCGACGAGTTCCGTTACAAACTCAACAGGAGATACTTCGGCGAAAGACTCTTCGACAGGCCGGCAATAGCCATCACGACACCTTACTGGCACATAAACAGATAAGCAATTTAAAAAATTAGAGGTCAGTAGTTAACTGCATATTAGTTTGGACCGGTATACTTTTTCTTTTCCGACCATTTTAGTTATCAGGTTGTTGAATACGGTCGCCTTGCTTTGGGAGCGGTTTATGCTGAAGCAGAACTCGTTGAAATACCTGTTGATATGAAAGTCGCTCACCCATGAATAGGTCGTTCTAATCCAGGACTTTATCTGGTGTATCATGGTATGCAGCGCCTTGAAGTTGGCCCCCTTAGCGCTTTCTATCTGGTTTATATCGTAGACCTTTGCGATGGGCCTGTACCCCTTCCATT
>NZ_MDGN01000017.1:0-42494 GCF_002742365.1 Maribacter sp. 4U21
CCTGCATTGCTTGCACTCATAGCTCCAACGGCTCTTAATCCAGAAATGTTCGGTATGCCCGCACCTATGGCAGGCAACCCCGATTCTGTCCCGCTCCCCCTTAAAGTGCAGGCGACAGGCTTCTTCGCTACCGAAATTGGCGGTAAAAGTGAATAGGTTCATATAGCGTCTCGCTTAAGTTCGGGCAAATATATCAAATTATGAGTGATTACGGATATTCAATTAATTCTTAAACTAGTACAATTTTTGCCCTAGTTTATAGTTGATTCTTTTGAAACTATTCAAGTGCCTCTTTTTGATTTATTTAGACCTATTCTTACGGTAAAACAAATTCATTAAGTCAACATTGAACTACATAAAAAACCTACATAATTTTAATCTAAAATTGGTAATGGTAAGGGATACATTTATCATATGTTCAACAATTTCTATTAATATTTTTAAAAAGTTCAGCGATTGAAATGCACAAATAGTATTGAATTAGGTGATTTCAAGTGTAGATTTCTTATTAATTCAATGTTACTTTTGATAATTTACTTTACTCTATCGGTCAAAATAGGGTCAACTATGAACTTGTAAATCGAATATAATTAAACTTAACGGGAAGATTTCTATAATGATTTGAAAGACAAAGAAGGAATGATTTTTATGAAGAATATTTTTAGTCAAAGATTTAAAAAACTTTTTTATACCGATTTTGGCCTTAACTAAATTTGCAACAGCTTTAACAAAAGGGGTTAAATACTTTCAAATATTGAGGGTTTAAGCGGTAGCCAACATAAATATCATAATGAATTCATTGACAATATTTTGCTTATATGGTAATTAAACGATTAGAAAGGGCAATTATAATTCAAGTGAAGTGTAGGCACTCCTACAATTGGAGCTGAAATAGTAGCGAACTATACAAAATTGATGTTAAATACCTTTCTGCTACAGTATAATTCCAGTTCATGATATTATTATAAAGTTGCCATGGCTAACTGGTTCAAAAAAATGAAGTTGAAATATAACATTAAGTGCAATGTGGAATTTTCAAAGGACACCAAAAAATATTTGGAAATACATTATAAAATAAATGCGGAGCAGCATTGTTTTGCGGCAGACAAATTGTTTTTAATACCAAAATCGAGACCCGACCTTAAAGCGTGATTCTACCATATATGGATTATTTCTTAAACCTGGCGACAAAAAAAATTAGCTAATTGAAAAACGATTTTACAAATAAAACATTGGATTTGTACGGTTCAAAATGGTATTTTTTTAGGTTAGTGGATATATAATCCATAATGTCTTAACAAGAAGTTTGTTCTAATTAATAGCAAAGAATATTGAAATTATAGAATTTTCTGAAAGATTTAGATAGAATCAATTAAATATTGACAAGCCTGAAACAGAATCTATTATAGATTATATTTAAATTGAGTGTTTTAGCTCTGATTAAAATTTTGAAATTGTTTTGTAAATGTTAAAAAATAAAAATGTTTTTATTGTCATAGTGGCCCTGTTCGGAATATTCACATCGCAATGCCAAAATACTTTCAGTGCAACGGAAACAGCCATCATCCCAAAAACCTTTGATCAACTCTGGCAACATTACGATCCGCGTTCTGAATCGCTAGACATCGATATTATCAAGGAATGGGAGCAAGAAGGCGTCATTATGCGAGTTGTTCGCTTTAAAATTGGTGTATTTAGAGAAAAAAAAGCAATGTTGGCGGCCATTTATGGATTTCCAAAGAACCACAAAAACCTTCCAGCATTAGTACAAGTACATGGAGGTGGGCAATATGCAGATTATAATGCAGTACTGACTAATGCGAAACGGGGCTATGCTTCCGTTTCAATCTCATGGGCAGGAAGAATTAACGCCCCAGACTATAAAGTAAATCCTGCGGAGGTACAGCTCTTTTTTGACAATAAGACTTCTGACCCCGATTATAAAATAACTACGGACTGGGGAGGAGTGGATGGCTATCATGCTCCATATAGAAATCCTAAAAGTGATATCACGGCTACGGATGCCAATGATTGGACTTTAGATTCTGTTGAATCTCCTAGAAACAATAGATGGTTTTTGTGGACGTTAGCAGCAAGACGGGCTATTACTTTTTTGGAACAACAACCTGAGGTGAATCCTGATTTAATTGGGATATATGGTCATTCCATGGGAGGAAAAATTACAGTGCTTACTGCTGGGACAGACGAAAGGATAAAAGCTGCAGCTCCCTCTTGCGGTGGCATAAGCGATTTAATAACAAAAAACGATTTGTTCAATAAAACGTTAACCGATAATCTGTACTTGGAAAATATTACATGCCCTATTATTTTTTTGAGTCCGTCCAATGATTTTCACGGACATATCTCCGATCTCACAAATGCGACTAAGCTGATTGAAACAACAGAGTGGCGGCAGACATCCTCGGCCCATCATAATCATCAAGATACACCAGAATTTGAAGGTGCAAGCCTACTATGGTTCGACCAACATTTAAAAAAAGATTTCAAATGGCCCATGACACCAATTTCCAGTATCGAAGTATCTGCAAAAGACTTTAATCCGGTTTTCACGGTCGTTCCCGATACCACCTTACCCATATCAGCAGTGGACGTCTTTTATCTGCAACCGAAAACTAATGTGGATAGTATAAGCAGAACTGAAAGAATAAATCGGTTTTGGCATCACGCTAAAGCTGAAAAGAAAGGCTCTGAATGGAAAGCTTCTATAATTCTGGAAAGTACAGAACTTCCACTATGGGTCTACGCCAACATTTTGTACGACCTACCGAATAAAGTTTCCGCAGCCGGCTACTACTACCGAACGTTCACAACAGATAAAATAAATGTTTCCAGCGAGATGACCGTTACAGCACCGGATGCTTTAAAAATATTTGAGACAAAGAAAAAACTAGAATCTTCAACTGTCATTGATAGTTTTGGAGATGACTGGCAAAAAGACTGGTTTACTTATTTTCCAGAAAATTGGGCCCTCCGAACCCACAAAATTTACAGCGAGCTTTGGAAAGCACCAACCAAAAAGGCAGCCTTAGCACTAACAGTGCGTTCCGATTCGACCAATAAATTTGTAATTCGCATAGATGACTATGCCACAGAAGTAAGTCTAAAGGGAGGAGGAGAATGGCAAACCATTTATTTGAAGCTTAAAAACTTTAAAAACCTACATAACGAGAAACTTGAAGATTGGACCACAATCAATGAGCTAGAGCTAAGCCCTAAAGTAACACTGAAACCTGGTAGAAATCAACCTGGAAAACCTAAGGACTTCGGAGCTGATTGGAAAGGGGAGCAACCGGAATACAAAATACTGCGATGGGTTTTACTGCCAAAAAAATAATTAACTAAAACTGACACTTTTGAAATAATCATATGAAACTATTTAAGTATCCATTACCGGTCAAAAATCAATTCATCTTACTATCGATTTCCATTATTTTAATTTCCTGTAAGGAGGATAAAGTCACTATCGAAGAATCAAAAACTAAACCCAATGTGATTATTGTAATCACGGATGATCAAGGATACGGCGACTTGGGACATACCGGCAATACGGTAATAAAAACACCGGCCATAGACTTGTTTTCGAGACAGTCCGTGAACCTAACTAATTATCATGTTGGAACTACCTGTGCTCCAACGAGAGCTGGCTTGCTAACAGGGCGAAACTGTAACAGGAACGGTGTTTGGCATACAATAATGGGTGCGTCCATGCTTAATGATGGAGAAACCACTTTGGCGGATGTTTTTAGTGAAAACGGCTACAAAACGGGCATGTACGGAAAATGGCATCTTGGTGATAACCATCCATTTTTGCCACATGATAGGGGATTTCAGGAAACCTTTTACCACGGCGGCGGCGGCGTAGGTCAAACACCGGATTATTGGAACAATGATTATTTTGACGATAGTTATTTTAGAAACGGAAACCCTGAACAGAAAGAAGGCTATTGTACAGATATATGGTTTGACGAGGCTTTGAAATTCATAGAAGATAAAAAAGATCAGCCATTCTTTTGTTATTTAAGTTTGAACGCCCCGCACGGACCTTACAACGTCCCTGAGAAATACTACAATCAATATAAGGATGAAGAAAACCTGACCGATATTCAAAAACGATTTTATGGAATGATTACCAATGTCGACGATAATTTTGCTGTCCTACTTGAAAAATTGGAAACCTTGGGTATCGAGGAGAACACCATCGTAATTTTCACTACAGATAATGGGACCGCTCAGGGCTACCAAGTTAATAAGGAGACTGGAGATGCCAAAGGCTACAATGCGAGTATGCGCGGCACAAAAGGAAGTGAATATGATGGAGGGCACAGAGTTCCCATGATTATAAGGTGGCCAAAAGGAGGACTTTTTGGAGGTAAAAAGCTATCAGGTTTGACTGCTCACGTGGATATGTTGCCAACGCTTACCGCACTTACTGGTCAAGAATTCACGGCGTCTAAAACAATGGATGGTATCGATATTAGTAGTTATTTATTGGGAGAAAACGATTTGCCAAATAGGAAATTAGTAACGGATACACAGCGTGTATCTTGGCCTGAAAAAGGGAAAAATAGTTGTGTTATGGATGGGTATTGGCGCCTTGTTAATGGAAGGGAGCTGTATTATATTGAAGACGATCCAGGGCAAACAAAAAATATAGCGCCAAATAACACCGAGCGTGTTAATAAGATGAACGCATTTTATAATGCTTGGTGGGAAGATGTAATCAAAGAGACAAAATATTCCGTAATAAAACTAGGGACCACGGAGAAAATCGACGTCATCACGTGCCATGATGCTCGTACTACTGACTATTATCCTCCATGGAACCAAGCGATGATACGACGAGGTGGACCAATGAAACCAGCACCTTTTTCTGTAGAATTTACAAAAGCGGGTATGTATAGATTTCATTTACGGCGATGGCCCTCGGAAAGCGGAATTGCACTTGGTGCCGAGATAAATGATGCAGTGCCTTCGACCCCCTTTATGAACGGTAGGCAGGACGGACAAGCTATGAAGTTCGCCAACGCATATTTGAAAATAGCTGATCAACGAAAAGAAGTGGAAGTTGATAATACAAAAGAAGCGGCCGTAATAGAGATGCAGGTTGAGGAAGGAGAAACAGAATTATTGGCATATTTTGATATGATGGACGGTGAACGAAGTAATGCCTTTTATATAGAGGTAGAAAAAATAGATTAATCCTCAAAACATCAACAGGTGAAACTTCATCTACTAAATAGAACCAGCATATCCAATAGGTCGTTTCTTGTTTCACGTAACGTTTATCCGAATTTTTTAAGAATTTGGCATTATCATCCAGAAATAGAGTTGGTTGCTATTTTAAAAAGTACCGGGACTAGATTCATAGGGGATAATATCGAAAAATTTCAGGAGGGTGAGGTCGTACTGATAGGTGAGAATCTTCCGCATATGTGGTTGAACGACGAAGCATATTTTCAAAATGATGCCAATTTAAAAGCAGAAGCCGTTTCAGTGCACTTTAAAAAAGAATTTTTAGGGCCGGACTTTTTTAAACTTCCAGAAATGCAAAGTGTTGCCAGTTTATTGGAAAAAGCAGAATTAGGTATCCGCTTCCAAAATTTTGAGAATAATCTCATTCAAAAAATAATAGATTTAACTAACTATAAATCTGCAGTTAAAATATATAAAATTATAGAAATATTGCACGATTTGGCCACTCAAGAGCAATATCAGATACTTTCAAGTCATAGTTTTATAAATTCTTTTCAACAGACCGAAAATAGACGACTTAATAAGATATACGAATTTGTGTTCGAAAATTTCAACGGTCCAATAAGTTCTGGTGATGTAGCGGATATAGCAGGTATGAATAAATCTGCCTTTAGTAGATTTTTTAAAAAAACGCATAGAAAATCATTTACAACCTATCTAAACGAGATAAGAGTAGGTTATGCGTGTAAACTGTTAATAGAAAACAAGGAAAGTATAACCGCTATAGCATACTTGTCTGGCTTTAACAACATTTCAAATTTTAATAGACAGTTTAGAAATATACATGGCACATCTCCTTCTTCCTATTTGAAATTTCATAAACTGGAGGGTTAGCGTATTAAACTATTAGCTGTTGATAGCATTTTTGTAGGTTTAAAAAAGCTTATGGCCGGTCTAACCCTAGCCTAACAAATCATAAAATTTTTCTTGTAGGACATAAAGTATATGAATTATCAAATTATTTTCATGGATTTTCAGATTCAGATGAGTTGGCGATGTCAGAACCACAATCAGGTTTAGGATTAGTAATTAAAATGTTGCTTTTTGATCTACTCATATCAAGAATCTAATACTATTGTAAAATACAAAACTGTATTTTTCTATGATTAAGATATGGAGAATAATTACCTCTAAGGTTTTATTTTAAAAAAACTTAAGTATCAAATTATTTTTTTGAATTGATACTGTAGCCTATCCTAAAAAATTAAAATGCAAGTATTCAGCAAACGATTGGGTGATTTGAGAAAGACTGCATAAATTTCTCCTATTAATTTTGGAAGAAAAGGCTCTTATAATTTTTTGATACTGAAATTTGAATTAAAAGAATTAGACTTTGGAACAGAAGAACCGGGTTACAGAGAAGTTCATTCTGACCTGTCAGTTCGTTTTATAGATAGTCTCGAACTAATTTCTTTCATAGCGTTTATTACCAGGAAATTTGCCTTATATATGTTGAAACTTTATAAATCACCTCGGAAATAAGGACAAATTCTAGGGAATCATATTTCCGATGTAATCTATGTTCATGAGGTCGTTATCTCTGAAGAAAACAGGTCAGTAAATTAAAATAAATATAATTCTACATTTTCTATAATCCGAACAATTATTATCAATGCTTTAATTTGAAACCTTAACTATGAAATATTTATTTTATTTCATTTTCGTCGTTAGTCTACTTTCGTATCGCCCGAGTAGTAACAATAATGATTTATCCAAATCCGATGAAAAGGAAAAACCGAATTTTCTTTGGATTAGAAGTGAGGATAATGGTATCTACATTGGGCCTTATGGTGATACGATTGCCCAAACTCCTAATTTGGACAAACTGGCAGCACAGGGATTTATTTACACGAACGCTTTTGCCAATGCACCGGTCTGCGCAGTGAACAGGAGTTCCATCATTTTGGGGGTTCCTGCAATTACTACCGGTACCCAGCACATGCGAAGCCGGTTTCGGGTCCCAGACTCCCTGGTTCCCTATCCAACTCTATTAAGGAAAGCGGGCTATTACCTTACAAGTTTTGGTCGGACCGATTATAATAATTCAACTTTTGGCAGCGAAATTTTTGATGAGTACGGGAAAGAGGCACATTACAGAAATCGGCCGGCGGGAAGTCCCTTCTTCCATGTATTTAATATACTGGCTACCCACGAAGGACAAATATTCGAAAGACATTACCCAGGAAAATATCCTGAAGCACAAACACCGGCAGATAAGATTACCGTACCTCCCTATCAAGTCAATACACCTGAAAATATTAGGGACTGGCAGCGTGTATATGATAGGGTCGCGGATATGGATAAACAGGTTGGAGAATATCTTGCCGATCTTGAGGCTTCTGGCGAAGCCGAAAATACCATTGTCATTTATTCCTCAGATCACGCGGGCATCACGCTTCGCTCTAAGCGCTACCTTTACGACAGCGGTACACGGGTACCCCTAATTATCTCGATTCCTGAGAAATGGAAGCACCTTGTACAAGGTAATCCGGGTTCTGCTATCGAACGACTAGTTCAGATGTCGGACATACCACCAACGCTACTTTCACTCGCCGGTGCTGAAATTCCGGAACGTATGACGGGACATATTTTTATGGGCCCGTCACTTGATTCCGCCCCAGAAACAGTATTACTTTTCTCCGATCGTTTTGTATCTGCACCAGAAATGAGACGGGGAATAACCGATGGGCGCTGGAAATATATCCGTAACTACGAGCCTGATCGTCCAAGGTTTCAAATGATTACATATCCGCTGTACCATCCTGGACAACTCTCACAGGTCCGGGAGTACCAAGCCAGAAGAACCAATCCTGCCCAGTCCGCATTTTTCCTTCCCCAACCTCCCGAAGAACTTTACGACACTCAAAACGATCCCTACGAAATTGAAAACCTGGCCGCTCTCCCAGATTACGTAGATAAACTTGCGGCAATGAGTCAGGTTTTGGACAAGCAACTATTGCAAGCTCGCGATTCAGGTTTTATTCCGGAACCAATGATGGAAGTTATTGATCAAAATAAAGTTTCTACTATTTTCAATTTCTGCCAATCCACTGAAAAATACGATCTATATGGGATTTTCGAAGTTGCGAACATCGCACAGAAGAAGAATCCAGAAATGATTCCACAGCTGGTTGCCAACCTGAAGCATAATGATGCCATAATTAGATACTGGGCCATTCTAGGGCTGCGCATATTACGGGAAGACGCCAAACCGGCTTTAAAAGAAGTTGAAGCAGTACTAGAAGATACTGAAATCAGTGTCCGCATCAATGCGATGATTACCCTTGGGAATATAGGCCAACGCAAGAGGGCACTATCATTGCTGATCAAAGAGGCTAAAGCAGCAACCTCGGACATTCGGGCAAATTGGGCGCTCCATGGCATTAAATACCTCGATGCTCCAGAGACTATCGTTGGTTTTAAGGAGGAGGAGCTTGTTAGAGGTTCGGACTCGCAAAGGACTTTTTTAGACCTTGCAAATGGGGGTACCATGTTTAGACCAGCTGTTTATAAAGAGATTCAATATTAATACAGAAACCACCATGAATTGGAGTTCCTTTTTCATCCTTATTTTTTTGTCTTTTTCTATAAATGAAAATAGTCATTCAAAGCAATATGATAGTAGTCACAAGGTCAAAAGCACGATTGACAAAGAAGTAATCAAGGATATAAGAATGGAAAATACTCAAATCAATCTTGGTGAATTTTCTGATACCTTAATCGCTTATTATGGTAAAACGCCGAATCTGGATGGTTATATTCTAGATGGAGAATACGGGGATGCTGAAAAATATAAAGGAGTAAAAGGTTGGAAAAGTGATTCGCCTCCAGCTTCTGAAAATAGCGAAGACCTTTCCGTTGTTTTCTGGATTAAGCATGACGGCAGTAGCCTATATTTTGCATTTGATGTCACGGACGATTTGATTTATGGTTTTGATACCGAACGCTGGTTACCTTCGACTAACCCGCATGCCAATGCATTGAATATTCAAAAAGGTTGGCCATTTTGGGGAGACGGAATTGAACTAATGATGAACTCTACCTATAAATGGGACGATAATAGTAGGCCAGTTGGGGATGGCAGAAGCTGGCAATTTTGTGTTAGTACCAACAAATCAATTCTCGGTGGATTGGGTACTGGAGGACTTTCGTCTGGTCTACCCCTTACGGCTGATGTTTGGGCCCGATACGAGAATTGGATAAAAAACGGTGACATGGAAGCTTCTGTCCGTTTAAAAGACGAGGATGAGGGGCAAGGATATGTTATTGAGTGGCGGATTAATCCTAATCCCTGTATGGCACTTGATGGTACAACGTTCGTCGATTTATCGAAAGAGACCAAAGTTGGTTTCAATGTTGAGCTACAGGATTTAGACGAAAAGGAAAAAGGCGAGGGTAATTTCGCGAACATACACCATATCGATTATTGGTCAACGGTTCCTCCGAGTAGAAAAACCGATTTAAAATCATTTGGTACGCTTATTATAAAACCAGAAACTATGAAGTCGTCAAGAAGTCAACATCGAGAATAAGTACATTTTAACAACGATGTAGCTGGTAGGATGATTTCTTAGAAAGACTAAAAATTTGATTCCGCTTATTTATATGAACAAAAAAATATATGCCATTCACCTATTTTGGGGATCGCTAATAGTAGGTATTCTTATTGGATGCGGGCAAAAAACCGATCTTCCATCGGGTGATTTAGATAATGGTGGTCTATATCTACCTGGTAGATTTGAGGCTATCGTTGTAGTAGACAGCATTGGAAAAGCGAGACATATGGCCGTACATGAAAACGGTGATATCTATGTAAAACTTACGAATGCGAAGCAAGATTCCGGAAATGTAGCCATTAGAGATGGTAATAATGATGGCAAGGCCGATCGTGTCGCCTATTTTGGAAAATACAAGGTGGAAAGCGGTTACGGTCCTACAGGCATGAGAATATACAAAGGGTATATTTATTTTGGAACGAAAAATGCTGTTTACAGACAAAAATTGAGTGTGGATAAATTAATTCCCGAGGGTACACTAGAACTTGTTCTAACGGATGATACCTCCACTGAACACATTGGTAAATCGATTGCTTTTGACGACAATGGTTCTATGTACATTAATTATGGCTCCATAACCAATAATTGTCAAATAGATAATAGGACACCGGGCAGTCCAGGGCAATATCCATGTGCTGAACTATCCGAACATGCAGGTATTTGGAAATTCAACGCTGATCAGCTTAACCAAACTCAGAAAGACGGGGTTAGGTATGCAAGCGGACTCAGGGATGGGATAGCAATGGACTGGAATCATGCAACTAATACATTGTTCGCTGTGCAACATGGCAGAGACGAGCTTCATCAACATTGGCCATCAATTTATTCAGAATGGGAAAATGCGATGCTACCCTCTGAAGAATTTTTTGAGGTAACGGAGGGAATGAACGGCGGGTGGCCCTATTATTACTATGACCAAATGCAGGAAAAAAAAGTGGTAGCTCCGGAATACCGTAACATGGATTTGACGGGACTGGATAAGCCTGAAAATCCGATTATTGGATTTCCTGGGCATTGGGCACCGAACGATCTATTTTTTTATACCGGGAATCAGTTCCCCGACCATTACAAAAACGGTGCTTTTATTGCTTTTCACGGATCAGGCAGGCGAGCCCCTTACCCACAATCTGGCTTCATCGTTGCTTTTGTACCGTTTAAAGATGGCGTCCCATCCGGAGACTGGGAAATTTTTGCCGATGGATTTGCCGGCAAAGAAACTTTGGTGAGTATAAGCGACGCGACACATCGCCCGATGGGATTAGCGATGGGTCCAGATGGCTCACTATATGTTGTAGAGAGTATCAACGGAAAAATTTGGCGGATTATGTACAAGGGAGATAAAGAAGATTTTGGTACGGACCAGTTGGTAGAAATGGAAAAAAGAAAAACACTTACCCACATTAAAACCCCAGACGAAATACTGGACAATCTTACGTTGAACATGGCGGCAGGAGGTCAAAAAATTTATAACACTTATTGCATCTCATGCCATCAGGCAGATGGGAAGGGAGATGGAAACCGTTATCCCCCATTAGTAGCCTCGAACTGGGTAAATGGAGACAAGAAACGATTGATAAAAGTAATATTGGAAGGACTTGAGGGGCCTATTTCAGTTAATGGGAAAACTTATAACGAGGTAATGCCCAAAATGGATTTTTTAAGTGACAAAGATATTGCCGAGGTGCTAACCTACATACGATTTAATTTTAACGAAGAGGCTAGGGCAGTTCAGGAAAAAGAGGTTGCCCGTATGAGAAACGGGAAAAAAGAACGGCTAAACCATAAGCAAGAAGTGAAATAAATCTAGGAGTTCCAAATGGGTAATTGAATTATGTTCAAACTTTTAAACAGCTAAGCCATTATGCTTTAACATCCTATTAAGGTGGATATTCCCAAACTAAATACAAAAAGGGGTCAAATAAAACTAAATGAAAACACTAAGTAGCGAATCAATTACAACGGATACTAAGGACAGAAAACTTTTATTTTGTGCAGGTTGTTTTGCAGTAATTACGAATGCATTCTCCTTTAGTATACGTGCAGGTATCCTACCACAACTAGGAAAGGAATTAACGCTATCGGGAGAACAGTTAGGATACATCAATGCGATGTGGTTTCTAGGTTTTCCTATTTCTATGATTATTGGCGGATTGATCTACAACATCATTGGCGGAAAAATAATCATGCAGTTTGCTTTTTTAGCACATGCAATAGGTATTATAATGACCATATATTCTGTAAGTTATGTTGGGTTACTTATTTCCACCCTGTTAATCGGCTTTGGGAATGGTTGTACAGAAGCTGCTATTAATCCATTTGTTGCAGATGCGTACAAAGGAAATACGATAATTAAGATGATGAATCGTTTACATATGTGGTTTCCTGGGGGAATTGTAATCGGATCTTTAATTTCTAAATTTATGACTGATGCCGGGCTGGGTTGGGAATCCCAAATCTGGGTGATTATGATTCCTACCCTGATTTATGGTTATTTATTCTTCGGAAGGGTCTGGCCCAAGGTAAAAACCAAAGAGGCGGCGTCATTATCGGGTAATTTCAAGGCCATGGTAAGCCCATTATTTATTTTTATGATGGTGATTATGACCCTTACGGCAATATCAGAATTTGGACCACAACAATGGGTTGGGTTGATATTGGCAAAAAGCGGGGCAGAACCTATGTTGATTTTAGCTTTGGTAACCGGTTTAATGGCAGTCGCTAGATACTTTGGAGGAGATGTTGTGAAAAAATTCGATCAACCCCGTGTCTTTATCGGCTCTGCCGTGCTAACACTTATCGGAATATTTTTATTCAGTACTCAAACTGGAAGCATGGCCTATATTGCAGCGATCATCTATGCTTTGGGAATTGCATATTTCTGGCCAAATATGCTCGGTTTTATTGCTGATAAAATCCCTAAAAGTGGAGCGATAGGTATGTCGATTATCGGTGCCGTTGGGATGTTCTCTGGTTCCATCTTTCAACCAATTATTGGAGCATGGATCGATACCGACAGGGAAATGGCCGCTGAAAAAGGATTTACCGGAGACGAACTGGAATTGGTTGCCGGTCAGGCTACCTTACAAACTATGACCTTATTTCCGGCCCTATTGATTGTATTGTTTGTTATCCTTTTTGTATGGATGAAGAGAAAATCAACCGTGGTAGCCAGCTGAAATCAAATTTAAAATGGCTATTCTCTGAATAAATGTAGGCGCTGAATGAGGTTTATCTTAAAAAAATTAAGGTTGGAGTCGGTATAATTTTACAAAATAAAAATCATCATCATTAATGTGCAATTTCAACATGATGCCAATAATACGAGAAAGCAGAAGCCAAAATTTTCGGCATAACGGCTATAGTTTTCAAACTTACCTTTTATACTTTTGCTGTCATGCGTATCGTCTAGGTTGCTCCTTTAACCTGTCTGTTGTTCTATTCTTGGCTTGCGCAATTCAGGGGAGTTCCCAAACTCAAAGTCCACAAGCATCAGCACCATGGCCTACTGCTAATTGGCTGGAAAGTAAACCGGAAGTTGTGGAAATGGATAGTACTGTGTTGAACGCAGCGGAACAAATCTATCCAAGTCTTTTTCCTAGCGGTTACAGCCTACTCGTCATTCGCAACGGCCACCTTGTGAGCGAATCTTATTTTAACGGTCAAACGGCCGAGACTGCCAATCATATATATTCGGTCACTAAAACGTTTGTCGCAACACTCTTAGGTGTCGCCGAGCAAAAGGGATGGATCGATAGTGTAGGGCAAGGTGTTAGTGATTTGTTGCCAGAATACTCGATTCACCCGAAGCTTGCAGCGTTAACGTTGAAAGATATCCTTACCCACCGGTCAGGTGTACCGAATAGTAGAAGTTCTGCAGATGTTAGACTTTTTCTTCAAGCGGAACCAGAATCCGTGCCGGGCACGGTATTCGAATACAACAACCATGCTCCGAATATAGTAATGGCCATGCTGGATAGGCTCGCTAAAAAAGGTATGGCAGGGCCTGCATCCGACGTACGTTCCTTGGCACAAGACAATTTATTCGGACCATTAGGCATCAATGTCAGTGAATGGGCAAAAGGTCCCCAAGGCTTTCCACAAGGAGGCAACGGCCTTTATATGAGCAGCAGGGATCTGGCAAAATTAGGCTACCTGTTATTACGGGACGGCATTTGGGAAGATGAACGAATACTAGCGCCGGGGTGGGTAAAAGCCGCTTCTGAGCACCGAGCAGCTTTTGATCGACAAAAAGGGTATGGATACCTGAACTGGGTACGAAAACGCTCGGATATTTTAAATACCCAACAAGGAGATGTCGAGGTTCAAGGCTACTTTGCATATGGTCACCGCGGACAGTTTATTGGTATATATCCCGAGTTAGACCTTCTGGTCGTAACAACGGCCGATGCATCAGACGCTACCCGGGATACATTTTTCGTGCCCGATTTGCTGCATGACTTTGTACGTCTATTTATTTTTCAATCAATCATCAAAGACAATCGCCCGAATGGGAAGAAATAAAAACTATGCCCTCCGGTGGCTTTTGCTATCGGATATAAATACCGATTTGTAACAAAATAAACAACAATTGACAAAATCAAAGCAATACACTTTGTTGGAAACAACAGCTTGCTTGATCGTTAAACCTTAAATTGAATTTTTTATGAAGCCAAAACCAATTTTATCTAAAAAGAGCATTACGAGACGGTCTGCCCTCACCTCTATAGCCGGACTAACAGCTGGAGTAGCATTAGCTTCCCCCTCGGTCTTTTCATCAGCCGAAAAGAAGGTTCCGGAAAAGGCTAAAATATTTGCATTGATAGGTGATCACTATCATAATTCGGAATATATCCGTACGGCTCTTACGCACGACATCGTAAAAAATATGGGCATATCGACCAAAATGACGGACGATTATTCATCTCTCAACGCGGAAACATTGGAAGGATATGAGATGCTGATTGTTCATCGTGACGGTCGAATCTTCCCCAACGGTTTTGGGAAACCGGGATCTGTCCGTGAAGGAAGAAAAGCCATAGCATTTCGAGGGGGCATGAAAGACATCCCAATTATAAGCGACCCGCCCCTAGAGTCCGCAACCATCGAAATGTCGTCTTGGATGCAACCGCACCAAGGACAAGCGGTTCGTGATTTCGTACAGAACGGAGGTTCGGCACTTTTCTTTCATAATGTTACTGATGTAGGAAGTAGTAATAACGACTTTCGGGATGTGCTTGGCGCGGCATATGCCGGTCACCCGCCCATCAGAAGCTTTAAGGTCAAGGTCAAAAAGTCCGACCATCCAATTATGGAGGGAATCACGGACTTCGTAGTAACAGATGAGCAGCATTTTATGGAATACGACAAAGACCCTGAGTACGTATTGATGGAATCGGTTAACGAAGATGGTCTAAGGCATTCCTACAAGGGCACTGACATGGGCACGACCGCTCCTGCAGTTTGGGCTTACGATTATGGTAAAGGTCGGGTCTGTTACTTGGAACCGGGTCATCTACTTACAGCCCATTGGAACCCCATGTACCAGAAATTAAAGCAAAATGCCGTCCGTTGGTTATTAAGACAAGGCCAATAGAAGTCTCCCGGTACGACTATATTGTCCGCAATTAATCCTTTAAAACTAAATGAAAACTAGTATGAAAATAATACCAATTTTACCTAAAGGAACTAGGCATACCGCCCAAATTTCTATTTTTACTATTTTGGCATGCGGTCTGATGACCTTGATTTCCGCCCAGACCCAGAACACCTCCGAAGTCTATATGTCTGCCGATAGACCGCTTGCTCTGGCAGTTATTGGTGACCGTTATCACTCACCGGTCCATGTCCGAAACGGACTAATGACCCCGCTAGCACTCGAAAATATTCCTGTAGTATATCTCGAAAACGACAAGGCGCTGACCGCAGAATCCTTAAAGAGTTTCGATCTATTGATCTTCTTGAAGGATGGAAATCTCTGGCCAAACGGTTACGATGCATCTCCCGTGAAATGGATGACCGACGGACAACAGCAAGCCGTCTTTGAATTCGTAAATAATGGAGGTGGCTTCCTAGCACTACATAATTCGCACGGTTTGTACCCACCAGACGGACCTTACTACGATA
The DNA here is from genome assembly GCF_002742365.1 of Maribacter sp. 4U21. Classification (NCBI taxonomy): domain Bacteria; kingdom Pseudomonadati; phylum Bacteroidota; class Flavobacteriia; order Flavobacteriales; family Flavobacteriaceae; genus Maribacter; species Maribacter sp. 4U21. The sequence goes on from NZ_MDGN01000017.1 coordinate 15,954, forward strand.
TTTTCGGCGGGGACTACGGCGGTCATCCGGCTCCAGAGGAATTCATGATCAGAATAGAGGACAAAGACCATCCGATTACGGCTGGTATTGAAGACTTCAGAACGTATGATGAACAACATATGAGCAAATACTATGGTGATAAAGAGAACTTACTCCTGCGGAATATCTCTGATGCCAATAAATCCGCTCCAGCCGGCTGGTGGCGTGAAATAGGTAAGGGACGATTTGTCTACCTTGCACCGGGGCATACAAAGGAAGCTTTGGGGCACCCAATGATGCAGCAATTGATTCGCAATTCCATAAAATGGCTCACTCGGAAAACCGATGAAAAGTAAACAAGATATTAGAATGAGCGAAATAAAAAAAAATTACTGTTTTGTTGGGAGTTATACAGGATTTGAGCCTGGACAGCTCAGCTGGGTTGGCTCACAACAATCAGGAGTAGGTATCCTCTCTTTCGAGTTTAACGATTCCACCGGTTCGCTTACCCCCATTAATAAGGTAGAGCAGGATTCACCGACATGGTTAGAGGTTCACCCTAACGGACGATTTCTTGTTGCCACGCACGAACTTTCCGCTCATACAGGGGCACAGGTTGGTGAGGGGTATGTAACCTCCTATGAAATTCAGTCCAATGGATATTTAAAAAAACTATGCACACAGTCAACCGGTGGGCGAGGAAATACCTGCGCCACTTTTGACCGGACAGGTCATTTTCTGCTGGTTACGAGGTATTGGGAAGGTGGAGTTTCAGTGTTGCCTTTTAATTCCAATACGGGTATGATCGGCGAAGTCACGGCACGACCAGATTATAGTGGTTCCGGACCTATCCCAATCCGTCAGACAATGTCACATCCCCACGGGGTACACGGCGACCCGCTTACCAATTTGGTGTATACCATGGATTTGGGTTCCGATAAAATTCACCAACATGTGCTTGATGTAGAATTGGGGACACTGGCCTCCATAGAAGAAGTACATCTACCGGGTGGGAGTGGTCCACGCGGCATTAATTTTCACCCGACGTTACGAGTAGCCTACGTGAATTGTGAACTTAATGGTACTACCGTCGTATGTAGTATAGATAATAAAAAAGGACTGATGCCTTTTCAAACGGTAAATTGTTATCCCGGGGGCTTTCATGGCCAAGATAATCCGGAGAATTTGGGTAAGGCTAATTTTTGGGGAGCAGAAGGCTGCTTGTCAAAAAATGGAACGTACTACTATTACATCTGCCGCATCCATCAAAGCATAGCGGTATATAAGGTCGACTCAGACGATGGCAAATTAACCTTTTCAAGTCGATGTTCGTTAGCGGCTAAATCCAATGCTCGGAACCTCACCTTAGATACAAGTGGTAATTATTTACTTGTTGCCAGCCAAGATGCAAATCTTGTTGAATGTTTTAGAATCAATTTGAGGACCGGTGCACTTGAACTTGTGAAAAAACAACATGCGCCCTGCCCCGCAGATGTAGCCGTAATTTGATGCTTAAGTTTAAAGCAAATCCTTTGTTAGGTTCAGAGATTTAACTTCACGAATAACTGGGAGGACTGTAAACTAAACAGTTCAATACGAATGCAACTTCTTACCATGGTTCCTCTTATCACGGACACGTACTTGTTAACGGTTTCTCTAGGATAGGCCTTAAAGACCTCAATACGAGTTGTAATTAATTTATTAATAATAAAGCTAAAATAAATTTCATTCAATCACAAAGGTAGCCATTTGTCAATTTTTGATTAAACTACCCATTAGAGCGCAAAAAAAGTATCGTAACGAGTAAAATCAAATGTAGTTTAGACCTTCAAAATACAGTAATTTTAGTATAGACGTACATTCAATAAGAAACTATAACTAAAAAAGTATTCCTAGAATTTAAATTAATAGTGAGCTATTTTTATTATCCCTTGTTTTGAATATGAGTTTGTGAAAAGGCAAATAGTGGTAATCAAATCTTTGGGATTTACAAAAGGAGCTTTATTTTGATCTAATGAATATTTTATCTAAAAAAGTATATGTATAAAAACCGAAAATTAAGGGTCATTTTCTTTTCTTTTCAAATTGTCCTTCTCATACTGATCAATTCATACGAAGTACATTCTCAAGATTTTGAAATATTCTCTAACAAGGAGGGTTTCAATCAAAACACAATCAATTCCATAGTGAAAGACCGGTATGGCTTTTTGTGGTTTGGAACGCCAAACGGATTAATTAGATACGATGGTTATGAATTCAAAACGTTTACGACACAGTCCGATACTAATGGCAATATTCTCAGTAACGATATTAAATATCTGTATTCGGATATCAATGGAATTGTATGGATAGGAACAAATCTAGGTATGAATGTTTATGTGCCGATGTTAGAAAAATTCTATACAATTCCATTATTAGAAAAGGTAAACATTAGCCATATTGATTCCGGACCAAATGGACAAATCTGGTTCTCTGGCGAAAATAAACTTTATGCTTGTAAATTAACAGATGTCAAAAAAGGAGTTTTCAAATTATCGGATAACATACTAAAACCAAGATTTGATATTCCATTTATTAATGATTTTATTTTCAGGGATGAAAGTTCGATATTACTAGGCAGTTCAAAGGGTTTGTGGAATCTGGAACTTGAGAAAATACCAACTGCGTTGCCAGAAATCAAATCTGCAATAAAGTTTGATATCTTAGAAAATTCTCATATTACTTCCTTATTAAATAGAAATGGAATAGTCTGGATTGGAGCTGAAAAAGGACTCTATAAGATATCTCTCCAAAGTAGTATCCCTAAAATCATCAAGAATTTTAACGACATTTTAGGAAGCAATTCTACAAATCCATATTTTTCCGTCGATACCATCTTTGAAGATAACAACTCTATTGTTTGGGTCGGTACTGAAAATGATGGGCTTTATAAATTTGATACGAATACAGATTCTCATTATCATTACGTTTACGACCCACGAAATGAATTTGGTTTAAGCAGTCAGAATATTAATACATTATATCAAGATGATTACAATGTCTTATGGATAGGCACAGCACAAGGAGGTATTAATAAACTAGATTTAAGACAAAAACAGTTTGTAAGCTATACCCATAACCCCTATGATTCAGAGTCATTATCAGACAATCTGCTTACTGCCATTCTTGAGGACAAAAATGGAATACTCTGGCTTTCGGGTTACAATAAGCCCCTGTTTAGAAGTAAGTCGATTATCAATAAAAACACTCTAAATTCTCTTAAGTTTGAAGATTTGAGAAGTAAATTCCCTACTGAAGATGGTGATATCGTTAGAAGTATCTATGAAGATGATAAAGGCTATCTGTGGTTTGGAACAGATCAATCGGTTATAGTTTATAACCCTTCAAAAAAGGAATTTAAAAAAGTAGAAATAACACATGACGGTATTCAACTTATAAATGAAGAGATTAGAGATATTTATCAGGTAGGAGAAAATAATATGTTATTATTGGGAAATAAAATTGTCATCCTTAAAAATCCTTGGGAGGATATTGACCTGAGTGGAAACCCTACGCTAGAAGTAGCTTCGGTTACTTCTTTGGGTAGCAAAAAGGGCCACAAATTACTAAGGGCCAGTGATGGCTCATTTTGGTTTGGCACCAATAAAGGTTTATTGCATGGAGAACTCGATGGCGAAAAAATAGAATTGAACCAATTCTATTCAGACGGAAATAGGAATGCAATAAAACTAAGTTATGAAAATGTTTTCTCACTTCATCAGGACGATGACGGTATTATTTGGGTAGGAACCTTTGGTGGCGGGCTAAACAAAATATACTTGGATAGTGAAGGTTTACCATTAAAAATTGACTTATTCAGAAAAAATGATTTATTACCGGATGATGCCATTTATGGAATTTTACAGGAAGACAATGATTATTTATGGTTAAGTACGGATATGGGTTTGGTCAGATTCCACTTGAAGGATAGAAATGTGGAAGTTTTTGATGTAAGAGACGGTTTAGCTCATAATAATTTTAGACAAGGATCTTTTTTTAAAGGGGATTCGGGATATTTTTATTTTGGTGGCTTAAACGGTTTAATCATCTTCGACCCAAAAAATATTAAACTGAATGAGCAAACCCCAAAGGTTTTGATTACTGATCTTTTTATTAATAATAAGCGGGTAGGTATAGGTGAGAGGTTCAAGGATAAAATCATACTGGATAAAAGTATTTCTGAGACCGATGTCATTTCGGTAAGTCAAAAGGAACATTCCATAGCTTTTGGCCTAGCGGTGGATCACACTTCAACTCCTTTAAAGAATAGAGTGGCCTATAAGCTAGAGGGATTTAATGAAGAATGGATTGAAATAAAGTCTGGAAAAACCAATGTTGCCTATACAAACTTACCCGCCCGCAACTTTCTGTTTAAGGTAAAAGCAGGCAATGGCGATGGGATATGGAGTTCAGAAATAAAGTCTTTAAGAATTAGCATAGTACCTCCTTGGTACAGGTCATGGTGGGGTTATTTGATTTTTGCTATTATCGCAATAGGAATAGCAATAGGAATTATAGTTTACTTTTCAAAGAACGAAAAACTAAAACAGCGACTGAAATACGAGAAATTGGACAAGGACAGATTAGAAATCATCAACCAAGGTAAATTTAGATATTTCACGAATTTGTCTCATGAATTTAGAACTCCGTTAACGTTAATTTCGGGTCCGTTAGAATGTATCATTTCGAATAATCCAAAACCGGAAAATATTAAGTACTTGGCTTTAATCCAAAAAAACACGAAGAGACTATTAAGTTTAGTGGATCAATTGATTACATTTCGGCAGTCTGAACAAGGGCATTTGAAACTTAACCTAAGCAAAGACACTTTGGCGGGTTTCATCTTTCCAACTACAGAAGCTTTTGAGAACTATGCGCTTGAAAGGGACATTAATTTTTTCTATAAAGTAAGCTCTCCAGAAGAAGAAATCATTATTGATGTCGAAAAATTAGAAAGAATAATCTTTAACTTGCTATCCAATTCATTTAAGAATACCCCACCGTTAGGTGATATTAGCATAGAGTGTAAAATTATCTACGAAAACGAAAAAAAATTAATACAAATAGATGTTGTGGATAGTGGCAAGGGAATCCCAACAGAAGATCTTGAAAATATTTTTGAGCGGTTTTACCAACTAGGCAACAAAAAAGATCTTACAAGTGGTGGTGGAATTGGACTATCTTTTTGCAAATCTCTTGTGAACATCCTTGACGGAGAGATTTATGCTAATAGTAATCCTGGGGTAGAAACCCGATTTACAGTAATCGTTCCTTCGAAAACTTTAGACAATCACCTTGCGCAGGATGTAGAGTTCTCAGAAAAGTCTTTTGTGAAAAATTGGATTCCACTTTCTGTTGATATTACGGAGCGTGATACAGTTTCAGCGTTAAGTGTAGCTAAAAAAAATCATTCAATCTTATTGGTTGAGAATGAAGTTGACGTACAGACTTTTTTAAAGGGCACGCTATCTACTTCGTATAATATAGAAGTTGCCAACAACGGGGTTGAGGGTTTGGAAAAGATAACCATCAATGAACCTGATCTCGTTATAAGTGACATAATGATGCCTGAAATGGACGGGTTTCAACTGTGTTCTAAAATTAAGGATAATCCAGATTTAAGTCATATACCGGTGTTATTACTAACGGCCTTGGGCGATACCGAAAATACTATAAAAGGTTTGGAATACGGAGCTGATGATTATTTGAGCAAACCTTTCTCGATAAAACATTTAAAATTAAGAATCGATAAATTAATTCAGAATAGAACAAGACTAAAGGCTTATTTTTCAGAAAACAGTAAGCTACCTAAGACGGATATCGAGATTCCGACCAAGGACAAGGAATTTTTGATTAGACTAATTGAAGTAATTGAAAGTAATATTTCGGATTCAGGTTTCGGGGTTGAAGAGTTAGCAAACAAAATGAATCTAAGCACATCTCATTTATATCGGCGTTTAAAAAAGCTAACTGGGCAAGTTCCTAATGCCTATTTGAGAAATTTTAGACTACAGCGTGCCGCAGAACTTTTAAAAAATAATACTGACTACACTGTTGCTGAGGTTATGTATCAAATAGGAATTGAATCAAATTCTTATTTTTCAACATCCTTTAAAAAACTACATGGTGTTTCCCCATCCGATTATTTCAAGTAAAGTAATGGGGAATTATGTCGTACACAAATGTCCAATCAGACGTAGTAATATGTTTTTATTAACTTTTCTTCCACTTAAAGCCCGAACCAAATTATCCAAGTACAAATAGTGTTTTTAAATATAGATTTATCATCGCTAGACGAAATAGTGAATATTATCATGAATGAATAATATCATAACTTATTGAATATTAAAATTTTAAGATATCAAAAATATAATGCAAGGAATGCGCAAGTGATTGATTGAAATGAGCAAGACCTTTAGAATGGGATTCATTTATTTTGAGATATGAGGAAATTATTTTCTTATGTTGAGCCTTAAAAGGGACTTCATTTTAACAACTCTTATTTAACTGACCAAAAATGAAAAAAAAGAAAACTAAACTGAAAATTTTCAGACTTACGAAACAACGGTCTATTGCCACTCTTTTTTTAGTGTGTTTTATATTTGTTTCATATGCCAATGAAATTAGTACATCTTCAACTACATCGGGTATAGGAATGCAAACGGCCATAACCGGAACTATTGTGGATTCCGATGGCCAACCCCTACCAGGTGCTAATGTTATAGAAAAAGGAACCACCAATGGAGTACAGTCAGATTTTGATGGAAAATTTTCCATAAGTGTTTCGAACTCAAATGCTATTCTGGTAATTTCTTATATTGGATTCGCTACCAAAGAAGTAGTACTGAATGGTGATACATATATTTCTGTTGCCTTACAAGAAGACGCCGCTGGACTAGACGAGGTGGTCGTTGTGGGCTATGGTACCCAAAAAAAATCTGATTTAACAGGTGCAATAGGTTCGCTATCCGGCAATGGTTTAGACAAGTTGCAGGTGGGGGACGCTTCCCAACTTTTATTAGGTAGAATGGCTGGTGTTCGAGTAGAATCGGTGGGTGGTAGTCCTGGTGCGGAAACAAACATTGTAATTAGGGGTGTATCTTCCTTATCAAACTCAAATCCATTATTCGTAATAGACGGAATGCTCACAGATAACATGGATTTTTTGAATCCATCGGATATCAAATCGGTTCAGGTATTGAAAGATGCATCTGCCGCTGCTATATACGGTTCTAGAGCAGCAAACGGTGTAATCATAGTTACTACGGCCAACGGAAAAGGTGTTGATGGTATTAGAGTAGACTTTGAATCTAGTTATGGTATACAGTCTCAAATAAAAAAATTGGATTGGATATCGGGAGCTGAATATGCCAATTTAAGAAATGAACTAGCAATTGCCAATGCGCCGGAAGGTCAACAGCCAAACTTTTTACCTGGTTTTAATGAACAATTGGATCCAACGGTGAATACCATAATAGATGAAATCGCAATCTCGGACGCTCCAATACAAAACTTGGCGACTAGTGTTTACGGTACTTCAGGAGATGTTAATTTCAACGTTTCTGCAAACTGGCTAGAGCAAGATGGAATTATAGTTGCTTCCGATTTTGATAGAAAGACATTTAGAGCCAATATGGGTATCGATAAAGGGAGGCTTAAGATTTCAGAAAGTTTTGCCATCTCAACTACGTTCAGAAATAAAAATACAATTTGGAACTTAGGAAATAATATATTGCCCACAATCCCTTTTAGAAATCCGGATAACGACGGTGGTTTTAATGGGGCCTCGGAAGAATTGCATATGCAAGAGGGTAATAATCATATTGGGCGAGCGCTGCTGCAAGACCGTCATGAGACAAGGGATAATCTAATAGGAAATCTTAATATCGGGTACGAGTTTTTCGATGGTCTAACGGCTGCCGTAAACTTGGGGCTTCAATATTCGAATTCATCGGATTATACATATACACCTACGTTCTTCATATCTAATAATGTAGATGCAAATAGGCAGGAGGCCGAGTTGATTGATAGAACGCAGAAATATGTAAATCAACTCATAGAGGGTACGCTAAACTATAAAAAAATATTTGGGAAACATTCCCTCGATTTGGTTGGAGGTGTCACATCCCAAAGGGTTGAAACGAATAATGAGGTTATCTGGGTGTCGGGTTTTCCATCCAACGATATTAGACAAGTGAGTGCCGCAAGTAACATAGTGCAGGCCCAGGGTACACAAACTGTAAGTGCCATACAATCCTTGTTCGGTAGGATAAACTATAATTATGCCGAGAAATACTATTTAAGTGGTTCTGTTCGTAGAGATGGTAGTTCTAGGTTCTCCGAAGAAAACAGATATGGAGTATTTCCGTCCGTATCCGCAGCTTGGACTGTATCCAATGAGGAATTTTTAAAGGACAGTGAAATCGTAAATAATTTAAAGATTAGGGCAAGCTACGGAGAATTAGGGTCTCAAGAAGTTGGAGACTACGCCTTCGTCCCCGTTTTAAATATCAACAGTGATGCGGTTTTTGGAACGGGTCAGAATAGAGTTGCTGGAGTATCACAGACGGTCTTTGCAAATCCCGATCTTGTTTGGGAGACAACTAAAACATACAATATTGGTATGGATATGTCACTATTTAATTACAAGCTTACGCTAACAGCAGATTATTTTGATAAAAAATCCGAAGATATCTTGGTTTCCCTCAGAATACCCCCTACTTCAGGAACCAATACTCCTGTGCCTCAAAATGCAGCTTCCATACAGAACAGAGGATTGGAACTAGCGGGAACCTATAGTGATAATATTGGTGACCTGACCTTTAATTTAAGTGCAAATATTACGTTTTTGGATAACGAAGTATTATCCTTAGGTGAAAATATAGCTCCGATTACTGCAGGAACTGGTTCGCAGTTTCAGCAGACGCTTACTGAAGCTGGTAGTCAAGTAGCGAGCTTTTATGGGTATAATGTTATTGGCATCTATCAAACAGAAGCAGAAATAGCTGCAGATGATAATGCTGACCCCAATGCACAACCAGGAGACTTTATCTATGAAGATTTAGATAATAGTGGTGCCCTTACTGCGGATGATCAAAAAATATTGGGTAGTTATATACCGGATTACGAATATGGATTTACGCTGGATGCAAGGTACAAGAACTGGGATATTAATATGATATTCAATGGAGTTGCCGGAAACGAAATATATAACACAGGAATTAATAAAAACTTACTGGATTTAAACAGCAACATGACAAGAGAAGCATTAGATTATTGGACACCGACAAACACCGATACAAGAATTCCAAGACTAGGAGGTGGTGCAAATAATAATAGGATAAGTTCATTTGGTGTAGAAAGTGGTGCCTATTTCAGGCTTAGAAATATTCAACTTGGATATTCTCTACCCCAAAATATTATGGATAAAATTAATGTCAGAAAAATAAGACTTTATTTATCCGCTCAAAATTTATTTACTATTACCAACTATTCTGGCTATTACCCGGAAATAGGTAGGTCCTTTGATGATGAGCTAAGGGTGGTTGACAATAATAACCTACTCTTTTTAGCAGGTGTTGATCAATCTTCATATCCAGCAGCTAGGAATCTAATTATGGGGGTGCAAATAGGATTATAAATTATGAGTATTGCTATTAAACCTAAAAAATTAATAAAATGAGAAATTATATCTTAATAATTATCTGTTTCGCATGTATTTCCGGATGCGAAACTGACTTGCTAGAACAATCAAATCCAAATACCCTGACTCCAGATATATTCTGGCAGTCGGAAGCTGATGCTACGGCTGCAATTATAGGAACCTATAGTCCAATGTCTACAATTTTTTACCATGGTAGAATTTGGTACATTGTCGAGTTGGCCTTATCTGATGAAATTTTAAATGCCGGTGGAATTGGAGGTGCTTTACAATTTTATGATGGTAATCCGAATGACGGCAATTACGCAAATACCTACGCAGAAATGTGGAAAGTCATTTTCCGTGCTAATCTGGTATTGAAGAATGTGCCTGAAATTGAAATGGATGCTACCTTAAAAGATAATATTCTTGGGGAAGCTCTTTTTTTAAGAGCTATGAATTACTTTGTATTGGTCAATCATTTCAGAAACATACCGCTTGTTACGGAGCCCGCAGGCAGTTTGGCCGAAACCCAACAACCACAAGTAGAACCTAGTTTAATATGGGAGCAAATTAAAGAGGACCTTAATACCGCTATTACCCTTTTGCCAGTATCTTGGGACGAAAATAACAAAGGTAGAGTGTTTAAAGGTTCCGCCTCCGCTTTACTGGGAAAAACGCATTTATACTTAGAAGAGTGGACCGAAGCGTCTGCTGAATTTAAGAAGTTAATTAATGGTGATTACGGTACGTTTGATTTGACGGATAATTACGGAGATAATTTTAACGAAAGTACCGAAAATAATGTAGAATCCCTATTTGAAATCCAATTTGACAAAACAGGAGCATGGACAGCAGGTTGGGGGTCTGATGTTCCCTCAACTGCTCGATATAGTTCCATGCAATTTGATTTTACAAATTATAGAATGAATCCATGGGTTTTGGACTTATTCTTACGTGAGACTACAATAGATGGTCAGGAAGATCCGAGAGCTAAAGAGACCTTAGTTTGGAACTATCCCGGAGCTGAGCATTTTAATGGAGTGAGTTTTACTGAAAAATTTGCTGCAGAGATTGCCGATTTCGAGGCTGACCCAACCCTCAGAAGGCCTGTTAGAGCTGCAAAATATATTGAACCCAATGGTGGAGGCGCCGTACCTGCTTTTAACGCGAATGGTAACAACAAAAGAATTATTCGTTTTGCAGATGTACTTTTAATGCATGCAGAGGCAGAGAACGAAGCAAATGGTCCTAACGCAGATGCATACGCATCTATCAACAGGGTACGTGCCAGGGTTAATATGCCGCCAATACCTGAAGGTTTATCCAAAGAAGATTTTAGACAGCGTGTTAGGGATGAGAGAGTTTTGGAACTTTGTAATGAATCCCAAAGACCTTTAGATTTATTGAGATGGGGGCTTTCGCCAAGTAGATTTGAAGAAAATCCTTCTTTTAGACTACAGGCAATCCGTTATGTACCCGGAAGAGAATATTACCCAATTCCTCAAATAGAGGTGGATACTAATCCCAATATGGTTCAAAACCCTGGTTATAATTAATAATAAAGTATATAGTTGAGTTAGTTTTGATAAAAAGGAGTTGTCTTCAAAGCGGCTCCTTTTCATGTTGTAAAAATTGATCATGAAGCAAGTAATATTTTGGAAATATGTTCCCAAGATAATCAGTATGTCCCTATTGATTACAGGGTTCGCCTGTAAGAAGTCAAAAGTTGGCGAATCCACGAACATTACTTCATTTACGCAATTAACTAGTAAAGAAAGTGGTATTCATTTTGCCAATACCTTATCAGAAACCGATTCTTTAAATTACTTTAAGTTTCCATATATTTATATGGGTGCCGGTGTAGCAATCGGTGATTTTGATAATGATGGCTTATCCGATATTTTTTTTACCGGAAATATGGTCCCCAATAAGTTGTACCATAATAACGGAATGATGCAATTTGAAGATGTCAGTAGCTCCGCAGGTATCGAGGGAGATGAAAGGTGGTATACTGGAGTTACACTTGTTGATATTAACAATGATGGGTATTTAGATATCTATCTTTCTGTTTCCGGTATGCTTACGAATACTCAAAATCAACTCTATATCAATAATGGGGATTTAACTTTTACGGAGTCCGCATCAAAATATGGTATTAACGATTCCTCCAATTCTATACAATCTACATTTTTTGATTATGATAACGATGGAGATCTTGATCTTTTCGTAGCAAATTACCCATTGGTTCCAATAAGTCAAGGTAACATGTTCTATGCTGCCAAACTAAAAGAAAACCTTTTAGAAGAAAGCGGGCATCTATATCGCAACAACAATAATGGTTCATTTGAGGATGTCACGGAGATTGCGGGTGTAAAGAATTTTGGGCTTACATTAGGCCTAATTGCATCAGATTTTAATAATGACGGATTAACGGACCTATATCTATCCAACGACTTTAATGTTCCTGATTATTTTTATCTAAATAATGGTGATGGAACGTTCAAAGAGGTACTTAAGACCGCAACGGGCCACGTATCAATGTTCGGAATGGGCATTGATGCTGCGGACTTCAACAATGACCTCACCATAGATTTGATTCAGGCAGAAATGTCGCCTGAAGACTATGTTCGAGCAAAGGTCAATATGGCCAGTATGAATCCCAAAAGATTTGAAGAAGGCATATCCATGGGATTTCATTATCAGTATATGCAAAACAGCCTACAGTTGAACAATGGAACGAATAGTGATGGGATACCCATAATGAGCGAGATATCACGTTTTGCAAATCTTGCCTCTACGGATTGGAGTTGGTCTACCCTATTTGCAGATTTAGATAATGACGGATTTAAAGATATCTACATTACCAATGGGATGAAAAGAGATGTTAATGACAATGATATTAACAAACGTAAAGCGCCCACTTCTTTTAAACAAGCTTTCAATGTAGAGATAACAGATTACCCGAGCGAACCTATTTCCAATTACGTTTACAGGAATATCAACGGATATGAATTTGAAAAAATTTCGGATAAATGGGGTTTAGACTTTAAAGGATTCTCCAATGGCATGTCATATGGAGATTTAGATAACGATGGTGATTTGGATATGGTTATTAACAACATTGATCAGTCTGCAACAGTTTATAAAAACGAGACTAAAGATTCACACTATTTGAGAATTACACTCAGGGGTCCCGAAAAAAATAAAAATGGTCTTGGAGCTAAAATTTTGATTTCAACAAATAACGGAGAAGCGCAAAAGCAAGAAATGACACTAACACGCGGTTTTCAGTCTAGTGTTGAGCCCGTAGTGCATTTTGGTCTCGGAAACGCTCTTGGACTTGAGAAATTACAAGTAATCTGGCCAGATGGTAAAGAGCAAATAATAAACAAACCAGTTATTAATCAAAAATTAGTCGTGTCCTATTCAGATGCGGTACAAGGCAGTATCTCAAATTCTAATGAGCCCGCATTTAAAGAAATAACAGGTGCTGCAGGTGTTTTTTTCCAACATAAGGAAGATTTGTTTGACGACTATAAAATGGAACCCCTCTTACCATATGAGTATGGTAAGTTGGGTCCTGCACTGGCAACAGGCGATGTTAATGGAGATGGTCTTGAAGATTTTTTTGTTGGAAATGCCTCTGGAAGTGTCAGCGCTCTATATCTTCAGAACAATGAATCTAAATTCGTTGAAATGAAAGGACCTTGGTCAGCTGATTCACGCATGGAAGATGTAGGTGCCATTTTTGCTGACTTTGATGATGATGGCGATCAAGATCTTTATGTAGTTACCAACGGAAGCCAGTTTCAGGATCATAGCGACCGGCTGTATTTAAATACTTCAGATGGCTTTATAAATTCAACAAGTGCATTACCTAATGAATCAGTAGCAGGAAAGACGGTAGCTGTTGCTGATTTCGATAAAGACGGTTTGCTTGATATCTTTATAGGCGGTAGGAATGTACCTGGAAAATATCCATTTCCGGCTTCTAGCATATTGTTAAAAAATAATGGAGGAAAAGATATCGCCTTAACCTTTAAGAATGTGACGGAAACCGAAAGTCCAGATTTAAAAGATATTGGTATGGTTACCGACTCGGAATGGATTGATTTAGATGGTGATGGTTGGAAAGAATTAGTACTTTCTGGAGAATGGATGCCGATTACTATTTTTAAAAACGATGAGGGCAAATTAAGAAATGCCACGAAGAAATATGGGCTTTCAGAATCCAATGGTTGGTGGTACACAGTTAAAATACAAGATGTAGATAAAGACGGGGATATGGATATCATTGCGGGCAATCTAGGATTAAATCACAAATACAAGGCCTCCTCATCCTCCCCTTTTAAGGTTTATTCCAATGATTTTGACGAGAATGGCACCAACGATATCGTTTTAAGCTATACCAAAGAAAAAAAAGAAGTGCCCTTAAGGGGACTTGAATGTTCCTCACAACAAATACCTGCTATAGGCAAAAGATATGGCTCCTATAGGGAATTTGCTTCCGCTGATTTATCTGATATATATGGGGCGTCCGTATTAAAAAATTCACTGCATTACCAAGCGAACACTTTTGCACATGTTTGGTTTGAAAACGAAAACGGAACGTTTGCGAAAACGCATAGTCTTCCCGTGAAAACACAATTTTCAAGTATCAACGCCATTGAAACACTTGATTACAATGGAGATGAATATGCCGACCTGTTTATTGCGGGTAATTTATATAGGACAGAAGCTGAAACTCCAAGGCTAGATAGTGGTCTGGGAACGCTCTTAATAGGTACGGCAGATGGGTATATTGAAGTTCTGGCAAAAGAAAGCGGCTTGTTTTATAGGGGAGATATAAAAGAAATTGCCGCTATTACCATGGCTAATGGTAAAACTTGTTTTTTGTTGGCCGGCGTCAACGAACCTTTGCGTATAATACAATTGAATAAAAAAGGTCAGACCACGGGAAGCGTCAAAGAAATTTTATAACCACTAATATTATGAAAAAAATTATAGCCCTACTTTGTTTAACGACTGTTCTAATTGTTCAGTCACAGAAGGATAATGATATGGATAAGATGTGGGGCAGGCAGAACACCTTGGGAATTGACGCACCTGCTTCCAGAACATCCCTTTTCGATAATGGCAATTATGCGATGTTCATACATTGGGGAATTTATTCCAATATTGCCAACAAGTGGAAAGATAGCACATACTATGGCATTAGTGAGTGGATAATGCACCCGAGAAGGGCTGGTATTCCACCAAAAGAGTATATGGCGGAAGCGAAAAATTTTAATCCCATAAACTTTAATGCAAGGGCCATAGCTCAGCTAGCGAAGGACGCAGGGATGAAGTACATAGTAATTACGAGTAAACATCACGATGGTTTTGCCATGTACGAATCTAAAAGTAATGACTTTAATATCGTTAAAGCCACCCCTTTTGCCAGGGATCCTATGAAGGAATTAGCAAAAGCCTGTAAAGATTTAGATTTAGGGTTTGGTTTTTACTACTCACATAACCAAGACTGGACCTTTCCGGGAGGTAACGGAGGTCCAACAACAACAGAAAAAGGAAAAGAAGTAGGATTTGATTATTATTTTAAAAACAAGTGTCTTCCGCAGGTAAAAGAAATTGTAACCGAGTATGGTGATATAGATATAGTGTGGTTTGACACTCCTGGTAACATGGAAAAAAAATATGTAGAAGAACTAGTTCAAGTAGTCCGTAAATATCAACCCAATGCTATGATTTCTGGCCGCGCAGGTCACAATTTAGGAGATTACAAATCTTTAGGGGATATGAATATTCCCATCAAAAATATTGGTGGTCTTTGGGAGTCTGTAGATGTTACGAACGATTCTTGGGGCTATGCCTGGTATGACCAGAATTGGAAGAGCCCTAAACGTATTCTAACCAGCGTAATTTCAACAGTCGCTCGCGGAGGAACCTACATGTTGAACGTAGGTCCGGCTCCAGATGGTACAATACCCATGGAAGCACAGAGATCGCTAAGGACTTCAGGAAAATGGATTATTGAGCATCCTCAAATTATTTACAAGGCAAAAGCATCACCATGGGGGCGTAAATTACCATGGGGTGATGCCACCATGACCCCAGAAGGGAAAGTAAACTTATGTGTTTATGAATGGCCTTTAGATGGCAAACTTGTCCTACCAGGAATCAAAGGGGATATTATTGGGGCAAGTCTTTTGCAGAATGACAAAAAAATAAGGTTAAATACAGGCAAGTTCGGAACCTGGTTGACAATCGACCTTCCGTCTCAACGCCCAGACAGACTAGTTTCCGTAATAGAAGTTGTTCCTGACGGTACTTTGGATGTAGCTACGGCTTCCACTATTGACCCGTATTACCCATCCGAATTTCCAGTAGATTTTGCAACCTCCGAA
This sequence comes from Maribacter sp. 4U21, assembly GCF_002742365.1. Taxonomy (NCBI): domain Bacteria; kingdom Pseudomonadati; phylum Bacteroidota; class Flavobacteriia; order Flavobacteriales; family Flavobacteriaceae; genus Maribacter; species Maribacter sp. 4U21. The sequence goes on from NZ_MDGN01000017.1 coordinate 32,019, forward strand.
AAAACCACCATAACAGAAAAAAAATGGATGGAAAAATTTGGGGAGTGGAAGCACATTGAACAGGCGGGGAACTGGAAAGCTGACGGTAAAGTGACTTGGGAAGTGGAAGTTAAGAATCCAGGATACTACAAAGTAGATTTAAATTACGCGGGCGAAGGACGGTTGGTTTGGAACGTAAGCACGGAGGAAGGTTCAATGATTCAAAACGAACAGAATTCATCGCATATCTACAATTACTATGAAATGGGTCTCTTGCGTTTTGAACGGCCTGGAAAACATGAAGTAACTGTGTCCTTGGTGGATGGAAATAAAGAAAGTGCTAGTCTGAAAGAAATACGGTTCACACCTGAAGGCAGTATGGAATAATTTTAAATCTGTTTATAATTTCAAGCGGAGTGTCATTTTGAGTTTTTTAGTTAAGGTTACGAAGTAAACTATCGGTTTTTTTACTTCTAGCTTACATTTGGATGGAACAATCCAACATCTTTGACATTAGATTGGAAAAGGTCCTAATATCACATAAAATAATTTTTCGCTCATTTGATTTCCATTGAACATGATTTTTAATATCACTTAAAATATATAAAATGTCAAATCAAACAAGATTGGTCGGTATTCTTATTTTTCAAGTAATGTTCTTTTCCTGTAAGGTAACTAAGCAACCATTTCTGACTAGTGACGGAAGCGTGTTTAAACCCAGACAAGGGTTTCCTTCTTTTTCATGGAATTCTGTCCCTATGTATTATATGTTCGGCGATAACGAACGTATTTTATCTCCGAATGAAGTAAGTTTCATAGCTAAACGTACCGACTTTATCTGTATTGAAAAATCACATGGTGTTAAAGAACTAGGAGCAGCTGAACTAGGAACAAAACACGAGGTAAAGGCATTCAAAGAGCAGAACACCGATATAAAAATCCTATTTTATTTTAATTCAGCGTACGCCTGGCCATACACTTCCTACAATAAAAATTTCACTCCCGATAAAATTGACCAATACCCAGAACTTAAATCATATTTAATCGCAGATCAGGAGACAGGTGAGCTTGCCTTCAGGGACCATTATATACAACTTGTCTATTTCTTTGATGTACTTAATCCTAATTTTCGAAATTGGTGGGTTGAAACAGTGGCCAAAGGCATTGTAGATTCCGGTAGCGACGGTGCGTTCATTGACCAAATGCACGGTTTTTCTTGGCTGCGTGAGAATAGAAAGGAGGAGGTACATAAAGCCCAAGGTGCGCTGATAAAAGCGCTCAAAAAGAAATTAGGCCCTAATAAAATTGTATTGGGTAACAATGTGAACGACGACATAGCTAAATACGCATATCCCCACGTAGATGGTGCTATGTTTGAACACTACAGTAGTGAGTTAACAACAAAGGAAAACCTTCTTGCAGAGTGGGATGAAATGCTAAAAAATGCGAAAGAAGGGAAAATATCAATCTTTCGTTTTGGTTTTGAACATGATACAGATTCCCCTAAAAATGATGAACAAAAAGGGTATACATTGGAAATGGAACGTTTATCCAAAGAAAATTTGGAGTTCTATTTGTCTTGTTTTCTAATCGGTGCGCAGCCCTATTCATATTTTCAGTACGGCTGGGGTTGGGATTTAGATGACGGTTCCTTGGTAGACCATCCGGATTTGCAAAGAAAACTTGGCGCACCAAAAAGTGGTTACAAAAGAAGTGATCTTGACGAGTGGGAATTCACTAGAGAATTTGAGCATGCCAGTGTATGGGTCAATATTGAGAGTAGGAAAAGTCAAATTACATGGAAATAGACTAGATGAAAATGGATTTTTGAAATCAAACCATGCCTTAAACTCGAAATGGAATTTTGTAATTGAGCTATAGGTTGTCTAAGAATTAAAAGAAAAAGTTACAAAATTAGATGGTTATATCGACTAGTGGAAATAGAGATAAACCTTAGTAAAGCACAAGAAATTTATGAAAATTGAAAATACAGTTTATATAGTAACGCTTCTTTTACTATTCTCCTGCGGAAATCAAAAAAAGGAAGAAACGGTTGGCAAGGAACAAGAAACTAAACCGAACATCATTTTCATTTTTGCAGATGATTGGGGCTATGGCGACCTAGGATGTTATGGTAATACACAAGTGGCGACTCCAAATATTGATAAACTAGCCATGCAAGGCACAAAGTATACTCAATTTCATGTAACAAGTGGTGTATGCTCCCCTAGTCGTACTTCGGTCATAACAGGACATTTTCCCGTAGCACATAAAGTTCATGGTCACTTTGCAGGCAATGAAAAGAACCAAAGCCGCGGGATGCCAAACAACTGGTTGAACGAAAACTTAAAAGTTTATCTCCCACGAATAATGCAAAAGGCAGGATATGCTACTGCACATTTTGGAAAATGGCATTTAGGAGGTGGTGGCGAACCTAATGGAGATTTATCCGCTCCAGAGCCAAAAGAATATGGTTATGACGAAACAAGGGTGTGGAACGGGAACGGCCCAAGTTGGAAAGGAGATGTACATTGGCCAACCACGAGATATATGGACAGTGATACACTTTGGGTGCAAAGTTCTAGTCGCATTGTAGTTGATGAAACGATAAATTTTTTAAAAAGGAAGAGCAAGGAAGACCCCATATTTATTAATTTATGGTTAAAAGACCCACATACGCCATTATGGCCAAATGAGGAGCAACGCAAACCTTATAAAGGCTTAGAACCGGATAAAGAAACATATTTTTCCGTATTGACTGATGCTGATTATCATATAGGCCGCTTAATGGATGCTTTGGAGACCATGGGTCTAGAAGAAAATTCACTGGTGATTTTTACCAGCGATAATGGGCCTGCGGGGTATGGGCCCGCTAAAATAGCTGGTTCTACAGCAGGTCTTAAAGGAGAAAAAGCAACCCTTTTTCAAGGGGGTGTAAACGTACCTTTCATAGTTCGTTGGCCGGGGCATGTTGATAAAGGTAAGACGGACACTACAAGTGTTATATCAGCGGTAGATCTTCTCCCTACATTTGTTGACCTAGCAAAAACACAACTGCCTAAAGACTATCGTCCAGATGGAGAGAGTTTTGCTTCTATTTTTAAAAATGAATCTTTTCAACGTCGAAAACCCTTGTATTGGGATTGGCGATTTTCATCAAACACTGAACACAATCCACATAATTGGGTTTCAGGTGCAATACGGCTGGGTGATTGGAAGTTACTTGTAAGTTCCAACAATGAGCGTATGGAACTCTATAACTTAATTGATGATCGGTTCGAACGTAATGATTTATCAAAAACTAATATCTCTAAGACCTGTGAGCTATTGGCTATGCTTTCTACGTGGCAAAATAATCATGTTGAAACCGAGGCGGAATGAAACTAAAAAGATATAGTGCTATTATATTTTTAACTTTTATAATTTCAATATGCTTTTCATGTGAGAAGGAAGTACTGAAAATATACATAGCCGAAAATGGGGACGATACCGCAACTGGGACAAAGGAACATCCGTTGCGAACCATTCAAAAAGCCAGAGATCTTGCTCTATCTTCAAATACTGACGCCACGGTAGAAGTAATCCTTGAAAATGGAACATATTACCTTTCCAAACCAATCGTTTTTGGTCCGGAACATTCGGGAAGTAAATTAAAACCTATAACGTACAAAGCGGCCAATCTAGGAAAAGCGATTATTAGTGGTGGGACGCAACTTTTCCCAGAATGGGTGCCACACAAGGACGGGGTTTATAAAGCTGTGATTCCAGCTGATATTGAGTTAATAGACCAATTGTACGTTGATGGTCACAACCAACGTATGGCTAGATTTCCAAATGCCGTTGAAAACAAAAATGTATTCGAAACTTGGGATTTGTTGCATACAGACGCTGCTGACGGTGAAAAAGACCCTTTAAGCCCAGAAAGAATAGCATCATGGCAAAACCCACAAGGCGCATACGTGCATGCTATGCATGCAGCGTTATGGGGAGATATGCATTGGCTCGTAAAAGGCAAGAACGATGACAGCAGGTTAATTCTGGATGGCGGCTGGCAGAACAACAGACCCTCGCCCATGCACCCACGTTATCGAATGATAGAACACGTATTCGAAGAATTAGACGTACCGGAAGAATGGTTTTATGATAAAGCCAACAAAACGTTGTACTACTATCCAAAGCCGAATACAGACTTGTTAAAAGCGAAAATTGAAGTGGTTAGGTTGCAAAATCTAATTGAATTTAAAGGAACGATTGAAAATCCGGTTAAGTATATCAATTTTCAAGGCTTGGTGTTTCGACATGCCGCGCGTAGCTTTATGAAAAATAAAGAACCCTTATTAAGAAGCGATTGGACTACTTTCAGAGGTGGGGCAATGCTATTTACAAATACAGAGGACTGTGCAATATTGGACTGTGAATTTGACCAGCTTGGAGGCAATAGTATTTTCGTTAATAATTATAATAGAAGAATAAAAATAAAAGGGTGCTATATACACCAATCTGGCGCTAGTGGTGTTGCTTTTGTAGGTGACCCTAAGATGGTCCGTAATCCGATATTCCGCTATGGTCCTCAAGAGTATGAAACTATGGATAAAACTCCTGGTCCTAAGGGCAAGAATTATCCGGAAGATTGTTTGGTAGAGGATTGTATCATTACCATGACAGGCCGTTTTGAGAAACAGACCGCTCCTGTACAAATCTCTATGTCTTCAAAAATAACGGTCAGCCATTGTTCCATTTACGATGTACCAAGAGCTGGTATCAATATAAGTGAAGGTACCTTTGGTGGACATATAATTGAATATTGCGATGTGTTCAATACCGTTTTGGAAACCGGAGACCATGGAAGTTTTAACTCTTGGGGAAGAGATCGATTCTGGACACCCGATATTGTGCGAACGGCAGAAGAAGTAGCCAAAGATTCCACCTTGCCGTATCTAGATATGGTTCGCCCAAACATTATTAGAAATAGTAGATGGCGTTGCGATCATGGTTGGGATATTGATTTGGACGATGGGTCTTCGAGGTATAGAATTTACAACAATCTATTGCTTAACGGTGGACTGAAAATGCGGGAGGGATATGACAGAATAGCCTTTAATAATATAATTATTAACAACAGCTTGCATCCCCATGTATGGTATCCAAATAGTGGCGACGTTTTTGTACGAAATATTATATCAGCTGCTTATAAACCTGCCGTTATGAGCAGGGGTATTGCAGCTGACGGAAAGTGGGGCAAGCAGTTGGATTATAATTTTTTCACTACCCATGAAAGTGATCGGACGCACTTTGAAAAAAACCAAACGGATATGAATTCTATGGTCGGTGACCCTAAATTCATTAATCCGGAGGAAGGAGATTTTAGGGTGGCTCCGGATTCTCCGGTTTTAAAAATAGGTTTTAAAAATTTTCCGATGAATGAATTTGGGGTAATCTCGGAGCGATTGAAACAAATAGCAAAACAGCCCATTATGCCTAAACTACAAGAGATATCGGAAACAGGTTCTAGCACCATATATGAGTGGAATATGTGCGTGGTGAAAGATGTAGAGACTATGGAAGAAAGGTCGGCGGCAGGATTAACGTCTACAAGCGGTGTAATGCTGTTGAGCGTTCCTGGCTATTCTACGTTATCACGATCTGGATTGCAGACAGGCGATGTTATAATATCCTATAATGGTAAACCCATACGAGATTTTGAACATCTTAAGTATGTACTTTCTAAAAACAAAGCCGCAAAACAATTGGAATTTGGAGTGATGAAAAATCAAAAAGAAATAAAAATAAAAATAGAACTATAGAATTTTCTAAACTTAACTATCACACATAAAAATATGGTCCCAGAAAATAATGGATACATTTTTTAGGTTGAAATTTTAACGATGTCAGCTGGAAGTTTAAAAAGCTATAAGGCAAAACACTTTGTTTATGTCTAAAATATCTCGATTTGTCAAAGTAGTGAACTAAATTAGCAAAAATAGTATTGATTGAAGTATTTGGTTTGGTGGTTTTGAGTAGGGATGCCAGTTAGATTTGTTTACACAAGAGATTTAAAGTACAGATATGAAATTAATAAGATTTGGAAAAGTAGGGAAGGAGAGGCCAGGTGTTCAACTTAAAGATGGTTCACAGATTAACGTTTCCGGATTTGGACAGGACTATGACGAGCATTTCTTTGGAAACGATGGTATTGAACAGTTGAAGAAATGGTTGGATACCAATAAAGATAGTTGCCCTAAAATTTCTGATAGCGAGAGATTAGGCCCTCCGCTGACAAGACCGTCAAAAATAGTCTGTGTAGGATTAAACTACGCCAAACACGCAGCAGAAAGTGGTATGGAAGTACCTTTAGAACCTGTGTTGTTCTTCAAGGCAACTTCTGCAATTGTTGGTCCTTATGATGACTTAATCATTCCAAGAGGAAGCAAAAAAACAGACTGGGAAGTTGAGCTTGCGGTTGTTATTGGAAAAAAAGCCAGTTATGTAGAAGAAAAAGATGCCTTGAATCATGTAGCCGGTTACGTGCTTCATAATGATTATAGTGAAAGAGCGTATCAAATAGAAAGAAGCGGGCAATGGGTAAAAGGAAAAAGTTGCGACACATTTGCACCTTTAGGTCCCTTCATAGCTACTACAGATGAAATTGAAGACCCTAACAATCTTAATCTTTGGTTAAAATTAAACGGAGAGACGGTTCAGAATAGTTCTACATCGGACTTCATATTCAATGTACAAGAGGTTGTAAGTTATATTAGTAAGTTTATGACCCTACTCCCAGGAGATGTTATCTCTACGGGAACACCATTTGGAGTAGGCCTTGGTTTTAACCCGCCAAAGTACCTTAAACCCGGCGACGTGGTTGAGCTCGGTATAGATGGTCTAGGCAAATCTAAACAAACTGCAAAAGCATATAAAAGCAATTCATGATGAATTTAAACTTAAAGGATAAAGTCATTGTCGTAACAGGTGGTTCCAAGGGAATAGGTAATGCCATTTGTACGGTTTTAGCAACAGAAGGCGCTATTCCTTTTATAGTAGGTAGAAATAAACATAACATAAGGTCAGCAGCTAATGAAATTGAAAACGCTGGTGGTAAAGTAGGCTTTGCCTTTGCTGAACTAACAGATCCAGAGCAATGTAAAAGTGCTGTTGAAACGGTACTAAAAGAATACGGTAGAATTGATGGCCTAGTAAACAATGCAGGGGTCAATGATGGGGTAAGTCTAGAAAACGGAGGTTATAAGGAATTCATAGAATCTATTCATAGAAACTTGGTCCACTATTATCTAATTGCTCATCATGCCTTGCCAGCACTAAAAAAAAGCAAAGGAGCTATAGTAAATATTGGTTCTAAAACTTCTGTTACCGGGCAGGGAGGAACTTCCGGCTATGCTGCATCAAATGGTGGCAGGAACTCCTTAACAAGGGAATGGGCAGTAGAACTACTACCATATAGTATACGTGTCAATGCAGTAATAGTAGCGGAGTGTTATACACCACTATACAAAAAATGGATACATACATTTCCTAACGCCGATGAAAAATTGAAATCGATAACCGAAAAAATACCCTTGGAAAATCGAATGACAACCGGGGAGGAAATAGCAAATTCAGTTGTATTTCTGTTGTCGGACGCATCTAGTCACACTACAGGGCAATTGGTCTTTGTTGATGGCGGATATACGCATTTAGATAGGTCAATTTAAAATACGCTTATGAAAAACAACCAAAAAATACCTGTCGTTCCCAAAAGTCTTATTGTACCCTTTGTACTTATAACTTCCTTGTTTGCATTATGGGGCTTTGCCAATGATATTACGAACCCCATGGTATCGGCCTTTAAAAAAGTACTGGAATTAAGTAATACGCAAGCATCTTGGGTTCAGGCCGCTTTCTATGGTGGGTATTTTACCATGGCGCTACCAGCGGCCTATGTATCAAAAAAATATTCTTATAAAGCAGGAATTTTAGCAGGGCTTGCGTTATATGCAGTAGGAGCGCTTTTATTCTATCCCGCAGCAGCAATGGAGAATTATTTGTTCTTTTTAGCGGCGTTGTACATATTAACTTTTGGTCTTGCATTTTTAGAGACCACCTCTAATCCTTTTATATTGGATATGGGACCAGAGGAAACTGCTACCCAAAGACTCAATCTGGCCCAGGCCTTTAATCCGGTAGGAGCATTAACCGGACTTTTCGTTGCGCAAACATTTATACTATCAGCACTTCAATCTGATGATGTAGACGCCTCAGGAAATGGGATATATGAAACGTTAAAAGGTACTGCGAAAGCAGCGATAAAGACTTCCGATCTTCAAGTAATACGCAACCCGTATGTGATTCTAGGCATATTCGTTATAATAATGCTTGTCGTCATCGCATTTGTTAAAATGCCCGATACTAAACAAAAAGGTGTGTCACTGGATATGTGGAAATCCATCCAAGCCATTTTTAAGAAAGAACGTTTTGTAGCCGGTGTTTTTGCACAAATGTTCTATGTTGGAGCTCAGATTATGTGTTGGACCTACATATATCAATATGCAGAAAATATAGGTATCAGTAATATCGTTGCCGTAAATTATGCTTATACGGCATTAATCATCTTCTTGATTGGAAGATTTATCTGTACATATTTATTAAAATTTATAGATTCCGGTAAGTTATTGATGATTCTCTCAGTGATAGCTATTCTTGGATGTATGGGCACCATATTTCTTGAAAATATAATGGGTCTATATTCACTTGTCTTTATTTCATTTTGCATGTCACTTATGTTTCCAACGATTTATGGAATAGCACTTACAGGGCTAGGTGATAATGCTAAAACAGCATCGGCATTTTTAGTCATGGCAATTGTTGGAGGTGCGTTTATGCCTGTTCTTCAAGGGATGGTTTTAGATATTGGCGGAAGCGGGTATTCCGATGTAAAGATAATGGGGGTTCCAGAAGTTAATTTCTCTTTTGCCCTACCTCTGCTCTGTTTTGTTCTTGTTGCTTTATACGGATATAGAGCTTTAAAAGTTTATAAAATTAAATAATAAAGAAGCTGTTTAGAATATAAGGATGGGCGTATGAACAACTACTTTTTTAACCCTCGAATTATAGAATAATGAAAAATGAAAAGGAACTAAACATAAATAGCAATTACCCTTCAGTTTCTGATTTGAGAACAAGGGCGAGAAAAAAGGTTCCAAGATTCGCTTTTGAATATTTAGACGGCGGATGTAACGAAGATGTGAATCTGCATAAGAATACTAAAGAAATCCGTGATGTAGAACTTTTACCCTATTACCTTAGTAAGCACGTGGGTTCTAGCATGAAAACAAAGCTTTTCGGTCATACGTATGATGCGCCATTTGGTATTGCACCTGTAGGCCTTCAAGGTTTAATGTGGCCCAATGCGCCAGAAATTTTAGCGAAAGCCGCCTTTGAGCACAACATCCCATTTGTATTAAGTACCGTTACAACGAGCAGTATAGAGCGTATATCAGAAATCACGGAAGGTAAGGCATGGTTTCAATTATACCATCCTACAGAAAATTCGTTGCGAGATGACATCCTTAAACGAGCAGCAGTAGCAGAATGCCCTGTATTGGTCATTCTTTGCGATGTTCCCACTTTCGGTTTTCGTCCTAGAGACATAAGAAATGGCTTGGCGATGCCGCCAAAAATGTCGGTTAAAAACTTACTTCAGGTATTGGGAAAACCGGAATGGGCCCTTAAAACATTGATTCACGGTCAACCTAGTTTTGAAACACTAAAACCGTATATGGCCAAAAATCTAGATTTAAAACAACTGGGTAAATTTATGGACCAAACATTTTCAGGTCGACTAAACGAAGCGAAGATAAAACCGATACGGGATTTATGGAAAGGGAAATTAGTACTCAAAGGAGTAACCAATGAAGCAGATGTTGAAAAGGCGATAAACCTTGGCCTAGATGGTGTCATTGTTTCTAATCATGGTGGTAGGCAATTGGATGCGGGCGAATCAAGTATAAAACCGTTGACTAGAATCGCCAAAGCCTATGGAGACAAATTAACCGTGATGATGGACAGTGGACTACGGTCCGGACCTGATATCGCAAGAACAATGGCTTCAGGTGCCGACTTCACCTTTTTGGGTCGGTCTTTTATGTATGGTGTATCCGCACTTGGTTCAAAAGGCGGTGACCATACTATTTCTTTACTAAAGAAAGAACTGCAACAGGTAATGGAGCAAATCTGCTGCGCAGAAGTAAAAGACTTTTCAAACCATTTGATACAGACAGATAAGAAATAGAAAAAACACATTATGAAAATCAGCACAGTTCTAGTTGCCAACAGGGGTGAAATTGCCATCCGCATTTTTAGGGCCTGTGTAGAGATTGGAATAAAAACCGTTGGTATTTTCACCTACGAGGACAGGTACTCCCTGCACCGTTACAAGGCCGATGAAAGTTATCAAATAGGTTCGGACAATGAGCCACTGAAACCGTATTTGGACATGGACGC
>NZ_MDGN01000018.1:0-175597 GCF_002742365.1 Maribacter sp. 4U21
TACCTGCGCTGCGACATGGTTACATTTGACGCATTTGAAACCCTCTTTCCATTTGATCCCGGCGAGATACTCCTTGCAGTCCAGATCCGTTTTGAAGCGATCGGAGAACTCTAGAAGGTTTTGACCCTTGAAAATATCCATATAAACCCTATATTTATTGAATTCAAAAGTATGAATTTATCTACTGACCTCTACAAATTTTAAAAGAAAGTAACCAATTTAACACCCTAGTTGAAATAGGAACCGGAGACGGGAGCGTATTGCATTTTTTAAGTTCTAAAATTCCTGAAATGATTAGAATGGTCGGCATTGATCTTAGTGAAATTCAAATAACGGCCGACATATCAAAATATAAAGAAAATCCTAAACTTGAGTTTGTTGTCGCAGATGGATTTCAATGGGTAGAACAGAACGGAAAATCAAATATGATTTTTGTTACCTTCAGAGGCGTATTGGAGTACTTTACCCAACAACGACTTCAGGGTTTTTTTAAGAAACTGGACTCGTTGGGAAACATACTCTTTTTTGCCGTGGAGCCCAATACACTTAGCCATAATTTTAATAGCAACCCTAATTCTGAAATCTATGGAAATGAATCTGCATTTTCGCATAATTGTGCAAAGCTTTTTGAGGATGCCGGATTTAGCGTATGGCATCTATCCAAAAGAATAGAGAGCGAACATCCAGATGTAACCTGTATTATTGGGGCCAAAAATTTTTAGCGAAATAAATACTCACAACAACTAAAGTTCTGCTGATTTACACTGATTTCTCTTGAAATTATTATTAATTTATAGTAGCACATAATTCGCCTTGTTAATGCTACATTTTCTTCTTATTAACGATTTTTTGAGGTATTCATACGATTATTATAATTATTTTGAATTCCCTACATTAACTTTACCAATGGTTTGAAGTTTTCATTTAATTGTTAATCAGCACGTACACGGACAATATTTTTAATACACCCTTTACATGGAGGCATCTCAAAAACAAATTTTAACATCATATAGCGAACTTAATAACACCGCTACATACTACCCTAACAAAACGCTTCATGATTTAATAAGCCAACAGGCCCTAAGTACACCACAGCGCATTGCCATAGAGTTTAAAGAACAGAAATTAACTTTTCTGGAATTAGAACATCGCTCTAATCAGCTTGCAAATTATCTAGTAGAACAAGGAACCAAAGAAGGAGACCTAATTGGTGTATGTTTACCCAGATCAAGCGACATTGTTATTACATTTTTGGCCATTATGAAATGTGGTGCCACATACATTCCATTGGACCCTGCGTATCCAATAGGACGTTTGGAATTTATGTTAGTAGATGCCAGAACTAAGTTTTTGTTGACAACAACCGGGTTAGCGGAAATGTTTTCTTTGAAACACGACAAAATTATCTATAGTTCTTCGTCACAAGAAATTCAGAAACAACCCAACACGCCTACTAAAATAAACGTAACGACAGACACGAACGTGTATATCATTTACACATCCGGTTCTACCGGAAAGCCAAAAGGTGTACCTATAAACCATATGAATTTAGTAAACTTTCTTTACAGTATACTAAAAGAACCTGGAATAGAAAAAGAGGATAGGCTTTTGGCTATTACCACCTTTTCATTCGATATTTCAGGTTTAGAAATTTATGCGCCTTTATTAAAAGGTGCTTGTGTTGTTATGGCAGATAACAATACTGTTGTAGATAATAAATTACTTTTAGAGATTCTTGAAAAAGAAAAAATTACAATTCTCCAAGCAACTCCTACGACATGGCAAATGATTTTGGACGCCGGATGGGAGCAATCTCTAAATTTAAAAGCCTTAACGGGTGGCGAACCTATTTCGAAAAAATTATCTGAAGAACTGCTAAAAAAATGTACTTCGTTATGGAATATGTACGGCCCAACAGAAACTACCATATGGTCATCCGTTAAGAAAATGGCTATAGAAGATACAACCGTTACCATAGGTAGACCTATTGCAAATACGTTTATCTATATTTTAAATGAAATGGAAGAATTAGTACCTCATGGTACTGTAGGAGAAATAGTAATAGCTGGAGATGGTACCGCAAAAGGATATTGGCAAAGGCCAGAACTCACTAAAGAAAGATTTATTACTAACAAGTTTGAAACAAAAAATGGAAAACGACTGTATAAAACAGGTGATTTAGGAAAAATTCTGTCTAATGGAGAAATCGAATGTCTTGGACGTATAGACCAGCAGGTGAAAGTACGAGGGCACCGCATAGAACTTGGAGAAATAGAAGCTGCAATAGATCAAATTTCTAGTATTCAAAAGTCTATTGTAACCGTAAATACTTCTCTGACAGGGCATCCTCAATTGGTGGCCTATATGACTACGAATAGCCTCGTAAACGACATGCCAGATTTACGCAAAAAACTCGGTAATCTACTTCCAGATTATATGGTTCCATCTTTTTTTATTCGCATAGACGAATTTCCAAAAACCGCCAATGGTAAAATAGACAGGAAATCCTTACCCGAGCCCAAATATGAACGACCAGAATTTTTGCCTCCCTTAGTTAATGCTACCACAAAAGAAGAGAAAATAATAGTTAAAGTTTGGCTTGAAATACTGCGGGTTCAGGCAATAGGAGTAGATGATAATTTCTTTGAAATTGGTGGAACATCAATACTAGGTCAAAAAACAGTTGCAATACTTCAGAAAGAATTAGAAGTAAGCATACCCGTGACTAAACTATATCAATTCCCAACTATTCGAAAGCTGTCCGAATATTTAAAAATTTCTAAACAATCTAACAAAAAACAAAAAATATCTAAAGTCAAGAATATATCTGGTAAGCTAAAAGATATTGCGGTGATAGGAATGGCCGGTAGATTTCCTGGTGCCAAATCCGTCCAAGAACTATGGGAAGTATTAAAAGAAGGAAAGGAAACTACTTCATTTTTTACAGCGGACGAATTAGATATACATATTCCAGAAGCGCACAGGAACGACCCATTATACGTTGGAGCAAGGGGTATAGTACCGTCAATAAAAGGATTTGATTCGAAATTCTTTGGATTTAATCCTAAATTGGTCTCGGCCATGGATCCCCAGCAAAGGTTGCTACTGGAGGTATCATGGGAAGTACTGGAACAAACGGGCTATTTACCTAGACACTATGATGGAAGTGTAGGTATTTATGCAGGTTGCGGTACAAATACATACTACATAAATAATGTAATCCCAAATAAGGAATTACTAGAACAGGTAGGGGAATTTCAGGCGACTACTGTAAATGACAAAGATTATATTGCTACCCGAACCGCGTACCACTTAAACCTAAAGGGACCTGCAGTAAGCGTTCACTCAGCCTGTTCCACCTCTCTTCTTGCCATAGCAGAAGCTGTAGAAGCACTTAGGAACGGGCAATGCGATGTAGCGTTGGCAGGGGCAGCAAGTGTTACATCACCTATGAACAGCGGTCATTTATATCAAGAAGGATCTATAAAAACACCTACCGGACACTGTAATCCGTTTGACGAAAATGGAAAAGGTACCGTATTTAGTGATGGTGCTGGAGTTGTACTTTTAAAAAGTTTGGAAAGTGCCAAAAAAGATGGTGACACCATTTATGGCATCATAAAAGGAATTGGCTTGAGTAACGATGGAGGTGATAAGGGTAGCTTCACCGCTCCTAGTGCCGAAGGCCAGGCAAGCGCAATAACTAAAGCTTTGGATGACGCTAATGTTTCTCCCTCAGAAATAAGTTATGTGGAAGCCCATGGCACCGCAACACCAGTAGGTGATCCAATTGAAATAGAAGGCCTTGAAATGGCATTTGGGCAACAAGAGCGAAAAAACTACTGTGCCATAGGGTCAATAAAAAGTAATATGGGGCATCTTACCTCTGCTGCGGGAGTTGCTGGTTTCATAAAAACCATTTTGGCAATGCAGCATAAACAAATACCGGCCTCTCTAGGTTATAGCAAACCAAATCCACTTATCGATTTTGAAAATAATCCGTTTTTTGTAAATAGTAAGTTAAGCAATTGGGACATTTCGGGGACTAGGAAAGCAGGGGTTAGTTCTTTTGGTGTGGGAGGTACCAACGTACATGTAATAGTTGAAGAATACCAACAAGAAAAAAAAGAAACTGATGTAGGCCGCCCATTGCAATTACTAGCATGGTCCGCCAAATCTGAGCATAGTTTAACAGGGTATCAAAAAGTATTGGCGGATTATTTAAACACTTCGCCCAACATTCCGCTAGCGGATATTGCTTATTCCTTAAACGTGACACGGGATGTATTTAACACTAGAAGTATTTTGGTGGCAGGCCAAACTGCAGTGGCAGCAGAGAAGTTATTAATCGAGAACAACCGGGACGTCAAAAGCAATACGCTTAGAAATATTCCTACTGAACTTGGTTTTCTATTTCCGGGGCAAGGTTCCCAATTCCTGCAAATGGGAAAGGAACTTTATGACAATGAAAAAGTATTCAAAGAGGCTGTAGATCATTGCGCACAGCTTTTAGAAAATGAGTTAGAATTAGATATACGTGATATCATTTTTCCAAAAGAAAACAGCACTGAGGCAGAGAACAGGTTAAAGGATACCCAATTTACGCAACCTGCTTTATTTGTGGTCGAATATGCACTTGCACAACTTTGGATGAGTTGGGAAATAAAACCTAGCTTTCTATGCGGCCATAGTATTGGTGAATTTGTAGCTGCCCATATAGCAGGTATCTTTACCTTGGCAGATGCCTTACACTTAATAACCATACGAGGAAAGCTGGTAAGCGAACTTCCGGGAGGTAGTATGCTATCTGTACGCGCAGCTGCGAATAGTTTAGGTACATTACCGGATACCCTATCTGTTGCTGCCATAAATTCTGATAATCTGTGCGTTGTCTCCGGTCCGGACAAAGCAATTACGGATTTTGCAATAGTGCTGAAAGAGAAAAGTATAGCTAATATGCTTTTAGCAACAAGCCACGCGTTCCATTCGACTATGATGGACCCCATCTTAGGTACATTTGAACAAGAAGTTAGAAAAGTTACCTTGAATACACCAAAGCTACCCATGATTTCTACGGTTACGGGTACTTGGTTAAGCGATGCAGATGCGACAGATCCAAAATATTGGACAGGTCATTTACGCGCCGCGGTACGTTTTTCGGATGCCATGGACACGGTAATAGGAATGGAAGAAGATGCCATACTACTAGAAATAGGTCCGGGGCGAGCGCTAACTACGCTGGCAATCCAAAAAAAGGGAGCAAAACCACTTACGGCAATACCAAGTTTGTCTGTTCCCAAAAAAGATGAGAATTCATATCATACCGTATTAACTGCGTTAGGACAATTATGGTTAAATGGAATAGAGCTGGACTGGAAAGCATTCAATGGTACACAATCCAGAGAAAAAGTAGTACTTCCATCTTATGTATATGACCGAAAACCTTGCTGGATAAAACCTCCAACAAGTGAAATGGCAATGGCAAACCTGCCGACTGAAACAACTATGGAACAAAATAATCCTGTAGCACTTAATACGGCAATCACAAACAATACTGTACAAAACGAGCTTACAAATACTACTTTAAACCCAAGTATTACCATTATGAGAAAGAATACTATCCTTGAAAAAATAGCGGAAATAATATCAAAAACCTCAGGAATAGATTTAGAACCAGCGGACAACAATTATAATTTTTTAGAACTTGGTCTAGACTCATTGGTGCTAACACAAATGGCATCTACTTGCAAGAAAGAATTTAACACTGCAATAACCTTTCGCCAATTAAGCGATGAACTAAGCACTCCGGAACTTTTAGCCACATATTTAGATGAAACCTTACCAAAAGATAGTTTTGCCCCGATACTGGTTAATGCTCCAACTCATCTCAACACGACTACCGCAGCTCCCGTTCAAACAGCTCCGATTGCGCAAACCAATATGGCACCCGTTATGCAACAGCCAGTAATGATGGCCAATCCTAACAATAATACGGCATTGGGCCTTATTTCTCAACAGCTACAATTACTGGGACAGCAACTTAATCTATTACAAGGTAACGGGGCTATACAAAATGTACAGGTATCGAATAACGATTCACAAGTACAACAATCACAACCAATAGTAACAGGAGATAACTCAATGCTACGCCCCAGTGTGTCAGCCACCCCTACTGACGAGCTATCAGAAGAAGAAAAAATAGAATTAAAAAAACCCTTTGGCGCATCTCCAAGGATTGAAAAAAAATCTACACAAGTAGATGGAAGGCACCATGCTTTTTTAAATAGCATCATACAACGCTACAATAAAAAAACCGCAGGTAGTAAAGCCTATTCACAGAGACACCGCGCCCACATGGCAGACCCAAGGGTAGTTTCTGGATTTAAACCAGCGACTAAAGAATTGGTATATCCCATAGTTATTGAAAAATCTTCAGGCAATCGCCTATGGGATTTAGATGGCAATGAATATATTGATGTTTTAAACGGATTTGGCGCAGGCCTTTTTGGCCATCAGCCAGATTTTATTAAAGAAGCCTTGCATAAGCAAGTGGACCTTGGTTTTGAGGTTGGTCCCCAACATCCGCTCGCTGGAGAGGTGTGCGAATTACTTTGTGAATTTACGGGCCACGACCGTGCAGGTCTTTGCAATACGGGGTCAGAAGCTGTGCTTGGAGCGGTTCGTATTGCAAGAACAGTTACCGGGCGTTCACTAATTGTAACCTTTGCGGGGTCTTATCATGGAATAAATGATGAAGCGCTCGTCCGAGGTTCTAAAAAACTAAAAACGTTTCCAGCAGCAGCTGGTATTCTTTCAGATTCTGTCCAGAACGTTTTGGTTCTGGAATATGGAACAGAAGAAAGCTTAAGGATAATAGAGGAACGCGCTAACGAGCTGGCAGCAGTTCTAGTGGAACCGGTACAGAGCCGAAGACCCGAGTTTGTACCTATAGACTTTCTGAAAAAGGTTCGCGAGATAACGAAAGCATCAGAAACCGTTCTTATTTTTGATGAGATTATAACAGGTTTTCGAATGCACCCGGGCGGTACCCAAACATTGTTTGATATCAAAGCAGATCTTGCTACCTATGGTAAAGTTATAGGGGGTGGTATTTCTATTGGAGCCATATTGGGAAATAAAGATTTGATGGATGCACTTGATGGTGGGTTTTGGCAGTATGGCGACGACTCTTTTCCAGAGGTAGGTGTTACCTATTTTGCAGGCACTTTTGTAAGGCATCCTTTAGCGTTGGCCACTACAAAGGCTTCTCTAGAATATATGAAAGAACAAGGACCATCGCTCCAAAAAAGACTTTCGGAAATGACGGAAGGCCTAGCCCTTGAATTAAATTCCAAATTCCAAAAGCGACATTTGCCTATTCAAATAAATTATTATGGCTCTTTATGGAGGCTGAAAATAATGGAAGATATCCCTTATTCCGAATTGTTATTTGTTTTATTGCGCGAAAAAGGTATTCATATTATGGATGGTTTCCCATGTTATATGACCGTGGCGTTCAATAATGAGGACATTAAAAAAATTATTGACTCGATTATGGAAAGTATCGATGAGCTTACGGATGTCGGTATATTTGAGATTAAGGATAATGGAAGTGTTAGGAAGCATTCAGCTGATTCTTCTATAAAATCATTAAATACGCCTCCCACAAAAGGAGCTAAATTAGGCATGGACGAATCTGGTAATCCAGCTTGGTTTGTAGCGGATGAAGAAAAAAATGGGTCTTACGTTAAAATCAATGTGTAGTGTACCTGGTGAATACCTGTTGATTAATTATATAACATACCCAGCGCTAACCTATATATAAACCAAACATAGAATGCAAAATAAAATTGCTTTTGATCCATTTGCAGGTCCTATCATAGAAAAAATTATTCCTATTGTCCAAGCTCAAGCCGAAGTTTGGATCGCATGTGCGATGGGAGGCGAAGATGCGAACAGGGCTTACAATGAATCTGTTTCACTTATTATCAAAGGTAAACTAAATACAATTGCCCTAGAGGATGCCCTTCTAAAATTGGTGGTTAGACATGAGGCTTTAAGAGCAACATTTAGTCCTAATGGTCTTTTTATGATGGTTTTTGAGGAAGTTCCAACTAAACCTTTTCATAAAGATATTTCAGGACTTAGCGCTGCAGACCAAAGTAAGGAGGTGAAAAATTATTTGTCCAAAGATGCCCATCATACTTTTGATTTGGTTAAAGGACCATTATTTAAAGTTGGTTTATTAAAACTTTCTGAGCTAGAACATCAATTGATATTAACAGCACACCACATTATATGCGATGGTTGGTCTATGGGTATTATGCTCGAAGAACTAGGTAGTTTTTATTCCGCCAATATATTAGGTAAAATACCAAATGTACCACATCCAGAAACCTTTAGTTCCTACGCAGAAGAAGAACAAGAATTCATAGCCAGTGCCGCATATAACCAAACAGAAAACTACTGGGTCAAACAATACGAAGGTTCCATACCAACAGTGAACCTGCCAACAGATTTTCCTAGACCAGAATTACGTACATTTAAGAGTAATCGCTTAGATTTTGCTATTGATAGCTACTTAGTCAGTGAATTAAAAAAAGTTGGAATTAAATCAGGGGCTAGTTTTGTAGTGACCTTAATGGCTGCTTTCGAGGTCTTCCTTTATCATCAAACAGGTCAAGATGACTTGGTTTTAGGTCTCCCAGCTGCTGGCCAGTCCCTTAGTGGAAAAAACCAGCTAGTTGGACACTGCGTAAATTTACTTCCCTTACGAAGTAAGATTAATGCTAGTATGCCATTCAATACGTACTTAAAAGCTCGAAAAGTTAAAGTTTTCGATGCCTATGAGCATCAACAGTTCAGTTTTGGCCAATTACTACAAAAGCTTGCGGTTGCAAGGGACCCTTCCAGAGTGCCATTAGTTCCGATTATGTTCAATATTGATATGGGTATGGCCAACGCAGTTGGGTTTGAAGGTTTAAGCTACAAATTAAAGAGTAATCCAAGAGCATTTGAAGCATTTGAACTTTTTTTAAACGCCACGGGTACAGAAAATGAACTCATTTTAGAATGGGCATATAATACTTCCCTTTTCAAACCAAGTACCATTGAGCAGATGATGGCTTCCTTTAAAGAAGTCCTAAATGCCATTGTAGCAGATCCAAGTATAGAGATTGGTAATATACTAAAGGTTGATAGTGCTGCATATTTGGATTTAAATAATACGAAAGTCTTCTTTCCTCAATTGCCCTTGCACGAACTATTGGAAAAACAATCGCGAATAACTCCTTTAAAAACTGCTATACAATTTGGCGACCAGGAAATTTCCTATGAAGATTTAGAAAAACAAGCAAATCAAACTGCTAACTATTTAATGGCACAAGGTGTCGCTAAAGGAGATTACGTAGCTGTGTCGTTACCAAGGTCTATTGAACTTGTGGTAACCTTGATGGCAATAATGAAAAGTGGGGCCGCCTATCTTCCATTAGACCCGAATTACCCCAATAAGCGACTAGAATTTATGTTGGAGGATTCCGAGGCAAAGTACTTAATTACCACTAAAAACTTAGCTGCAGCACTAAATTCTTCTTCCAAAAAACTATTATTAGAAACGATTATTGCAGACCTACCAAATTATACCAACAAGTTAGCACCAATAAAAATAACTAATAACGAAATAGCCTATTTATTATATACCTCTGGTTCTACCGGCAAACCTAAGGGCGTACCGGTAACTCATAAAAATCTGGTTAATTTTCTTTTCAGTATGTTAAATGAGCCCGGTATAGAAGAAACGGACAAGCTACTTTCCATAACAACCATATCCTTTGATATTGCAGGGCTAGAATTATATGTCCCTTTATTAAAAGGGGCTAAGCTAGTATTAACAACAGAAGAAACAGCAAAGGACAGTCGTTTACTATTAGAGCTACTACATCATGAAGCAATTACCGTGATGCAGGCAACACCAACGACATGGCAAATGTTATTAGATGCTGGCTGGAAGGAACCTTTACCTCTTAAAGCACTTTGTGGAGGAGAAGCGATGCCATTGGTCCTAGCCAAAAACATATTAGAAAGGGTAGATGAACTTTGGAATATGTATGGTCCCACAGAAACTACCATTTGGTCTTCGATAAAGCAAATTTCAAAGTCAGATAATCTAATTACCGTTGGGCAACCTATTGCCAATACACAAATGTATATCTTAAATGAGCAGGGCCAGTTAGTGGATGCAGAAAAGACAGGAGAACTCTGTATTGCAGGAGATGGTGTAGCCAAAGGATATTGGAAAAGACAAGACCTAACGGATGAAAAATTTATAGTAAATCCAATAGAATCTGAATTAGGACCAGTGCTGTATCGAACTGGAGATTTAGCAAAACTACTCCCTTCCGGAGAAATTCAGTGCCTGGGAAGAATAGATCAACAGATAAAAATAAGGGGACATCGTATTGAACTTGGTGAAATTGAACAAGCCTTGGATTCTCTAGAAGGAATAGAATCTTCAGTAGTTTTATTCCATGAAGATAAGTTAGTAGCAAATATTTGTACTACCATAGGAGATACCGCAAAGTATGAAGGCCAGCTTACTAAGTGGAAGGAAATCCTTAGAAACCAGTTACCAATGCACATGGTACCACAACAGTTCAATATGGTTTCTGAATTCCCAACCACGCTCAATGGTAAAATTGATCGCAAAAAACTGGCTGAAACCTTACCAAAAGAGAATCTGAAAACCGGATTTACCATACCAGCTAGCGCATCTGAAAAAATTATAGCAGAGGTATGGAAAAAATGTCTCAAACTTGATAAAATCGGCGTGGATAGCGATTTTTTTGAGCTTGGAGGTCATTCTGTTATAGCAGTACGGGTCATGACCATGTTGGAAGAAAAAACAGGAAACAGATTGCCTTTGGTAGCATTATTAAAACACCCGACAGTAAAAAAATTAGCTGCCTATATGGACAGTGAGTTTATTGTTTGGGATTCGTTAGTACCCCTTAAACCGGAAGGAACCAAGCCTCCATTATACATTGTACATGGAGCGCACCACAATGTATTGATTTTTAATGAACTGGCGCAAAACCTTGACAAAGACCAACCGGTCTATGGCCTACAGGCAAGGGGTTTAGATGGTGTTGCAGAACCACATGATTCCATGTACCAGATGGCTACGGACTATCTGGCGGAAATTATGAAGTCAAATCCAGATGGTCCTTATGCATTGGCAGGTTTTTCGCTGGGAGGAACCATTGCTTTTGAAATGGCTAGGCAATTAAAAGCCATGGGCAAAGAAGTTAAAATGGTTGGGGAATTTGACACGTACGTATTTCCCGATTATTATTATGAGAGCCCTATTAAGAAAAAAGTAGTTGATATTTTCTACATTTTAGGTAAAATAGTCTTTGTCACTTTTAACATGTTTACCAGTAAAAAGAACTTTAAGAGAAGAACCGGTCTATTTATGCTACACATAAAGGGAATATTTTTACGTTTAAAACATGGTAAAGAAAAGCAACATGAAATGCAATTTCATCGTGTTCTAAAAATGGAGCAAAATCATCTAAAAGCTACGGGCAATTATGTAATAAAACCACAAGATATTGTAATTGATTTATTCAAGGCAGAAGAGCAAATTAACTTTGTACACGACAACAAATTTCTTGGTTGGAAAAATATGGCGACCAAAGGTATAAGGGTACACATGGTTCCAGGAAATCATATAGACATGTTTGACAAAGGAAACGTAGAAGTATTTGCCAAAAGCCTTCAATATGTATTGGACAACCATAACGCTGAAAGTGTATAGTAGATTACTTTGCGCAACTATTGATACTCCAACCGAGGAGGTAACCGGTACGTTTACAAATACTTCAAAAATTAGACTATTCCAGGTAAAGCTCGCTGATTATATTGACTTTTTTCATTACTTACAAAATCATTTAAACGAGGCGGAACTAAAGCGGAGCCAAAAATATCATTTTAAAAAAGACGAACATAGATTCGTTATTTGCCGAGCTTTACTAAAAATTTCACTTGCTGCGCATGTTGGACTGTCCGTGGGTGAAATCACCATAGCTGCAGGTCAAAATAAAAAGCCCTACCTCCCCTCTCACCCAAAGGTATTTTTCAACGTCTCGCATACCAACAAGTACGCACTCATTGCAATAAGTGATGCCTTAGTTGGTGTTGATGTTGAGAGAATAGATAGGGAATATGATTATTCTGAAGTTGTGCCCACTGTATTCAATGATACCGATAGTTATAAAATAGCGTTTGCAGTCGATAAACCATATACCTTTTTTAAACTTTGGACCCGTAAAGAGGCTGTGGTAAAGGCGACCGGCAAAGGCATTGGTAAAAATTTCAAGGAAATCCCTGCCAGTGATGGAAAGCATATTTTACCTTCGGCACTTTTATCTAATGTACAAAATCTATCCGTACTTAGTTTTGATATGGGTAACGAACACCTTGCTTCTATTGCACTTGAAGGTACTAAAGACTCTTATGAAACGATACACTTTTCTAAATTACCTCAAGTAGATAGTGCTATTTAACAGGAATAGGTGTAATTATAATACTTACTTGGTATTGGATTTTGCCTCTATCTTTTTAAAGAACTGAAGCATCTTGTTCAACAAGGGATTTTTCACTAGCCTGTTGGTAAACTTGACACCTAAAATATTTTTAATTTTTCTCCTAATCCTAGAAAATTTGGGGAGCCAAGAACTATTAAAGTGATGTACCGTATAGGTATTTTTTGAAATATAGAATTTTCCGTCTCTAAAATCTTTAGGACTAAAGTAATCATATGGAAATAGGTACAAACAACTAGAATCGCTCAACACCGAGGACAGATTGTTTAATTCGTTATCATCCATAACTTTTACATCCCTGCTCTTTTGTACGCTCTTTTTAATTACAGCGGGAAGTACTGTTAAGTCGTAACTCCCATCGGGTAACACAAAAGATTTATCCGAATAATAATTTACACAATGGGTAACCCATTCAGCATTTTTCTCTGCGCCAATAATAGCTGCTTCAATGATAACCCCTGTTTTAGAATACTCTTCACCTATAAAATACGGCAAGTGCAGTAAGTTGTTAAAATTTTTTAGGACCTCTACGTCTAAATCCATATAAATTCCTCCATACTGCTGTAAAGCGAACATGCGAACATAGTCAGCAGCAAAGGCATATTTCTTTTTTTCAAAGGCCTGCTCCGCAAACTTATTCTGAGAAAGATTTATTTTGTTGGTATCCCACAAAATGAATTCATATTCTGGAAGCAACTTTTTCCATGATTGCAAATTACGCTTGATATCTACAGGAAATTCATCTCCACTCAACCAACAATAATGGATTATTTTAGGTATCATTAGTATCTAATAATTGTATTGGTATTTATAACTACTGCGCAAAACCTCAGCCTCAAAAATTTTTAAACTATACTTATTCGTACTCTTCTAAATTAACACAATAGTAAAGGTTTGGTTTACTCAGAATCACTATTTTCTGAACAAACTATTAACATTTAAATAAAAAAAAATAGCAGGTTCCTATTAATTTTATGACTTACTTATCTTGAGTTGATAAACCAAATATTTTTTGTTCTTTAACCATAATCCAAATTTCCCCCTATATAAATGTGTTCTACGCAAAATGTGATATAATCCAATACTTAAAACATTAAAAGTATGGCCAAACTAGAGTTTTTTTAATTTGTTTGGCCAGTGTTTCATTGCACTATTGAATTCTACACTACTTCAAAAAAACTTTTTCAGGAGACTCATTTACTTTTATTAATCTTAGTTATTTCCTAATAATGAGTCTTTTAGAAATAGGATCGTTATTGTTAAACATAGCTGTAATAACGTATATCCCGTTCCTGTAAACATTCACCGGTATACGCATATCGTTTTGAATCATTTCTTCTCGTGTAAATTGCCTAACCAGCCTACCTGAGGAATCATGAAGCATAAAACCTAGGATAATACTCGTATCAAAGTTATCCTCCATAATAATTTGAACAGCCTCCGTTGATGGATTCGGTGTTAGGATAAATTCAAATGATACCTCATCAGTAGGTTCATTTTCCGTTACTACCGAAATTTCAATGCTATCTGTAGCATCTAAACCTTCTGCATCGGTAACCGTTAACAAAACAGTATAAGTTCCGTCTGTAGTAAACGTATGCGTTGGGTTTGCTTCCGTTGCGATTTCACCGTCCCCGAAATCCCAAGAATAACCTACCACTTCAACATCATCGGTAGATTTATCCCCAGTAAAGTTGACTTCCAAAGGAGCTTGCCCTTGTATGATATCGGATGTGGCTATCGCAATGGGTGCCTCATTAGAAACCATAGGCTCCGTTACCGTTATGGTCACTGTCTCACTATCAATAAGTCCATCTGCATCGGTAGTTGTTAAAACAACCTCGTATGTTCCTGAATTCACAAAGGTATGTACTGGATTTACTTCTGAGGAAGTTCCTAACAGTCAATACAACAGTGTAGGTATCGGCCACAGTAAAGGTATGTGCCGGATTGGCTAGAGTAGAACTTGTTCCATCACCAAAATCCCAAGCATAGCCGACTACAACATCGTCATCGGTTGATTGGTCGCCCGTAAAGTTTACCTCAAGCGGTGCTTCACCCTGCATTACATCTGCACTTGCGACCGCTACCGGAGCAGTATTAGCTGCTACTACAATAGTGATACTTGCCGTATCTTGAAGTCCGGCATCGTCAGTTACGGTGAGTTCTACAGTATAGGTGCCCGCTGAAGCAAACGTATGTATTGGATTTTCTACCGATGCGTTGTTACCGTCATCGAAATCCCAAGCATGGGATAGTATTCCTACATCATCAATCGATTGGTTACCCGTAAATGCGACTTCTAATGGTGCGATACCACTAATAATATCTGCACCTACTACTGCTTCTGGCGCACCATTGACCGTGACCACTATACTATCACTTTCGTTCGTATAGCCGTCACCATCCGTTATTGTCAGCGTCACATTATAAGTACCACCTTGAGTATAGGTATACGCAGGATCAATATCTGTAGAGGTAGCACCATTACCAAAGTCCCACAGATACGCTTGAATATCATTTTTATCATCAGTAGACAGATTACCTGTAAACTGTATAGCCAGAGGAGCGTTACCACTGGTAACATCTGCGCCGGCAACTGCCTCTGGCTCGAAACCTGTTGGTCTAAAACCCCATTTCTGTGCGTTACTACCATCCGGCAGCAGTACAGCAATATTTCCATCGGGCTGTATGCCAAGATAGTGTCCGCTTAACTTGCTTATTAAATTGTAGCTACCATTTCCAGCATCCACAATTTCCCATTGTTGTACATCACCGCCATTCCCTATATATTGCCAAACATTGGTATTTGGTGCTGTACTTGCGAATTCTATATCCAAGTACTTATCGGTTGTGTGACCCGTACGGAGTTGATAAAAACCAGCTCCAGCAAATTCTAATACCACATGTTCGTTGTCAGCACCTGAGTAAGCACCTTGCCTTACGTTCTCCATTAGAGCATCAATAGCACTTGGGACTTGAAGCGTTTCTCCACTTTCGACATTTACCAAACGATATATACCTAATGGAGGAGGTGCAATAGTACCACCATCGTCATCGGAATTATTACCCTCTACCAGTACCTCAAAACCAAAATAGTCTGGATCGCTTCCTGAGGATACTACAGCTACTAGTATTTCAAAGAACTGAACACCGTCTAGATCTTGGTCGTCCAGACCTGTGACGGTCACTTGCTGCGGTGTATCCCAATTGGCTGCCGTAAAGGTCAGTTGTGTTTGGGACAATGAAAACTCATCACCATTTTCACTTGCGGAAAGATTCAAAATAACATCTGAAGATGGAGCACCTTCCAGCACAACGGTAAAGGTATCAGTGC
This sequence comes from Maribacter sp. 4U21, assembly GCF_002742365.1. NCBI lineage: Bacteria > Pseudomonadati > Bacteroidota > Flavobacteriia > Flavobacteriales > Flavobacteriaceae > Maribacter > Maribacter sp. 4U21. The sequence continues at coordinate 15,940 of NZ_MDGN01000018.1, forward strand.
CTCCTTCTTCTGAGGTGGACAGTACCGTAGGGCTCACCTCGATACCAAAAGGCACGGAAGCTTGTGCCTCCCTAAACTGCCATTTTTGTGCATCGCTACCGTCTGCTAAGAGTACTGCGATATTACCGTCTGCTTGTATTCCTAAGTAGTGTCCACTAAGTTTGCTTATGATATTGAAAGCACCTTCTCCAGCATCAACGATCTGCCATTGTTGTACATCACCTCCGTTGGAAGTGTATTGCCAAACGTTGGTATCCGGGTCAGTACTTGCCAAAGCAATATCCAAGTATTGATTTGTGGTGTGCGCCATACGCAGTTCGTAATACCCACCTCCCGAAAACTCTAAAGCTACATGTTGAAAATTAGCTGCCGTATAAGGTCCGTGGCGTACGTTTTGACTTTGGGCAATACCTCCGGTAGGCACCTGAAGCGTTTGTCCGCTCCCTACGTTCACTAGTCTGTATGTACCCAAAGCAGGAGGTGCTTCTGCCCCGCCATCGTTATCGGCATTAGTTCCTTCAACGATTTCCTCGAATCCGGCGTAGTCCGGATCACTAAGTGTATCGTCTACACTAATTGTTATTTCAAAATTTTGAACACCGTCCACTTCTACATCGTCCAAACCTGTTACTGTGACCGATTGAGGAGTATCCCAATTGACTGGTGTAAAAGTGAGTTGCGTCTCGGATAGTGAAAATTCGTCATCGTTCAAAGTAGCAATGACCGTAAGCACTACATCAGCCGATGGAATACCTTGTAATACCACCGTAAAGGTATCCGTAGCGCCTTCCTCGGAAGTAGATACAATGCCCGGTTCAACCACTAGACCAAAATTTGTGGAAGGTCCTGTTGCCCTAAATTCCCAACGTTGCGCATCACTATCGTCTCCAGTGAGTACTGCAATATTGCCGTCTGCCTGAATACCTAAATAATGTCCGCTTAACTTACTTATTATATTGTAACTACCATCTCCGGTATCAATTATTTGCCACTGCTGTACATCACCACCATTGGCGATATATTGCCAAACGTTCGTGTCTGGATCTAAACTTGCAAATTCTATATCTAGATATTTATCGGTTGTATGTCCCGTTCTTAGTTGATAATATCCATTACCCGCGTCCTCAAGTACAACATGTTGATAATCGTCTCCAACATAAGCACCCTGACGGACGTTCTCCATTATAGCATTACCAGCACTCGGAACTTGAAGGGTCTGTCCGCTCTGAACATTAACAAGCCTGTAGGTACCTAAAGCCGGTGGATTAGCTAATGGCTGTAACCCATTTATCCAAGCCTGAAGTAGCGCTACACCTTCTGTATCTATAATCCCTTTTGCCAATGGCGGCATCATAATTCCCGGGTCTTTACTATTGGTACGATGAAATAACTGAGAATTGGCTGCATCTCCGGGAATCAACACTCTCTGTCGCGAATCAAATCCAGGAATATCCCTACCAACGGCCGTTAAGAGTCCGGTTTGGGCCAGACTATTTAAAGGTCTTAAATCAAAAGCCGCATTATTTCCGGTTGCCGGTTGGTGACAATACGCACAATTGTTGTCCAGATAAGAACGCGCCCTTTCGTCCAGTGTAAAATTGATATCATCCGCTATTGGAGCGTGCGTATAATAAGACAGTGTATTGGCATCGGTGATTGTTTCGTCCAATATGCCCAGTTCACTCAGGGTAACTAGTTGGTTGCCAACTGTACCTCCTTTAGAGGAATAATCCAAATCCTTGTTCAAGAATCGTGTTCGAGGACCCAAACTACCACCAAGAGCAGGATTGTGACAGGCTATACATTGTGAATTTGAAGGATAGAGCCAACTTACTGTTTTACTCCCCCCACCGCTCGTCTGTACTGTAATGTCGACGTTGTCCCCGGTTGTCATGTCCACCAATTCTGCGTCGCTTTCATCGGGCAACCACTTATAGGTTAAAAAATAAAAGGTTCCGTCCGTTCCTTTAATAGAAAACCTTGTTTCAATTTTTCTAGTAATCGATAGATCATCCTCATCAGTGGGGTAATCAAAATGTTTCACCAATACAGAACCAACAGGAAAATCCCAAATTCCATTTTCCGACCACGCTATGCGCTCTGCATCCGTATCGTGACTACCATCATTAGGTATGGCCATAAATCGCGTTTTAATACCACCGTCGGACCAGAAAGGATCCACCATATCATAAGGTATGAAACCTTCAGAAACAGTTAAGCTTGGTAAATCAGAAAAAACACCTGTTTGCGATAACAAGGCAGGCGCAGCATTTAAGGCTAATGGTGATTTCAAACGATATAAATTAACGTTATCCCCATATTTTAAAAAATAGAGTTCCCCTTGTTTATCCTGACCAAAAGAAATAGCCTCGCCCGGATCAAAAGTACCCAGTAATTGCTTAGCACCAGTTGCAGTGTCCACATTCCAAATTTCGCTTCCAGTTCCAAAATCCGTGCAAATATAATCACCAACTAAATCAGGAATATTTGAACCTCTGTATACATATCCTCCAGTTATAGAATTGGCTTCCGATCTTTGAAACTCTACCAATGGCATAGTAGGCATCATATTCTGATACATAGTAACATTACAAGGCGTACCTGATTGTACTGGGATAGTAAAAGGCTCTGTTGCCTCAAACAAAGGCCAACCATAATTATTGCCGGCCCCCAATACGTTAATTTCTTCATGTCTATTTTGCCCTACCTCACCAATATAAAAAGTTCCGGTAGCACTGTCTTTTGTTAAACGGTGTGGATTTCTATGCCCCATGGAATAATACTCCCTAAATATAGAACCTGAGGGAACATCCTGAGCGTTAAAAGGATTATCGTTGGGAATAAAATAACCAACCCCTGAAATCTCATCTCCATCACCAGCTCCAGCGCCAGGAGAAGCCAAAGTCCTTATTGGAGCGCTACTTTTAGTTGTATCCATATCCACATCGATACGCAAGACACCCCCATCCATACTTCCAGCGATATCTTGGGCACTTGAATACGTGGCTTGATCTCCAGTAGTAATGTAAAGAAAGCCATCATCGCCAAACTCCATACCACCCCCTCTATGGGTGGTGTTGTACATTTGACGCCTATACATCAACACCCTAGAGTTAGGAATAGGAAGCATGGTAGTAGGGTCTACTTCAAATTTTTCTAAATGAATGTAATTGGAATGAAAGTTTTCAACACTACAAAAGAAAGCTGCATTGGTGTATAGCGTATTATCCCCAGTTTCAGATACCGTAGTGTAGTACATGAACATTTCATTCTTGCCAGCAGTTCCAAAATCAGGATGGATGGCCAAACCCAAAAACCCCCCATCACGAACCTCGCCCATGGTCTGATCTCCAACTTCATCTACTAATTCTATAATTTCATTCTTTACTGTTGCGTTATTATTATCATCGATCCAAAAAATGGTGCCGTCCAATTCAGCGATCACAATTCTTTGCTGCCCCGGTACAGGAACAAAGGCAATGGGGGAATCAAATTGTAAATTTGGGAAAGCAACCTCATAAGCATCCGCCGTGGTACCGCCCGTTGGAAAGGAGGTATCAGTGGCCAAATCAAATGATTCCGGTGTCGTGAGACCCGGCCCAATGAACATAGGTCCAAAACTCATAAAGGCAGCTACCGCACCAACAATGGTTGTCGTTAGTAGTGCATTTTTAAAAGTGGGTAATTTTGAGGAGTAATTTTTCTTCATCATAGCATTGTTAAAAGAAAATAGCATTCTATTTTGGACTTACAAAAAAAGTACAATAGAACCAGCAGACAGATTAATCTCGTTAAATAACCTATATATACGTTTAATTTCAATGGTGCAAATTTACTGCAACCAAAGGGTTAACGGAAACAAGGAAATCAAAAAACAAATGACTTATTAACAATATTATCAAGATAACTACGCTGGTCTTGAAAGAACTGCATATTTACGGGTACTACCTCTGGTTTTTAACCACTTTAAACAGATTTTGTTCTTATAAACTAAAGAACGTATGTAAGAATAATACTAGAAGACTCTACTTATTTTTTAATGTAGCCAAGGCACTAAGTTTTTGAAAATAGTAGATAAACGATAAATCTGTTTATTTGGTCATAAAAAGAACCAAAAACACGGGGAGTAACCCATTATTTTGTCATTTTTACATTTTAATAATCAATATTGCAACTCCATGTCAACAAAAATCGCATTTATCGGTGCCGGAATAGCCACAAGTTATACCTTAATTCCCTTCTTGGAAGAATTGAGCAATGACGTTTCAAAAGAAAAAATCACACTCTATATTATCGATAAAAGCAATGATTTTTTCAAAGGGATGCCCTACGGAGAACGCTCTGGAAAATCAGTTTTATTGATTCAGGATTTAAAGAATTTTATATCTGAACCACACCGAAGTCACTATAAAAAATGGCTTAACACTAACATTAACAAGCTTTTAAAAGAATTTTTAATCAACGGAGGTGAATACGCCAAAAAATGGGTTGATCACAATAAGATTGCTATTGAAAATGGGGATTGGGATGACCTATACGTTCCAAGATTCTTTTTTGGTCGTTATATACACAAAGAGGTCGTACAAAGAATTGAGGTCTTAGAGGCAACGGGCAGGTTAACACTCCAGTATATTCAAAAAGAAACTATTTCTCTATCGAAGAACAATGATAGTTTTAGACTTACCTTTTCCGATAATAGCGAAATACAGGCTAACAAAGTGGTTCTTTCCATTGGTTCACTTCCCTATAAAAAATTATACAATAAAGATTCTAGAGAAATTCTCAACACCCTTTATATCGATTCACCTTATGGCAAAGGTATGGAGCAGAATATGGCAAAAATAGCTCATTTCATTCAAGAACGGGAAAAGAATAACCTTCATACCAAAATTGCGGTTTTGGGAGCAAATGCCAGTGGGTTGGAGATGCTATACAAGATTTGTGACAAATTGCCTATAGATGAATACCGCACTTCGTTCAAAACACTTTCTTCACACGGAATAATGCCGGACGGGACTTTTGACCCCGTTAAAGCTAAAACGTTCAAGGCTAATCATTTGGAAGCACTTTCAGAATCAGAAATACTTACTGCAGAATTAATTGCTGAGGCCGCCCATAAAGATATAGACAGCGCAGAAAAACAACAGCTAGGTGCAGCTACCACCGTAGGCATAATATCTCAAGGTTTTGGAAGTCTATTGTCAAAATTAAGTAAAGAGCAACTACTTGATTTTGCTTGCTTCCATGGCAACCAAATCGGAAGAAGACAACGTTGCGCTGGCAATCATTACCTATCTGTAGTAGCCGATTTAACGGAGAAAGAAAGGTTTATACATATCAAGGGTAGGTTTGTTAACATCACCGAAAACACCGACGGCCTAATCCTTAACTACAAACCTACTGAAGCTGAATCCGAGTCCGCAGTGAGTTCGGAAACTTTTGATCTGATTATAAACTGCTTAGGGAGTATTAATCTAGCTTCTGAAGGTTTAACTCCGTTTTTAAGTAATCTAATCAATGATGGATTATGCAAACCAAATGCCTCTAATATTGGATTCCAAGTAGATGACCGTATGCAAGCATCTGAAAATCTATTCGTTGCTGGCCCCTTGCTAGCAGGAAACCAAATCGAAGATCGAATTTTCTGGCATTTAGAACACTGTATACGAATTATCTGGTCTAGTTCGGTGCTTTCAAAGAATTTAATAGCCAGTCTCAACTAGTGCCTTATTTAATATTTTTCAATCGAAATTAACTTTTCTGTTCAATACTATTCCAATACAAACTCTTTCTGTAATTTTCGTCTTGTAAAATTTTACAATTCAATAGCGGGTTGTTAATGATTTAATTTTAGTTTTCTATCGATTTCTGGTATAAAACATTATTATTTATAGCTCTAAGCAGTAAAACTTAACTATTTTGTATAGAGCTGATTTAAACGTTTTTCAGAAGCTGAATAAGCTCAATTAAAATTAGCGTCAATTTTCTATTTAGCTAATTAAAATTTACTTACTATTATGATTTTCAAAAATTTATGAAGATACATTTATGTGGCGAATTCAAAATTTAACTACATATATTTGCATTCCAAAAATTCGCCTACATGCTTTTATTATCCCCAATACAGGCTAAAACCCTTAATAACCTATTATTTATTGTGGTTATGTTCAACATTACCTATTCTCAAATAGGCTATCAGGAAGCCTACCCTAACCTATCATTCAATTTTCCAGTAGAAATTCAAAATGCATCCGATGGCTCAAATAGAATGTTCGTAGTGGAACAGTCTGGTTTGATCAAGGTTTTTCCAAATGATCAAGGTGTAACCAATGGGCAAGTAAGTACCTTTTTGGATATTTCACAAAAAATCGCCTATAATGCAGGTCAGGAAATTGGTCTTTTAGGTCTGGCTTTTCATCCAGATTTCGTATCCAATGGGTACGTATATGTATACTATATTGATGAACCCAGTAATTACAGAATCAATGTCGTAAGGTATCGGGTAAGCGGTGCCAATGCGAATTCAGTGGACACCTCCTCTGAAACTGTAATTGCTCAATTCACTAAAAACCAGGGAGAATCGAATCACAACGGTGGTAAAATTGCCTTTGGTCCGGATGGCTACCTCTATATTTCTATTGGTGATGGTGGTGGTGGTGGCGACCCACAAGGAAATGCCCAGAATTTAAATACTGTTTTTGGAAGTATTCTACGTATTGATGTAGATATAGATGGTAGCAATCCTATTGAAGAAAATCCAGAACTACCTAACGGTAATTATGAAATTCCTTCCGACAACCCGAGGAGGGGATTATCGGGTCTGGATGAGCTCTATGCCTGGGGCATTAGAAATACATGGAAATTTTCGTTCGATGAAACAGGGAGATTGTGGGGAGCGGACGTTGGACAAAGTGCTTTTGAAGAAATTAACCTTATAACGAACGGCGGTAATTATGGCTGGAACCGATTTGAGGGCAATTCCGATTACCATTCTAATATTTCATTGACCACTTCACCTGACACTAAACCTGTTTTTACATATGGTCACGGCAATGGGGACAAATCAATTACGGGGGGGTACATGTACCGTGGTAGTTTAAGCTCGGCTTCCTTGGTGAACAAATACATTTATGCAGATTTCCTTACTGGGAGAATTTGGGCCTTATCCTATAACGCTTCGGATGGCTCTGCAAGTTCTGAATTACTTTTTAGAGCCAATGGACAGGCTATTTCATCTTTTGGAGAGGATGAATCTGGAGAACTTTATTTTATTGGCTACGGTGCCAATGCCAAACTTTTTAGATTGACCGAAACCGTCAGCGAACCGGTAACCAATGTCGTTAACGGCGTGGGGGGCTGGCAAGGAGTTGCCAATGGTACCGATGGCCCTGTAACAACCATTGCGAGTGACAATAACGACACCAAATATATCGGCGGAAATTTTAGCCTTGCGGGAGAGCTCAACGTTTCAGATTTAGCGGTAATCTCACCAGACGAACAATGGGGCATCCTAGGTCCGGGGAGCAATGGAACCATAAACGTGCTTGCAATCGCTCCTAACGGAAATGTATTCGTGGGTGGTGAATTTACGGAAATTGGTGGTGTAAACGCTAATAACATCGCGTTTTGGAACGGGTCTAGCTGGTCGGCAATGGGTTCAGGGACAAATGGTGAAGTACAACAGTTAAAATTCGACCAGAACGGCGGTCTATTCGTTGCCGGTGTATTTACCACAGCAAATGGAATTACTGTTAACAATATTGCCAGATGGCAAAATAATTCGTGGTTTGCACTAACCGATAGTGCAACAAACCAGTCCGGAACGAATAACGAAATACGATCATTAGCCATCGATGATGAAAATAATCTTTACGTGGGTGGAAATTTCGATAACGCGGGGGGCATAAGCGCATCAAGAATCGCTAGTTGGAACGGAAGCAATTGGACAGGAATTGGGGATGGAACAAGTGGTTTCGTTCAGGCAATTACAGTAGGCGGAGATTTTTTATATGCTGCAGGTAATTTTGCTTTAGCAGGGAATACTACGGTAAACAGAATAGCAAGATGGAACCTGACAACATCTACTTGGGAAGCTCTGGGCAATGGATTGAGCGGAAGTGTAAATGCATTGGAATGGGATGGTGATTTTATATATGTAGGAGGTGATTTTGAAACGGCAAGCAACACTGAAGATATTAATTTGATTGTTAACAACGTAGCTCGGTGGAACCCCGGTTTAGGCTGGCAAGCACTCGGAACCAACACCCAAGTGGGCGTGAACGCTAGAGTAAATAGTCTTCAATTCTCCAATACTGATAATGAGCTTTTTGTAGGTGGCAGTTTTACTACAGCCGGTGATAGCCAAGCTAATAACATTGCTATTTGGAGTGAACAGTTTTGTTCTGAAAATAGTATCATACCAGAATATCAAGTAAATGGGGTCTGGGATAGTGGAAATGACACATTAACAATAACCTCTGGAGATACACTAACCTTAAGTATATTACCCAACGATACAGAATTTACCATTACACTTCCTAATGGAGAAACCTTTCCCAACGATTATGACCTAGGAGCAGTAAGTACAGACATGGCCGGCACCTATATCTTCACGTCTGCACAAGGTTGTACGGAAAGTTTCAATTTAATTATTAATGGAAACCCAACAGAGGAAGAAGATTCGGACAACGATGGCATATTTAATAATGATGATCTGTGCCCTGACACTCCATTAGGAGAAACGGTTGATGCTAACGGATGTTCGCCTTCTCAATTGGACGATGATAACGATGGTGTTTCCAATGCTGATGATATATGCCCCAATACCGCCGCCAATGCATCCGTAGACAATTTTGGATGTAGTTCTGCGCAAAAAGATATAGATGAGGACGGCGTTAATAATGCCAATGATCTGTGCAACGATACACCATCAGGTGAAACCGTAGATGCAAATGGGTGTTCGGGGTCTCAGCTTGATACAGATGGTGACGGAGTAAATAACAGTAATGATAATTGTCCTAATACGCCTGTTGGAGCAATCGTCAGTTCTGATGGATGTGAAATAACCGCATTACCATTAGATCAATTTTCAATAACGTCTAATGGAAATTCTTGTGTGACTACCATTGATGGAATAATTAATGTGGTTGCCAAGAGCACTGGTATTTATACGGCTCAGTTAATAACAAAAGATGAAAGTGATAGCTTCCAATTCACTGATTCGTTAGAAATTGAGGGATTAGTTCCAGGCGAATATACCCTTTGTATTACCGTCCAGGATTATTCGGATTACGAAAATTGTTCTAAAATAATAATTACGGCACCACAACCATTAACAGTGGAGTCTTCGATTAATAATGAAATCGAATTAAATAGTGTTACGCTTAAAATGTCTGGCGGAGCTACATATTCCATTTCTATAAATGGTAAAACCATAGAAACTGAGGATAACGAAATTACACTGGCGCTAACTAAGGATATAAACACTATTCGGGTAAGTTCCGAAATAAATTGCCAGGGTATTCATGAAGAAATCATTGCTTTGGATAATGCGGTAATGGCATATCCTAATCCAGCTACGGACTTTGTAACTATAGACCTAAGGAACATAGACTCCGAGACTGTCCGTATTACTATGTATGCAGAGTCCGGAGCACAATTATCATCGAACTTATTTAATACCGCAGCAGGAACCGTAACTTTAAAAACATCTCATCTGACGAAAGGAATTTATTTTATAAGGGTGAAAAATGATGTTATGGATAAATCTCTTAAACTAATCAAGTTATGAGGAAAGTTCGGTTTTTTTTGATTCTAATCTTAGCAGGTGCCTGCGGATTACATCAAGATTTGGTTGATGCACTCGTAGGACTTGAGGACGTGGAAATGTTATTTCCTGAAAATGTTCCTGAATGTACGGAGGGTACTGTTTTATCGGAAACTCAAAGTGAGGTCGTGTTCAGATGGTCCAATAATCAAGAAAATGTAACCTACCAAATAAATCTCACCAATCTAATTTCAGACTCAACGGAGCTATTTCATAGTAATAATACCGAACTACCCATTATTCTAGAACGAAGTATCCCCTACTCTTGGTTCGTTGCAGATTCCTTATCGAATAATCCAAGAAGTGAGGTCTGGACCTTTTACAATGCAGGTCCCGGGGTAGAATCCTTTATTCCTTTCACTGCTGAGGCCATAGCACCGGCACAAGAAGCTATTATTGAAACAGGATCTTCAGTAAACTTAATTTGGATTGCTAATGATTTAGATGAAGATGTCGCTGAATATGATGTTTACTTTGGTTAAAATGAAAATCTTCGTTGACTACAACAATCCGTGACCAATAGTTTTTTAATGATATCCCCATAATATCAGGTAACACCTACTATTGGAAAGTTATTACAAGGGATTTTATAGGTAATGAACAAATTCTGAGATATTCCGTTTTCAGGTCGAATAAGCTTCTAGTAGTTCAAAATTATAAATTCTGATCTTCTATTGATGCGGTGTTTTTCTTCAGTACAATACGTATCATCATCGCATTCGTTTAACAGTTTACGCTCTCCGTAAGCTTCGGAAACCAATCTTTCAGGAGCAATTCCAGAAGCAATTAGGTATTCCTTGGTCTTATCTACACGCTTTTGCGACAACCAATCGTTGTAATTTGAGCTTCCTCGGGAATCCGTATGTGATGCTATTTTCAATTTTAAAGTTGGAGTTTCGTCAAAAATTTTGACAAGAGAATCAAGTACATTTTTCGACGTTTTATTTAAGAACGAGGAGTTAAGGTCAAAATACACATATCCCAAATCATTAATACGATTCGTGATGTCTAGCTTTCTTTTATTTTCAGCGTCAACTTTTTCTTTTTCTGCTGCCGCCAGTGCTGCACGCTCCTTTTCCTCTTTCAACCTTTCAGCAAGCAGACGCTCTTCTTTTAATCGGTTTACTTCGTTTATAGAATCTTGTTGTCTTTGCTTTTCCTTTTCAATAGCGGCAAGTAACTCTAGCTTTTCTTCACCTCTTTTTGATAATCCTTTCTCTATACCAAACTGATAAACAACTCCAGCGGCATGCTGCAGATGGTTGGTAACGTTAATCTCGTTACCCATAGACCATTTACCTGTTGAATTGAGATCTAAACCCCATCTATCTGAAAACCATGTCCTAAAACCAACAACGGCATTATATGTGCCTCTAGGCTGGTCATTTGCATCGGTATATCCCAATCCAATACCTACATAGGGGTCAAACCAACCCGTTTGACCAATAATCTTATTTAAATCATAGGTTAGCCTGGCATCCAAACCTAAATAGTCCCTATCCTGGGTATTGACCAAGCCATCTATGATTTTTCCTTCCTTATACTTGTTGTAAGAACCTATAGCTTCTATCCCTAAGCCATTTTTAAAGTATCGTCCAATACTTATCCGAGAAGGATAAGGCAAAAGGTTCCATTCATCGGAAACATTGAACAGACCGTCAAAAACGTTTCCAGAATCATCAATGGCATTATAACCAAGACCAATTATCCAGGAACTTTGAACGATGCTGTCTTTAGCAGTTATTTGAAGGTTTTCTTGACCTGTGGCAAGGTTTATAACACCAACAGTCAGTATTAATAGGAGAAGTGAGGAAGTCTTCATAGTATAAAATTGGGTTTAAATTGTAAAATTACTTCTACAAAACGGAAGTGCCAAAATTATAACCGTGTAACGTAAGAATATTCGTTAGATAGATGAAGACAACTAATTTATCGTTATCCTACCTATTCTAAAACTATTTTTTTCTCTCTAATTGGAAGTTTATAGATACTGAAGGGACTAACCACAGCTTCAATTGCAGTCTTTTTTCTAATGCGTTTCTTTTTAAATACCAGCTCTTTATCTGTTTCTTTCTTCAAAACTAATGCAGGAGCTTGGGAATAAGCTTCGCCCGCACACCAAACAATGAGGTAGTCCTTGGTGAAATCTACAACCGGAACGGGAAGTCCAGGTTTTCGTGTTCTATTGATTTTGGCAAAAAAAGAGCTCAATGCTTTTTGATTTTTTATAGTCAACAATTCCTCAGCTACTGCTCCGCTATAGTTGTCCTGAATAATTAGTTCCATCTCTAATGGGTTTGAAATAGTTTGCGACTTACAGGAAAATAACACCATAGAGGTCAATAACAACAGAAGTATAGGCCTAGACATTTTTCAATCGTGCTTTGTAAGCCCTTTCATATACCTCTTCATAACGGGGTAATACTTTAAGGATGTCAAATTTTTGGGCTTCATTGACAGCATTCTGCTTAAAATTCTTTAAGGTTTCATCTTTTCCTAGAATTACCAATGCATTTTCAGCCATGTCCTCAATATCTCCGACATCACTTAAAAAACCTGTAACACCTTCCGTGTTCACCTCTGGGATTCCACCAGCATTGCTTGAAATTACCGGGGTCTTATTTATCATAGCCTCTAGTGCTGCTAGCCCAAAACTCTCTGATTCCGAGGGTAATAGAAATAAGTCGGAAAAGCACAGGATTTTATCGATTTCATTGCTGTTCCCTAGGAATATGACACTGTCCGAAATACCCAGTTTTTCGCATAAGATTTCGGCGCCGGCCTTTTCTGGACCGTCGCCGACCATTATTAGTTTAGACGGAATGGTCTTCTGTATCTTATGAAAGACCTTTATGACATCCGGAATACGTTTAACTTTTCTAAAATTACTGATGTGCGTTACTATACGTTCGTTATCTCTAGCCATATTGGTTCGCTGGCAATCAGTAAAAGAAGTACTGTACTTCTTTGCATCTATAAAATTTGGTATCACTTCAATCTCGCCCTTGATGTCAAAAATTTCTAATGTACGTTCTTTGAGGTTTTGTGATACAGAAGTTACAATGTCAGATTCATTGATACTAAAGGTAACCGCGGGTTTATAAAAAGGGTGTTTTCCTACCAAAGTTATATCGGTTCCATGCAGTGTGGTAACCATTGGCACGTACATACTTTCTTCCTCCAACATTTTTTTCGCCATGTAACCTGCATAAGCGTGTGGAATTGCGTAATGCACGTGCAACAAATCTATATGATGCAGTTTAATGGTATCTACCAGCTTACTAGAAAGTGCCAACTCATAAGGTTGGTACTGAAAAAGAGGGTATTCAGGAACGTGTACCTCGTGAAAAAAGATATTATTGTTCAATAATTCTAAACGAACAGGTTGTTTGTACGTTACAAAATGAACCTCGTGCCCCCTATTGGCTAGAGCTATACCAAGCTCTGTGGCAACAACACCACTACCTCCAAAAGTAGGGTAACAAACAATAGCTATTTTCATAGGTACAAAATTATGATTTAATTTAATATTGAATCATAAATAGCTTGTTGAATTCTAGTTCTTAAGCCAGATTTAACTAATAGTGTATTGGAAGCCGTTGGGTAGGTTCTATTTGAAAGGAAAACATAAACAATTTCCTCCTCAGGGTCTGCCCAGGTATACGTACCCGTAAATCCGCTATGTCCAAAACTCTTTCTTGAAACGCAACCGCAAGTAGGCCCGCTATTCTCTAGTTGTGGTTTATCAAAACCTACGCCACGTCTCACATTTTTATCGCAAAAGTAACAGGTGTTGAACTTTTTGACGGTTCTAGACCTAAAGAATCTTGATCCCCCGTAATAACCCTCCTGAAGGTACATCTGCATAATTTTCGCTACGTCATTAGCATTACTGAATAACCCTGCATGACCACCTACACCGCCCTGCATTGCCGCTCCCATATCATGAACATATCCATGAACAGTTTGGTAACGATAGTATTTATCCTCCTCAGAAGGAATGATTTTGTTTTTAGGAAACTTCTCTAAGGGATTATAACTCGTATGTTGCGCACCTAGTTTATCGTATAGAAAGTCTGACGTGAGTTTGTCCAAACGTTGACCATACGTATCCTCTATATATTTTTTCATTACATAGTAAGGCACATCGCTATATCTATAACGATTGGATTTTAAGTCTTGACGTCCTATACGGTTATAGATAGAATCTTTATATGTGTCCGTTAAATACAAGTTTTCTGCTACCTTATAAGAAAAGCCAGGTGTAGGAACTTTTCTGTAAAATTCCTCTGAAGGTTGTCTCTTTTTATCCAAGGTTCTCACATAAAAAGGAATCCATGCCGGTAATCTTCCGTAATGCGATAGAGCCTTTAAGACGGTAACATTTTTAATTTCCGTATTGGAATAATCCGGAACAAGTTCTTCAAAAGTATCGTTCAATCTAATTTTGTTTTCTTCGTCCATCTTCATGACCATGGGCAATGTGGCCAGGATTTTGGTTAGAGATGCCAAATCATAAACATCGTCCTCCTTAACCTTTCGGTTGGATTTATAGGTAGGTTTTCCAAAACTTTTGTTATATACAATTTTACCTTTTCTTGCCACCACTACTTGAGCACCAGGGTACATTAAACTATCTAGACCATTTTGCACCAAATGGTCTATTTTAGACAGCTTTAAAGAACTGAAACCAACTCTTTCCGGTATGCTATATCCCAAACGTTTTAAGGATTTTAATTGGACACCCGTTCCTGCCGGAAACTCCATATTTGTTGAAACTGGCAGTTTACCAACTGCTGGTATGGCTCCAAATAATAATTCGGCGGTTTTCTTTTGTGACAAACCACTATTTTGATACGACATTACCACTGCGTCTATATTCTGAAAGGTCGCCACTTCCTTCAGTGCATAGGGCTTTGCAAAAACACAAAGGATTAGATTAGAAAATCTAAGATTGGAAATTTCCTGCAGCCAAGCCAACTCTTTTTTAGAAAATTCGTATCCTTTCCAAGGACTCTCATTACTCTTATGATGTCCTATAATCACCAAATTATAGTCCGCCAATTTCGTCTTTAAGGTCGTTATATTCTCCCCGTTCACTTCCGTTACCTTTGCGTATTTATTTAAGCTCCTCAAAAATTCATCGTTGGGAGCATCACCAAATTTTACGTAGGCTATCTTTTTGTTTTGTAAATTTTGTATTCCTAATAAGTTGAATTTATTTTTTACTACCGTAATCGCATTTTCTATTGCCTCTTCGTATATCAAATCATCTTTCAAAGAATTTAAGTCTTGATATAGATTCGCTATTTGAATAGGTCTATAATTGTTAAGCCCAACCTTATATTTGGCCATCAATATCTTTTTAACGGATAGCGCTAGGCGTTGTTCGCTTATTTTTCCCTTATTATAAGCCTGTACAATTTTTTCTTTGGCGTCCGCTACGCTCTCTGGCATTAAGAGCATATCGTTACCAGCTATGAACGCTGCGAGCTCTACCTCGCCATCCACTCCGTATTTGGTGGCTCCTTTCATATTTAGAGCATCGGTAAAGACAAGTCCTTTAAAACCCATTTCTTCCTTTAATATTCCAGAAATTATCTGTTCTGACAAGGACGATGGCAAACCTTCTTTTAATTCCATCGACGGCACCTCCAAATGAGCTACCATGATACTACTAAGACCTTTCTTGATTAATTTTTTATAGGGATATAGTTCCACACTATCCAAGCGTTCCCTTGAAAAGGGAATTACCGGCAATGCATGATGGGAATCTACGGCGGTATCTCCGTGTCCTGGAAAGTGTTTTCCACTGGACAGTACTCCAACGCTTTCCATTCCTTTCATAAAAGCAATTCCTTTTGCAGTAACCGCCTCTCTGTCTTCACCAAAAGAACGATTGCCAATAATTGGATTCTCCGCATTGGTATTGATGTCAATATCAGGAGCAAAATTAATATGTACCCCTAAACGTTTGGCATGCTTCCCAACTTGACGTCCTACTTTTTCTACTATTTCGTCATTTTGAATAGCTCCCAATGTCATATTCCAAGGAAACGCATAAGTGGAATCTAAACGCATTGCTAATCCCCATTCCGCATCCATACCAATAAGAAGTGGTGTTTCTGAGAGCGATTGGTATTCATTACAGAGTTTAGCCTGTCTATTTGGTCCTCCTTTAGAAAATATGACACCTCCTATATGATGGTTCTTAATCAACTCCTTAATACGGTCCGTGCGCTGGTCACTTTCATCCGAAGCTACACTCACCATGAACAATTGACCTATTTTCTCGTCTAGGCTCATGGCATCGTACCTATCATTTACCCAAGTAGCCTGTAAAAGACTGTCAGTAGTAACCAAGGGGTTCTGGGCAAAAAGCCCTTGAAATTCTAAAAAGAAAAATAAACAATAAAGATAGGGGCGCATAGGTTTTACGTGTATGGAGATAACTAAAAACCATGAAAAATATTGCATTTCATCGATATAACCTAATAAATACGGTCATTAACCGCTTTGAAACTTTAAACAAAACGGGCGTGCCAACTTTCTGAAGCAGGTACCTCCCAATGCTCTTTGTACTCACCCTTGGTAGCTACCAAATTATTGAAGACTATGGTATTTTTAGAAATGGACTTCTGTTTGGCCATGGTCTTGAAATCCGTTAATTTTTTATAGGCCACAAACTCCCCTTGTTTATAGGATACGTTCATTTTGTCCAATAACTCCACGCCATACTTCTTTTCCAATTGCTGGATAAAATGTACTGAAGCATCAATAGAACAGCCTGTAGCCGATTGGGAACTCTGGTCAAGGGCAATTACGATAAACCTATTGTACCGTATTTCGTAACCTGCATTCAAATCGTTACCGTGTGCTGACCAATTTTGGATAAAAGCATCTAGCGCCCCCGTTATTTCGAGTAATTCGTTTTCTTTAAACGTTCTACTGGCCTGATATATCCATATTCTTGAAGAGTCGGGTAACGTATTAAAATCTACTAGCATTGATGATGTCTATTAACGAGTGGTTATAAATCTTGTGCAGTGGCAATAAGTTCAGCAATATCCATCACTGTAATCTCACCTTCCTTTTCTTTATTCTTAACGCCGTCCGTCATCATCGTATTACAGAAAGGACACCCAGCCGCTATAATTTCAGGTTTTGTTTCTAAAGCTTGTTCCGTTCTTTCGATATTAACATCTTTATCACCCTTTTCGGGTTCCTTGAACATCTGAGCCCCTCCGGCACCACAACAAAGACCTCGTTTTTTACAGTTCTTCATTTCCACGAGTTCTGCATCCAACTTACGGATTAAATCCCTTGGTGCTTCGTAAACATCATTTGCCCTACCCAAATAACATGGGTCATGAAAAGTGATTCTTTTTCCTTTGAAGGTACCACCCTCCAATACCATACGACCGTCGTTTAAAAGGGATTTTAAAAACTGGGTATGATGCACTACTTCATAAGATCCTCCAAGCCCGGGATATTCATTCTTTATCGTATTAAAGCAATGGGGACAAGCAGTGACCACTTTCTTTACGCCATAGGCATTCATTACTTCTATGTTAGTTACAGCCTGCATCTGAAACAAAAACTCGTTTCCTGCTCGTTTGGCCGGGTCTCCGGTACAACTTTCCTCAGTTCCCAATACCGCAAATGAAATACCTGCATTATTCAATATCTTCACAAAGGCTTTGGTAATCTTCTTTGCTCTGTCATCAAAACTTCCTGCGCATCCAACCCAAAACAACACTTCTGGCTGTTTACCAGCAGCGAATAGCTCCGCCATTGTGGGTACTTTTAGTTCGCTCGACATATTATAATTTTTTAAGATTCCTGACTCCAGTTGAGTCTATCCATCTGATTAAAAGGCCATGGGGCGCCATTATTTTCAATATTCCCCATCATGTTGTTCAAATCGGAAGGCGCTGCTGACTGCTCCATGACTAAATACTGTCGCATATCCATAATGATTGAAAGTGGGTCTATACTCACAGGACAAGCTTCAACACAAGCATTACATGAGGTACAAGCCCAAAGCTCTTCCCTTGTAATATAATCGTCCAAAAGCTGCTTTCCGTCATCCTTGAACGTTCCTTTGTTCAAATCTATATTCTTCCCAACCTCTTCCAGACGGTCCCTAGTATCCATCATAATCTTCCTAGGCGATAATTTTTTCCCTGTTTGGTTTGCAGGACATTCACTTGTACAACGACCACACTCGGTACAGGTATACGCATTCAACAATTGAACCCAATCCAAATCCTTTACATCCGAAGCTCCAAATTTCTCAGGAACGGGAGCATCTTCTGCAGGAGCTGCAAAAGGGTCCGCAGAGGGATCCATCATAAGTTTTACCTCGTTCGTAACAGCTTCTAAATTCTTAAATTGTCCCTTGGGCCTTAGTTTGCCATAATACGTATTAGGAAATGCCAATAGAATATGTAGATGCTTTGAATAGTACAAATAATTAAGAAAGAAAAGAATTCCGGATATATGCAACCACCAAGCAATCCTTTCGACCAAAATAAGGTTTGCTTCCGACATTCCCTGAAGTAATGGAGCTATTAAAGCACTTACTGGAAAAGCCCCAGCCTGGACATAATGTGCCGAACCAAGTTGCTGTAATTGAAAATCGGCCGCATTCATGGTCAAAAAAAGCAGCATTAGTACCACTTCTATGTACAGAATAAGATTACCATCTTTTTTTGGCCATCCCTCCATTTCTGGCTTTAAAAAACGTTGTAACCTTATTACATTTCGTCGTATCCAGAAAACTACTACGGCAATAATTACCAGTAAGGCCAAAATTTCAAAAGATGCGATTAGAAAATCATAGACTTTACCCAAACCGGCAAATATTCTGTGTGTTCCAAAAAGTCCATCAATGATGATTTCCAGTACTTCAATATTTATGATTACGAATCCTACGTAAACAATAATATGCAAAATACCGGGGATAGGACGGACAACCATTTTTGTTTGACCTAATGCAATTTTCGCCATATTTTTCCAGCGTAGCGGTTTGTTATCACTAACATCTACGTCCTTTCCAAGAAAAATATTACGTTTTAACCGTCCGACATTCCTTGCAAAATAGCCTATCCCGAATACCAGAAGAATCGCGAATATCACATTTGGTAAATACTCCATAAATTAGTTTTCTATTTTTTGAGCTGGATCGTCCTCAGGAACTTCGTATTCTTTCTGTTTCTTACCGAATACCGATACGTTCACATAGCGCTTGGGATTTAGCCTAAAATCTTGCAGCAGCAAATCTAGTTCTCGTGAGGCACTATTAAGGTTTGAGTATAATTCCTTATCGTTCATTAACTTACCCAAAGTACCATCACCCTTTTCTATTTTAGCCATCACTTTATCCAGATTGGCTACCGTTGATTCTAGACTAGATAGTGTCCTTGCTAAACCGGCATTATTTAGGGAATCGGATAGTTTGGCAAAATTAGCGGTAAGGGCCTCAAAATTTGTTAACGAGGCATCTAGTTTGCCTTCGTTGTTTTTTAAGATGGAATTCAAGGTCTGTGCACTACCATTTAGGCTGGCCATAAGGTCGCTTAATCCGCTTATTGCTTTCTGCAAGTCTTTCTTGGTTTTGGTGTCCAAGACATTGTTCACGTTCATCAATACCGAATCAGCATCAGTGACCGCAGATTCGAATTTTCTAAACAAGGGGGTTAATTTTTGCTGAGCAAGCTCTGTTAGCCCTGGACGTGTATCTGTTTGTAAGGTATCTCCCGATGTAGCGTTCGGAGAACCATCGAAAATAGGTGTTATCTGTAGCCCCTTGCCACCAATGATTCCTGTGTCATAAAGCTCTACCCTACTATTCTTTGAAAATTCGAATTCACTACTCACTGTAAACGTCACCAGTAAATTGCCTTGAGTATCAATGAACTTGATATCATTGACCTTACCAACGCCGAAACCGTTGATGGATACCACCGTACCTGCCTGTAAACCACCTACATTTGGATAAACAGCGTAAAGCGTTCTACTATTGTCAAAAAGAGGTGTTGATTTCAAATAACTGAATCCTAAAATAAATAGAAGAATGCCTCCTACTACGATAACACCAGTTTTAAGTTCCCTAGATAATTTCAAGCAAATAGATTTATGGTTACTAACAAAATTAGGAATAATTATTACACCAAAGTGGGTTTATTGTGCAACCTGTTTCAACGCCTCTTGAACTGAAATTCGTTCTCCGTCCTTATAAGCAACTATGTAAGCACTTGGATACCCTTTAATCGCAGCATTAGACTTCAGCATTTCTGCTTCTCTATGAGAAGCGGTCTCACCGTATAGATACCTGTATAAATTCTTATACGGCTCTTTGGAAAGCCTACCGAGCCCATTAAAATTAGCTGGGATTAAATCAAGGTTCTTTCCGCTTGCCATTAACTGAACTTTAAAAACTACAGTTGTGCCCCGCTTTTCAGAAACTACTTCTTTAAGGTCTTTTGACGTCTCTTTATTAGCAATGACGGGAGTAGGCATTTCTGGTTTTACCTCTTTGACTTCGCCGACTACCTCGGGTACTTCGTTCGGTTGTGATGGCGCGAGCTCTTCTGCTTTTTTAATTTGGGCCTCCTCTTTTACCTCGGCAGCTATTTCTTCCTGCTTTACAGCTACTTCGGTAGCAGGTTTATCCTCAGCAATAGTAGTTTCTTCCGCAATAACGCTAGGTGCCACATTGTTTTGCGTTTGCTCTTTATAATTTAATATAGCATTGGCAATTGCCGTTCCCATTTCTTCTTGCCCTTTTTTAGAGTTCAGGTAAGCGCCCTCATCCTTATTGGTCAGAAAGCCTGTTTCCACTAGTACACTTGGCATAAAAGTCTGGTGCAGAACTATAAAACCAGCCTGCTTTACTTTCCTGTCGGTCCTTTTCAATTTTTTTGAGAAGTTGTCTTGGATAATTTTAGCCAACGCTATACTCTGGTCCAAGAACTCTTCTTGCATTATGGTTAGACCAATGACCGACTCTGGTGAGTTGATATCATAATCCGCGTACCTAGTTTCGTAATTGTCCTCCAAATAGATTACCGAGTTTTCCTTTTTGGCGATCTCAAAATTCTGTTTGTTGGCATGTAATCCCAGCACAAATGTTCCCGCTCCATGAGCATCGGACGAATGCGAATCACAATGCACGGATACAAAAAGGTCTGCATTGGCCCTATTGGCGACCTCACCTCTAACAAATAAGTCAATAAAGGTATCGTCCTTTCTGGTATAAATTACTTTTATGTCCTTATTAGCACTCAAAATTTCACCAACTTTCAGTACTATGTTGAGTGCGATATCCTTTTCTAAGTATCCATTACCCAGATTACCTGGATCATGCCCTCCGTGTCCCGCATCTAAAACGACCACAAAAGGATCATCAGTTCTGGTGGCGTGCCCTGGGTTATGAAAGGAAGATACAAGTAAGAAAACTACGATAAGAAATAAGGTAGATAGCTGTTTAATTTTCATATTCCTGTGGGTTTCGAACGCCCTTGTCATGGTTAAAATTATGGTAATACCCTGCGAAGGGAATAAAAAATATATGTAAGTTTGACATCTGAAACCAATGGCTCATTGGACCACCAAACCTTTACAAAAATAGGATATATAGCCTTGCAATCAAATAAACAGTACTTACTTTTCCTGTTATTCCTTTTTGTTGGTGTAATATCATTGCAGGCTCAAGAGGATAAAATTGTACCGCTCCCTATTAAAGCACAAAAGGATACGATTATAGCGCCACTATTCCCCGTACCTGCAATGAGAGCCAGTGTAGCTGCCGATTCACTGGCCATTGACTCCCTGAATAATAAGCCGCCACTACTTCTTGATAAGATTACCTATAAAGCAAAAGACTACGTAAAACTCAGTCAAAAAGAGAACAAGATATACCTATACAACGAGGCAGAAATCTATTATCAGGACACCGAATTAAAGGCAGGTATTATCATAATGGACTATGTTAAAAACGAGGTTTATGCCGGCCGTATGGTTGATTCCTTGGGGAATTACACCCAACTACCTTATTTTAAACAAGGCTCAAATATCGTTATTCCAGATTCCATTCGCTTCAATTTCGACACTCAGAAAGCTTTAATATGGAACTCGCGCACAGAGCAACAAGCAGATGCCGGAGCCTTAGGTGGCGATGCCATGAAAGTTTATGCGGAAATCACTAAAAAGGAGAACGATTCCGTCTATTTTTTAAGTGAAGGCAAATTAACGACCGCATCCGATACCATAAATCCCGACTATTATATTAGGGTTCGTAAAGCTAAATTTGTACCCAAGAAG
Source organism: Maribacter sp. 4U21 (assembly GCF_002742365.1). Taxonomy (NCBI): domain Bacteria; kingdom Pseudomonadati; phylum Bacteroidota; class Flavobacteriia; order Flavobacteriales; family Flavobacteriaceae; genus Maribacter; species Maribacter sp. 4U21. The sequence goes on from NZ_MDGN01000018.1 coordinate 38,093, forward strand.
AAAGTAATTGCAGGCTTTAGTAATCTATACATATCGGATGTACCCACCCCGATTGCAATGCCATTTGCATATTTCCCCCTGTCGGTCGGGAGATCGGCCGGTATATTGATGCCTAACTTCGGTAACGACCCTAATACAGGCTATTTTTTACAGGACATGGGCTACTATGTTCCTTTGGGTGATTATGCGGATGTTACCTTTACCGGGGATTTCTATACTAACGGAAGCTGGGGTGTCAGGGCTACATCTATTTACACGAAGAGATATAAATATCGAGGAAACATCAATTTTAGATACGAAAACCAAGTTAGAAGTCAAAAAGGCTTCAGTGATTATAGCTTAACGCGGAACTACAACATTCAATTCTCGCATTCCCAAGATACAAAAGCGAGTCCAAATTCCAGATTCTCAGCATCTGTGAACCTAGGAAGTAGCGAGTTTTTTAGAAATTCTTTGCAACAACGAAATTTACCGAACACTCAAAACAATACATTGTCCTCATCCATATCGTATTCTAAGACCTTTCCGGCGTATCCTTCCGTGAATATGAGTTTAACAGCTACGCATTCGCAACTTACATCCCCCACGTCCACGGCTACTAATACGGATAATATAACTATGACATTGCCCACATTGCAAGCTAGTATGGAGCGGATTTTTCCTTTCGCAAAGCGGGATGGTATAAAAAAAGGGCTTATCCAGAACATAAACTTTCAATATGATCTAAACGCCCAAAACCGTCTTACGACCAACGATGAGGACTTCTTAACAGGGCGTATGTTCGATAATGCACGTGTGGGAGCAAGACACCGTATACCGATTAGCACCAATTTTAAAGTGGCAAAATTTTTCAGTGTGAGTATGGGTGCAAGCTATGAGGATGTTTGGACCTTAGAAACGTTTGACAGAAGTTTTGATGCGGAAACAAACTCGGTTGCCATAGACACTGTTAGCGGCTTTGACCGCTATAACCAATATAATTTCAGTGCCAGTATAGGTACAACAGTTTACGGTACCTTTAATTTTGGGGAAGATAAAAAGATACAAGCTATAAGGCATGTGATGCGCCCCTCCCTAAGTTATGGCTATGCTCCGTCTTTTGAGCAGTTTTATGACGAATACATTGATGGAAATGGAGAGGTTGTTGAATTCAGCAGATTCCAAGGAACATTGAACGGAGCACCGAGATTGGGTAAATCTAACAGCTTTAATTTTTCTCTGGCCAACACGCTTGAAGCAAAAGTAAGAGACAAGGACTCCACCAAATTAGAAGCGAAAAAGGTCCCGATATTAAGTAATTTTAATATCACTACAGGTTATAATCTAGAATCGGATTCCTTACGACTCAGCCCGTTAAATATTAATGGAGGCACCAATATTCTTGACAATAAAATGTCCATCAACTTTGCGGCTAGCCTTGACCCTTATGCCATAGACAATAATGGAAGGCGAATTAACACCTTTAATGTGGATAATGGTGGAAGTCTTTTAAGACTAACTAGGGCCAATGCAAACATCACCTACTCCATTAGTAGTGAAATGTTCGGTAAAAAAGATAAGGATAAGGAGGAGGAAGAAGAGGAAACGGATCCTTTTGATTATGTAGCTCAAAGTGGTGGACGAACCGATGACCTATTTGGACGCGCAGATAGTTTCTCCGATAATCCCGTTAGGAGGTCTAAAAAGGATGATGATATCGAAAATCCTATTTTCGGGACCAAGATACCCTGGAATTTTAGACTTGCATATTCTGCGAACTTTACCAACTCTGCCAGACAGAACGAATTTAGTAGTCACTCGCTGATGTTCTCCGGGGACATAGAGCTTTCCCCCCGTTGGAAAGTTGGCGGCTCTTCTGGTTACGACTTTAAAAATCAAGGATTTACCCTGACTCAATTACGGTTTGAGCGAAACTTGGGTAGTTTTAATATGCGTTTTAATTGGACACCCTTTGGGCAGTTCAAAAGATGGTACTTTTTTATAGGAATCGACGCTTCCATATTAAGCGACTTAAAGTGGGAAAACAGAAGTCAACCCATAAGAAATTAACAATACAAGTATGAAAAAAATTATAAACACAACAAAAGCGCCTGCCCCAATAGGTCCTTACAATCAAGCAGTTCTTAGCGGTAATACGCTCTATATTTCAGGACAAATACCGTTGAATCCTGAAACAGGATTATTGGTCCAAGGAGATATCAAGGAAGAAACCAAACAATCCATGGAAAACTTAAGGGTAATATTGGAAGAGGCGAAAATGAGTTTTGAGAACGTAGTAAAATCTTCGATTTTTTTAAGCGATATGAATCAATTCTCAGAGGTGAACGAGGTATACGGCACCTACTTTAAGGCAGATACTGCCCCGGCCAGAGAAACCGTTGAAGTAGCGAATTTACCAAAGTTCGTGAATATCGAAATTTCTATGATTGCAGTTCAGTAGTTAATAGTTAGTAGTTAGTTGTTAGTTGTTAGTTGTTAGTTGTTAGTTGTTAGTTGTTAAAATAAGATGTTCAGCTCTAACTACCATCCTTTCAATTTCGTTGAATAGTGAGAATTTAAATTTTAAAAATTTATTTCATTAAGTTCTTACAGGTAAACAACCTCAGAGTAGGCTCACAAGACATTGGAAGCAAACTCTACATTATTTCTTTGCAAGGGTCAAGGGTCGAAAGGATTATAAGTCTAGCTTATCAAGTAAAAACTACATATTATCCCGGTGAAACTCTACTAAACCTTCAATAGGTCGTTGTCTTATAACACCTACAATAAGATCGTTTCGTTTTAAGACGTTGATCAATTCTTCTTTCAAGTAATGCGCTATGCTACCAACAAAATTGATGGGCACTTTGGTAGCCAATTCAAATTGCATGACGTAATTATTGATAAATTGCTGAAATCCCTTATCTATTACCCCCTTTGAATAAGGATGATCTTTATTCTCAATTAAGAACCGTGCAAAAGTAGCAAGGTAGGTATTGGGGTTGGGCTGTTTGTACAGGTTTTCTTTAATAACATCCGCTTCAAGGTCGTATTGTTTAGCAAATTTTAGTCCTAAATCCTGAGGCATTTTGTGGAAATAATAGTCACGTATAAGTTTACGACCAAAATAATTACCACTGCCATCATCCATTGGAATATAGCCTAAGGAAGTTACTTTCTGAAATAACTGATGACCGTCATAATAGCTACAGTTGGATCCCGTACCTAGAATACAAACTATACCTTGGTGACCTATTTTTACTGTTGCGAATATAGCGGCATAGGTATCTTCCTTCACTTCGGCCTTTGCATTGGGAAAGAAATCACTGAATATATCGCGAAGGAACTTTTTCATACGATCTGTTCCGCAGCCTGCACCATAAAAATAGAGATGAGATACCTTCTCTTTGTTTTTAGAAAGCTCAAAATTGTTCGCCAAACGATCCTCGATTACCTCTCTAGTTAACACCTCCGGACTAAGTCCTAAAGTCTGTGTCAAAAAAAGCTGATTACCCTTATCATCCAATGCTATCCAATCTGACTTGGTTGCGCCACTATCAACAATTAAAACCATATGCTCATCTATTTAAAAAAGAATCCTGAAAATAAGGAAAAAATACCTCATTTTCAGGAAAATTCAATGTTAACTTTTTAGGTATTATAATGTATTAACGTGTTGAATCAAATCAACCATTTTGTTGGAGAAACCTGCTTCATTATCATACCAGCAGATCAACTTAAAGAACTTTGAGTTCAATTCTATTCCAGCGCCAGCATCGAAGATACTCGTTCTTGCATCGCCGATAAAATCCTGAGATACCAAAGCTTCTTCGGTATACCCTAAAACACCCTTTAATTCTCCTTCAGAAGCTGCTTTGAATGCCTTTTTAACTTCTTCGTATGAGGTCTCTTTTTCTAAACGTACGGTTAAATCAACGACAGATACATCTGCGGTTGGAACCCTAAAGGCCATACCTGTAAGTTTCCCCTTTAATTCTGGAATTACCTTGGTTACGGCCACTGCCGCACCTGTAGATGCCGGAATTATGTTTAGCATAGCACTTCTGCCACCTCTCCAATCCTTTTTGGAAGGACCATCAACAGTCATTTGTGTAGCCGTAGTCGCATGAACCGTGGTCATAAGAGCCTCTTCGATTCCGAAAGCATCATTCAATACTTTGGCCATAGGAGCTAAACAGTTCGTAGTACAAGAAGCGTTCGATACAATAGTATCGGAAGCTTTTACACCTTTGTGGTTTACACCCATAACAAACATAGGGGCATCTTTAGAAGGAGCAGAAATAACTACCTTCTTAGCACCACCATCTATGTGATATTGAGCAGTTTCCAGCGTAGTAAATATACCAGTACATTCCGCTACGGTATCCGCTCCAACTACATCCCATTTTATGTTCTTAGGATCTCTTTCTGCAGTGATACGGACTGTTTTTCCGTTAACTACTAAATGACCGTCCTTCACCTCAACAGTGCCGTCAAAATGTCCGTGAACGGAGTCATATTTAAGTAAGTAGGCCAAGTGCTCTACATCCAATAAATCGTTGATAGCAACTACATCTACATCACCTCTTTTTACTGTTGTTCTAAAAACCAGTCTCCCGATTCTACCAAATCCGTTAATTCCTATTTTTAAGTTTGACATTTTCTTGTTTTTATAAATTAAAATTATGTTGTCATTATTTCTGAAACCCTAATAAGTTCCTTGTCAATTTTTGTATGTCCTTTTATTGCCTTATTAATTGGTGTCAATATCAGCTTATTGTCCTGGACACCAACCATTAAGCTTGTTTTTCCTTCTAAAAGCGCTTCTACAGCCTTAACACCCATTCTGCTGGCTAAAACCCTATCGTAACAAGAGGGCGCTCCACCCCGTTGCATATGTCCTAATACTGAAACACGTACATCGTAGATTGGCAAATGCTCCTCTACATACTCCTTAAGTTCAAAAACGTTCTTTCCAGATTTATCACCTTCCGCAACAATAACGATACTTGAAGACTTACCGGACTCCTTACTCCTTTTTAAGGACTCAAGTAAACGATCCAATCCCAAGTTTTCTTCCGGTATTAATATTTCCTCAGCTCCTGCCCCTACTCCTGCATTTAATGCAATATGGCCTACATCCCTACCCATTACCTCAACAAAGAATAAGCGATTGTGTGAACTCGCCGTATCCCTTATCTTATCAATAGCCTCTACAACGGTATTCAATGCCGTATCAAAACCTAAGGTAAAAGTGGTTCCGAAAATATCGTTGTCTATAGTCCCAGGTATTCCTATTACGGGAAAGTCGTATTCTTGGTTGAAAATCATTGCTCCTGTAAAGCTACCATCACCACCTATTACAACAAAGGCATCTATACCTTCTTTGACCAACTGATCATAAGCCTGTTTTCTTCCTTCGGGATTTCTAAAATCTTCACAACGAGCCGATTTTAAAATAGTACCGCCCTTATTGATTATATTGTTAACGCTACGAGCGTCCATTGGCTTAAAATCTCCCTCTATCATCCCTTGATAGCCTCTATAAATTGCAACGCAATCTATCTTTAGATAAGCACAGGTTCTAACCACTGAACGAATGGCCGCATTCATACCGGGAGAGTCCCCACCAGAGGTCAATACCGCTATTTTCTTGATTTTTGTTGACATGAAAAAAATTAAGCCATCGAAATTACTAAAACTTATAGCAATAAAGAAATTTTACTGGCTTGCTTTTGGAACGAAAACGATAGAAAAGACTTTCATTACGTTATTTTAACGGTCAAACAACGATTCCTAACAATTTCCTAACCAAAAGCGACGTTTTATTACAATAAATTTATTGAATTGACTTAGGCTTTGCGTAAAAGTTAAGAAGACTATCCCTCCCCATGACGGTTGGAATTTGTAAGCTATCTTTTGGTATTTTCTTTTTTTCGACCTCGCTCCCTTGCTCCTTTTTTCGAAGTATTTTTCGAAACAGTTCCTTAAAACTATTGAAGTCTACCTCATAGGATAACCCTGCCCCTTGTGTAGAACCCTGTTGATCCGGTAAAAATGTTTGGATTTCGCTCTGACGGCTAAAAAATTTAGCGCTTAAAGTTCCTTCCTCGTTTAACAACACTTGTATTTCAAAATCCCCCGCGACAAGCGTTTCACTAGAAGCTCCTACCGGAACCCCTACTTTTCCATTAAACAGTACTCTGTCACTTATCTGGGTCGAAACCGTTACCCCAATACGATCATCTGTTTCTATAGCGGCGTTCCTATCCTGGAGACCCTGTTCATAGGAAAGGCCAAAATTCAATTTATCATCGCCCCCTCCTAGAATAGAATTAAGTATACCGGATGCACTTTGCACTAAATTCCCGGTAATGGCTTGCTGATTGATACCACTTTGATCATTAACAAAAGTTCCCTGAGCCAATAAGAATATGGCATTCTTTTCTTCCACTGTTGGGTCTTGCAATCTGTATTCCAATTCGGATTGTACAATGGAATTGGTGCCAGGGAAATCTATTCCAAAATCAATATCCGGATTTTCCAGTTCACCCGTTAATTTGATGACTACATTGGTCGGAATCCTTCTGGTAAACCCTTGGTCATCCAATAGAGGAGCGGGGTTGGCATTTAAAGCATAAACCGCCTCCATACTAAGATTGGCCTCCAATGGTTTTTGGTCCCAATTAATGGTACCCCCAGGTTTCACGGTAAACTTTTTATCAATAATACCTCCAAATTTATAGTTGAATTCTCCCGTTACTACAACAAAGTCTCCATACATCTCAAACTTACCATTGGTGTTGATCTGTATCAAAATAATACCTTCCCCAGTACCTTTCAATGAACTTCCCGTTTTGGTGTCCGTAACTATTTCTACCTCAGCTTCGGGCGTTACATCGAGATTAAATTCTAGCTCTAGTCCCTGATAATCTTTTAGTTGGCGTTGCTCAGCTATTGTTTTAAGATCGTTCTTCTCGATAAAATTGATGAAGGAATAGTCCCCAACACTAGCTACATCGCTCAAAGGTATTTTTAAAGAGGTACCCCTTGCGGTTTCTCCATCAACATCTATGTTCAATGCAGTCGTGGGGCCATAAATACGCCCGGTACCGTTAAGATAACCCGTGCCGTAATACAGGTCACCTTCCTCAAAATCTTTATTAAGGATAAGGAAACGATCATTGTTTGTATCTACGTTTAGATTAAGCACCCAATTATCAAAATAACTATGAGAAATGGTACCGTCCAAAGTAGCTTTTGTGCTATTGTACACATCTTGTAATGCTATATTTTCAAAGTTAAAGGTCTGATTTTCTAGTCGCACCCGTGATCTTGGACCAAAACCATAATCAACATTGAGATAAGGAATCGCGATACCCGCATCATCCAGGGTCAAAAGACCATTAAAATCAGGATTGTCCACCTCTCCCATAATATTGACCCTGCCGGACATATCTCCTCGAATATTATCTATAACACCTTCTCCCAAAGGGCTAAAAGGTTCTAAATCAAAATCATTGAAATTAGCGACCAAATTGGCCGTTGGCATTTTATTCGTATTATCCAACTTACCTACTGCGGCAAATTTTTCGACCCCGTTATCTGAAAGTTGAGAATTTACCTGAAACTCCGTTAAATCTCTATTACCCACAATACTAATAGCCAAATCTCCCAAGCTCATTCCGTTGATTCCAAAACCTTCAATATTAAGATTGGAAGAAGGTAAATAAATACCATCCTTTTGCAGCACGTTGAGATTTCCGTTGACCTCGCCCTGCAGTTTAAGGCTGTCTATGACCGGGGTTATTTTATTCAGGGAAACTATCTTAAACTGCAATTGCAAATCTTTGTAGGTAGAATCTGCCAATTGTCCTCTTAACCGTATCTGTTCTCGTTGCTCATTGTTCATTACGATTTCTTGTATGGTAATACTATCCAATGAGCGGTTTAAAATAACCTTGTTCTTGGAATCCCCGTCCTTATTAAGGACCCAAGTATTCCCCTTAAAGCTTACATCCGAGGTCTTTAGACCGATGACGGACTTGTTTTCTTTATTAAAAGTGTGATAAAAGTTTAGATTGTAACTATCATTGAACTCGCTTCCTCCTTTAAATTCTGATCTAAAGAATAAGGTATCTTTTAAGGTGGTATTGATGAGATTAAAATCCTTTAAATTATAATAAGGCGTATTTAGGTCACTTACGGTAACATAGGTGTTGAACAACGGATTCTTATTATCGATTTTAACTTCTATATTATCCGCACTGTTCCCGAATGCCTGTATACTCGGGGATTCAAAATTAAGTTTAAAATCTCCCTCATCCGCAACTATTTTACCTTTAATAAAAGTATTAGGGTCAAACTTTACTTCCGGAAAAAAAACATCGACTATTTTGTTATATATTTTAAAATTGAAGGTGAGGTTCTGACCGTCCGATATTTGAAAAGGTCTATAATTGGTATAGATACTACCCAAGGAATTCTGTACCAATTTCCCTAGCTCTTTTACTCTAAAATTGCCTTTCATAAACCCGGTTATGATATCGGGAGAATTAATTTTTATGATGCGGGTATTTGGGTTCTCAAAAGAGGAGGTCACCGAAAAATCATCAAAATAATATGTGTCGTTGGCATTCTGATAGTTAGTCTTACTGAAGTTGATATCACCCACGATATTGTCTAAAGTGGTTCCATTGATGTTCATGTCCACATTGCCTTTAAATATGGAAACACTGTCGTTGATAAAGTTCAATTTCTTAAAATCAGCATAGGCTACCGCCGCTTTGAAATTAAAGTTATTCCTAGTTTCACCAAAGTCCGCCAACCCTTTAAAATCGAACTTAATGTTCTCATCATTACTACTCAAAGACCCATCGAACAACTGTTCTTTTAGAATACCGGAGACTTTTAAATCCTTATAATTGTATCTGTTAAATTCAATGCTATATATCTGTCCTATAACCTCGGTGTTCAGTTTTTCTTTTACAAAACCTTTACCCTCCACATTAAAATCAAGACTGGTTTTTCCTAGACTTTTACTGTCCACGAAATCACCGAGGTCAAAATCTATCAAAGAAACAAAGCCTTTGTAGGCCGCATTATCTATGTTATTGAAGTCGGTTATCACCATATCGGCATAACTACTACCAACGGCGGTATTGAGATTTACTTTGGCATCGATGGATGAATCTGTTATCAATGCATTTCCTCTAATGGTAAACTGTCCCAATTTACTAAACGTAGAAGGCAAAGATTTACCTATTAAATTGGGTAACAATGCATTTAATTGATAGTAACTACTTGTTACGTTCTTCATCTTGGCATCTAATATGAAGCTTTTCTGTTTGTTGAAGAGGTTTTTGAAATTAAAATCCCCGCGAATACCCGTATTATCCGAAAACAAGAATAAATCGTCCGTATTAAGGTCATTAAGAACACCGTTGATATTTGTTGTTAATGTGGCTATTTTGCCTTTACCGAACTCGTTATAAATTAAATTGATTTCATCAAAAGCAACTACAGATTCTTGAAAAACTGCCTCTACGTTGACCTTATTTAGGAAATCCTTGAAATCTTCTCGGTTATAGTTAAATATTAAGTTGCCTTCCAGATTAGACAAGGGCGTTCTTATATGTAAAGAATCAAAACGCATTTGTTGCTTGGTATATTTAAAATCTGTCTTTAGCCGCTCTACCTGTAGTCCCCGTTTACTGTAAAAGGACATTTCGTCTATATCTGCAGAAACTTCTGGACCCAGTATTTGAAAGTCGTTTGCCTGTATGTTTAATTTCTTGAACAACAGTACCTCGGCATTCTCAAGATTATCGTCTATATATTGAAATTTACTACGCTTTATATCTACGGAAGAAGAAGAGAAGAAAAACGGCGGAGTTTCTGGATCCCTGGGTTTGCCATCGTCCAATTTATCTATAAATACTTCCAAATTGGTATTACGTTCGCCGTAGTAACTTTTAAGTTTAAAGTGAAGGTCATCAACATCGATATCTCCAAATTCCAATTTTCCTTTAACAAGGTTGCCAACACTGAGAATTGATGTTTTAAGTTCGCTAACGTAAAAAAGTGTGTCTTTTTGATAGTCTTCGATATAGACACCTCTTAAGGCGGTATCCCATGTAATTAGCGATACTCTTAACTTTTCAATATTAATATTGGTGCCAAATTCTTTGTTTATAGTAGTGGTAGCATAGTTTGCCAATCTGGTCTGCACCACTTCAAGGGAAAGTATTATGGTACCCAAAACACATATCAATATCAGCACTAACAAAGTCCTGATGAGTATTTTCCTTAGTTTTTTGATAGCGCTTTATGTTTTACCTTTATCATCCAATTTTTATTCCAAAAATGCTAGAAAGCAAAAATATTTATATCCTCGCCATAGAATCTTCTTGTGACGACACTTCGGCTGCAGTACTTCAGAACAATATTGTGCTAAGTAACGTGGTTGCCAATCAGAAAATACATGAGGAATATGGAGGTGTGGTTCCGGAGCTCGCGTCCCGTGCACACCAACAAAATATAGTTCCCGTAGTAAATCAAGCTTTGGCTAAGGCAAATATCGATAAAAAACAGTTATCAGCCATAGCATTTACAAGAGGCCCGGGTCTAATGGGTTCACTTTTGGTCGGGACCTCTTTTGCGAAATCCCTGGCATTAGGTCTGAATATCCCATTAATCGAGGTAAATCACATGCAAGCCCACATTTTGGCGCATTTTATTAAGGAAGAACACATGGCTGCACCCAGTTTTCCATTTTTGGCATTGACCATTAGTGGAGGGCATACCCAAATAGTCAAGGTAGAGGACTATTTTAAAATGGAAATTCTTGGTCAAACATTCGACGACGCCGTTGGAGAAGCCTTTGATAAAAGTGCGAAAATCTTAGGATTACCCTATCCAGGAGGACCCTTAATAGACAAGCACGCTTCTAAGGGAAATGCTTTGCGTTTCGAGTTTCCCCAACCAAAAGTGGATGGTGTGAATTTTAGTTTTAGCGGACTAAAAACAAGCATCCTGTATTTCATTCAAAAGAAAACAAAAGAGGACCCCAATTTTATCAAAGAAAATCTAACGGACATTTGTGCCTCCATACAGTATACCATAGTAAAAATATTGATGAGTAAACTTAAAAAAGCGGTGAAGCTAACGGGTATAAAGCAAGTTGCCATAGGTGGCGGGGTATCCGCTAATTCTGGAATTAGAAGGGCCTTACAAGAAGTAGAGGAGAATTTAGGGTGGGTAACCTATAGTCCTAAATTTGAATACTGCACGGACAACGCCGGTATGATAGGAATCGTAGGGTATTTAAAGTTTTTGAACAAGGATTTTTCGGCACAGCATATTACTGCGAAAGCCAGATATATTATCTAATTAAAAAAAGAAATTATGCAATTGTTTTTCAACGCCGAATTGACCAAAACCACCACAAGTTTTGAATTTGATGCCTTGGAGAGTAAGCACGTCATTAAAGTGCTTAGAAGAAAACGTGGTGACCAATTGCAGATCACCAATGGAAAGGGCAATATTTTTGAGGCAACTATAACCGATGACCACGTTAAAAAGTGCACCGTTACCATAACCAAGGTATCACATACCATTCCCAGAAAGTATTGGCTACATATGGCAGTTGCTCCAACAAAAACAAACGAGAGATTTGAATGGTTTTTAGAAAAGGCTACTGAAATTGGCGTAAATGAAATAACACCCATAATCTGCGAAAGGTCCGAAAGAAAAACAGTGAAAACAGAACGCTTAAAGAAGGTGGTGCAAGCTGCTATGAAACAGTCTTTTCAATCCTATTTGCCAAAAGTAAACGAACCCATTTCCCTTAAAGCATTTTTAGAACGTCCAAAAGAAGGCTTACTGTTTATTGCACATTGCGAAGATGATGTAGAAAAGTATGAACTTAAAAGAAGGGTGGCGCCAGACAAACCGGTAACCATCTTAATTGGGCCTGAAGGCGATTTTAGCTCTCAAGAAATCAAACAAGCCACTACGAATGGATTTCTACCCGTTTCCATGGGTAGAAATAGGTTGCGAACAGAAACGGCCGGCATCGTAGCATGCGCTACCATAGCCATGATTAACAATGGCTAATTGCCAAGGGCTAACTTAGCTCCTCCCGTAATATCAAGATTATGGTCCTGTACCAGTAGAAAGACAGAACTTTATCTTTACTTGTAACCATATCTGGAATCAAGACAGCACCTTCTCCATTTTCAACTGTTAAGGGAATTGTCTTCTCGCCTACTACTATGTTCGCGTTTTTTAGACTTCTATTTCTATTCTCACCCCTTTTTACCTGAGTAATACGTTCATTCAAAACCGTAACAAGTCGTAATTCCTTATCCTTCAAATTACCCTCAACTTCGTAACTAAAAACAAATTTATCATCTACCCTTTTCCCTTGAAAACTGATCGGATTTATTTGCTCTAGGTTCTTATACGAATCTATTTTATTAATGATTTTCGTTTTATGAGACCCTACGAGATGTTCCTTACCGTTAATGACCAATTGCAGTGTATAATTACTTCTACTTCTAAACTTGGTATTATAATTGCGCTGTTTTTGCGTATAATCACTTGAGCTAAAAGGGTCTTCCCAGCCGATGTAGTTCCAATAATCTACGTGATAGGAGAGCGCCAGCACATTGTCCGGATATAGATTTTGAACAACGTGCAGAAATGCATCAGCTGACGGACAACTAGAGCATCCCTGAGAAGTGAAAAGTTCTAAGACCACAAGACCGTTGGCCGCTTCAGACCTTTTCCATTCCTTCGTAAGAGTAGCCGCTTTTTCTGTATTGTAATCTTTAAAAGCCATTAGCACAAGTACTAAACTAAATATGACCGGAAGTATTAATTTTCTCATAACTGAATATTTAAAACTTGAACTATTTTAAAGCACTGGTCCAATTATCAACCGTACTTTTGATTTGTTTCAAAGTGATTATATGTAAATTTGATAAAGGATTATTCGAACGGACATGAAACACCTTACAGCCATTTGCATTTTTTGGCTTTCATTTATGAATTCGACAACAAATGCTCAGGATATTGCAATTTTAAAATATCCCGGTGGTGGGGACTGGTACGCCAACCCTACTGCTTTACCAAATCTTATTAAGTTTTGTAATGCCAATATCGGAACACAGATAAATGAAAAACCCGGAACTGTAGAAGCAAACAATAGTCTCATTTTTCAATACCCACTGTTACACATGACAGGACATGGCAACGTGGTATTTAGCGATGTTGAAATTCAAAACCTTAGACAGTATCTTTTAGGAGGCGGCTTTCTTCACATAGATGACAACTACGGAATGAAGCCTTACGTAATAAGGGAAATCGCTAGATTATTTCCGAGCAAGTCTTTGGAGGAATTGGGAGCCGAACATCCCCTATTTTCTCAAGAATTCAAATTCAATCAAGGGCTTCCCAAAATTCATGAGCACGACGGTAGCAGGCCACAAGCGTTAGGTATTTTTCATAACGATAGATTGGTGCTCTTACTTACGGTTGAGTCAGACCTGGGTGATGGCTGGGAAGATCCAGCTGTACATAACGATTCCGAAGAAGTTAGAGCTAATGCGCTGAAGATGGGAGCCAATATAATTTCCTATGTTTTTAAAAGTTAAACTATGACATCGAAAATTATTGCCAATGGCATATTAAAAGCAGTCGGGATTATTACTGGGGTTTTACTTCTTTTATACTTCCTCTATATCATTCGCTCCGTAATAGCATATTTGGCAATAGCAGCAGTGATCGCTTTGATAGGAAGACCTATTGTTATATTCTTGAGAAGAAAACTAAAATTCCCGAACATTTTAGCCGTTGTCCTGGCCATGCTTATTATGGTAGGGGTTTTAGCAAGTATTGTGGCCTTGTTCATACCTCTGATTTCCGAACAAGGCAAAAATTTATCCCTTCTAAATATAGATGAACTTCAGGATAGCATCAATAAATTGTATGACCAAATAACCCAGTATTTAGGGCTATCTTCTGAGGTGGTGGAAGATGTTATTGAAGATGCGAAAATTGAGAAAAATATCCTGGAGGGACTAGACCTAGGGTTTATACCAGATTTTTTGAACTCGTTTTTAGATGTTTTAGGAACAGCAAGTATTGGTCTATTTTCAGTTTTATTTATTTCTTTCTTTTTTCTTAAGGACAGTAAACTTTTTCAGAATGGACTTTTAACTTTTGTTCCAAAAACAAAAGAAGGAGGTACTATCAATTCAATAGATAAAATAAACAATTTACTTTCCAGATATTTTCTGGGTCTTCTCCTTCAGATATTTATTTTGTTCGTTATCTACACCATAGTCCTTTTGATTGTAGGTATTGAAAATGCAATAGTAATCGCTTTCCTATGTGCCTTATTTAATATCATTCCTTATATAGGGCCAATTATTGGAGGGGTTATTATGATTATGTTGACCATGACCAGTAATCTTGGTTCGGATTTCAGTACTATAATCCTTCCGAAAACAGGCTATGTACTCATAGGGCTGGTCATTGGTCAGTTAGTGGATAACTTTTTCTCTCAGCCTTTAATTTTCTCCAATAGTGTTAAATCACATCCGTTAGAAATATTCTTGGTGATTATCATTGCCGGACTTCTCTTTGGTGTGGTAGGGATGATAGTTGCCGTTCCAGGTTATACGGCTATTAAGGTTATTTTAAAGGAGTTTTTATCGGATAATAAAATAGTCAAATCCCTTACCCGGAATTTATAGCGTTAGAGTGAATTTAAACTTACTTAAACCGGAAGTACAAGACTATATAGAGGATCATCTTTATGACGATGTTACCAAAATAGTGCTCAAAAAGTCGCCCTTCCCAGGCTGTACATCACCAGAAATAGCGGTGCAAATTGAAGCAAAATCTAGAATCGCCAAGAAGCTGCCTTCTTGGTTTCACGAGAAAGGAATCTACTACGCCAACAAATTGAACCTATCACAGACTTCTTCTGAAGCTACGGCAACGTACAAGGCGAATATTGTAAAGGGTGAAACCCTGTTAGATTTAACCGCAGGTTTCGGGGTAGATAGTTATGCATTTAGCAAAAAAATAAATCAGGTTTGGCATTTAGAGAAGAATACGGAGCTTTCTCAAATTGCTACATATAATTTCAAAGTATTAAATGCAAACAATATTAAGTCGATACCGGAAGATGGTCTAAATTTTTTAAAAAAGACTAATCTCGTTTTCGACCACATTTATCTAGATCCTTCAAGAAGAAATGATTCCAAGGAAAAAGTTTTTTTCCTCTCCGATTGCGAACCGGACGTCACCGAACACTTAGAATTTCTTTTCACCAAATCCAATAACATACTCATAAAGACCGGACCATTATTGGATATTAAGGCGGGGCTAAATCAACTCAGGTATGTAAAAGCGATCCACGTAGTAGCATTGCATAATGAGGTTAAAGAAGTCATTTGGGAATTAGAAAAGGGCTTTACTGGCCAACCTCTTATCAAAGCCGTCAACTTAAGAAAAAATAAGAGCGATACCTTCATATTTAAGGAGCAGGAAGAGAAAGATGCGTTAGCTTATTTTTCTTCACCCTTAAACTATTTGTACGAACCTAATGCAGCCATACTGAAATCAGGCGCTTACAAATTAATCGGTGATCGTTTTAACATCAATAAGATTAGCCACAATGCTCATTTATATACCTCCAAAAGTTTAAAAGAGTTTCCAGGAAGAAGCTTTAAGATACTTAAAGTCTTGTCCTATAATAAAACTGAACTAAAGAGATTTCGTTCTACAAAAGCCAATATTACAGCTAGAAATTTCCCTGAATCCGTTTCGGAAATAAGAAGAAGATTAAAAATAAAGGATGGTGGAGAGAACTACCTCTTATTTACCAAAGATTTAAATGAAAGGCTTATTGTAATATGCTGCATCAAGACGGCTTCTTTCTAAAGCGGATGAAGCGGTAAAAAATTAACATAAAATTTCAAAAAAAATCAAAGCGCTCTATAACGTTATAGTAGGGTATACTCAAACGTTATAGAGACACCTAAAAGGGCCTTAAATGAATAACACTTTATCCGGTAATTGTTAAAAAAAGTAAATTGTCAAAATGACAATATTCTCCTTCCGAAATAACAAAAACTTATATTTTACAGGCACTACAGTGGTAATCCAATAAAATTTTAAGATATTATCCATATACCTCCATCATAAAAAATCAGTTGAAGTTGTCACTATTTTCACTTAATTGTATTATCATTATACTAAATTTTGTTTTTTTTAACACATCTGAGTGGTCAACAGATGAAGAAAAAATGACAAAATTTTAAAATTTTATTTTTAAACTAACAAACAACAAAAGATTATGAATCAAGAACATGATTACAAATCGGTAAAATCCCGAAGAAGAGGATTTCCTCTTAAAATGGGTCTTTTATCGATGCTCATTTGTCTAGGTGCTCAATTAGCGCAGGCAAATGAAGGAACTATTTTTCTTAACGAAACGCTTGACGTCAAAATGCAGTCCACGGTCACAGGAACAGTTACTGATGAAACGGGATCTCCATTGCCTGGTGCTAGTGTAGTAGTAAAAGGTACCACTAACGGTACACAAACTGACTTTGATGGTAATTTCACCTTGGACGTAAATGGTGACGCCACATTGATATTCAGTTATATTGGTTTTAAAAGTCAAGAAATTGCAGTTAGTGGTAATAGCGTCGTGAACGCGACTCTTTCAGAAGATGCAGCTGCATTAGACGAGGTTATTGTAACGGGTTATTCTACTCAAACTAGAGGTGACTTAACAGGTTCCGTAGCGTCTGTAGATATTTCAGAAGCTACAAAGCAACCACTTGTTAACGTAGCGGAGGCCCTAGAAGGTAGGGTAACTGGGGTAACCATTACCAATGCAGGAACGCCGGGTGGAAATCCAGTAGTACGTATAAGAGGTTTTGGTACGCCTAACAACAATAACCCGCTTTATATCATTGATGGGTTACAGACCACTGACCCTGGTATTTTGAATAACATAAACCCTGCGGATATCGCACAGATGAACGTTTTAAAAGATGGTGCAGCATCTATCTATGGTGCAAGAGCTTCTAACGGTGTAATCATTGTTACTACAAAAAACGGGGCTTACAATCAGAATAAACTATCTGTAAACGTTGAATTTTCTTCTGGATTTGCTACGGTAGCAAACCTTCCTGACCAAGTAAATGCACAACAACTGGGAGATGTTATCTTTGAGAGTAAAGTTAATGACGCCATCAGAACTGGAGGCGATGTAAACGCTGTTACACATCCGCAATACTTTCCTAACGGAGGTGCTCCTACAGTACCATCGCAATTATTAGGGGTTAGTCTTCAAGGTACTGGTGAAGCAGTGACGGCTGTTGTAAGACCAGGCGGTACAAGATGGTTAGAAGAAATTTTTAGGGTTGCGCCAGCGCAAAATTTTAGTGCTACCATTTCAAACGGTAACGAAAGCGGTAAATACTCTTTCAGTGCTGGTTACATCAATAGAGACGGTATTCAATTAAATACGGGCTTTAAAAGGGCACAACTTCGTTTTAACTCCGAGTACAAAATCGGTGACCGCCTTACCATAGGTGAGCATGCCAATTTATCCTTTAGTAACCAAAGAGTAGGTAATGTTACCGAATTGGCCCTTCGCATAAGTCCACTTGTTCCGATCAGAGATAGTGAAGGAAGATTTGCAGGAACTTACAATAATGCAAGGGGTCTTTCCAATGCGGAAAATCCGGTGGCAATATTGAATAGGGATGCGGACGATTTCAACAAGCAGACCCGTATTTTAGGAGATGTTTACGCTAATCTAGAATTGGCAGACGGTCTAAATCTAAAAACGGTCATAGGTGGAGATATCAGCCTTAACAATCTTCGCGATTTTAGAGCTACTGACCCAGAATCTGCGGAACCAAGAGCTACGAATAGTTTAAGAGAGCGTAACGCCCAATTCTATAATTGGACATGGACCAATACCTTGAATTATGTTAAAACTTTTGGCAAACACAATGTTAACGCATTATTAGGTTATGAGGCCAACAGTGTTACCGGTAAATCCTTAGAGGTATCCGCAACGGGCTTCTTGTTTGAGACACCGGATTTTTATCAATTAAGTAACGCGTCTGGTGCGCCAATTGTTAATCCTGGTGAAACTTTCGATTTTGAAAACACCTTATCTTCGATATTTGGTTCTGCCAATTACTCTTATGATAATAAATACCTAGTTACCGCTACGGTTCGTAGAGATCGATCTTCACGTTTCTTAGGAGATAACCAAAGTGGTATTTTCCCTGCCTTCAGTGCCGGTTGGATCATGAGTAACGAAGGCTTCTTCCCAGAGGATGGAATTATGAATAGATTAAAGCTTAAATTTTCTTGGGGTGCATTAGGTAATCAAGAATTACCTGTAAGCAATCCTACACAGAATATTTCTTCGCTGAACAATCAGCAGGCAAACTTTGCTTTTAATGGAACCGGGACAGCGGCAACTGGCGCTATTCTTTCTCAGGTAGGTAATCCTGATTTGACCTGGGAAACGAGTGAAACCTTAAATATTGGTGCAGAAATGGGCTTTTTTGATAATGCCTTGACCATGTCAGTTGAATATTTTAAACTGACCACTAATGACCTCATTGCACAAGATTTTACGGTTATTGGAGATACGGCTATTGATGCCAACCCTCCTTTTGTAAATTTAGGTTCGGTAGAAAATACTGGTGTAGATTTCAGCATTGCTTACCAAAATCAGGCAAATGATGATTTCAGCTACGGTGCTGCATTGAATATATCTACTTATAAAAATGAAGTTACGGAACTGGCAAGTGAATTTCAGTTAGGAAATGGTTTTAGAACGGGTGTTTTTAATAGAACACAAGTAGGTCAGCCATTGGCATCTTTCTTTGGTAGGGTCGTAGATGGTATTTACCGTTCAGAAGCGGAAGTAGCTGCAGGGCCAGACCAGGGCTTTCCAAATGATTTGGCCGGTGTGGGTCGTTTAAGGTACCGTGATTTAAATGGGGACAACGTTATCAACGATGACGACAGGGATTTTATCGGAAATCCGCACCCAGATTTCACTTTAGGTCTTAACTTAAATGCGAATTATAAAAATTGGGACTTTAGCGCATTTTTCTCTGGTCAAGTAGGAAATGATATCTACAACTTTGACAGAATCTATACCGATTTTGGAACCTTCCCTGACGGTAGCAGAAGTACGAGAGTGTTAGATTCTTTTAATCCAACGACTAACCCCAATGGTAACGCACCAGCCTTAAGCTTTGCTGTTTTGAACAGTGAGACGAATCCGAACTCCTTCTTTGTAGAAGATGGTTCTTTTGTACGTTTAAAAAACCTCTCTATTGGTTACAGCTTTCCAAATACTTTAACCGATAAGTGGGGAGTAGACAACGTTAGGTTATATGTAAACGCCACAAACCTATTTACGATTACGGGCTATAATGGGCTAGACCCAGAGATACGTCCAGGTAACGTTAATAATGGTTTAACTATTGGTGTTGATAATAATACCTTTCCTTTGTCTAAAATATTCTTATTTGGAGTTAATTTAAAATTGTAAAAAAATGAAAAAGAAATTTATTTATGTCCTTGCCGCTTTTGTAGGATTATATTCCTGCGGTGATGACTTTTCAGAGACCCCAGCAGTGGGTGCACTAAGTGATGATGCCTTGGCAAACACCACCGGTGTAGATTTATTGCTTACGGGAGCGTATTCCGTATTAGATGGGCAAAGAAATAATAGCCCTGGAAATCAATTTGGCGTTAGTGGCGATAATTGGTGGACGGATGTCATGTCTGACGATGCACACAAAGGAAGTAACGATGCAGATCAAGAAGAGCTGTTTCAAATGGAGACCAACGACATCAGAACTGGAAATGGGTACTTTAGATCTAAATTTGCCGCCTTGTATGCAGGGGTGAATAGAGCAAATGCTGCGCTTAATGTAATACAGAACATCGACACGAGCACCTTGCTGGAAGCGGATGTGACCAAACTAGCACAGCAAGAGGGTGAAGCTCGATTTTTAAGAGGTCACTATTATTTTGAATTGACCAAAATATATGGAAACGTTTCCATTATTTCAGTAGAAAATTTTCAAGAGTTGGCGTTTAATCAGCCTAATACTGGTCCGGCATGGGATCAAATCGAGTCAGATTTTCAATTCGCAGTTGATAATTTACCTGCTACAAGGGCAGATCAGCCGGATGCAGGAAGACCAACAGCCGTAGTTGCTAAAGCTTTCTTGGGAAAGGCTTTGTTATACCAACAGGATTTTGGTCCTGCACTGACACTTCTTAACGAGGTAATCAATAGTGGTGAGTTTGCTTTAGCTCCCGAATTCTTGGATAATTTTACTTCTGCCGGCGAAAACGGTCCAGAATCTGTATTCGCTATTCAGTTCGCAGCTGATGATGGTTTTTCTTTCAATGGAAATATTGGAAGTACACTGAACTTTCCAGGTGGTGGTCCTTTCGGTTCTTGTTGTGGTTTTTATCAGCCGACTATTGATTTGGCCAACGCCTTTCAAGTTGATGCTGATGGTTTACCATTCTTGGGCACAACGGACATACCTGTTTTCAAAAATGACTATAACATTCAGTCAGACGAAGCTTTTGACCCGGACACTACCACTCCTGTAGACCCGAGATTGGACTATACGGTAGGAAGACGGGGGATAGACTATAATGGTTTTGGAGTACATGTCGGAAAAGAGTGGATACGCGCAGCTCCTATTGCTGACATCTCCGGTCCTTATCTTCCTAAAAAGAGCGTGTATCAAGAAAGCGAAGTAGGTGTAAGCCGCGGTCAAGGAGACTGGGGACAAGAACGTTCTGGAATCAACTATAACATCATGCGCTATGCCGATGTACTTCTAATGGCAGCAGAAGCTGCGGTTGAGACCGGTGATTTAGCTACGGCTTTAAATTATGTCAACCAAGTTAGAAATAGAGCCGCTAATACCTCCGTGGTACAAGCTGTGGACGGAAGTGGTCCTGCCGCAAACTATGTGGTAGGTCTTTATCCTTCTTTTCCAGATGCGGAGTTTGCAAGACAGGCAGTGCGATACGAGCGCAGAATAGAATTGGGTATGGAAGGTCATAGACTTTTTGATTTAAGAAGGTGGGGCGTTACCACTACCGTATTGCCGCAGTATTACACCAATGAAACCAGAGTTATCGAAAACTTTGGTCCAAAGGTATTACCGTACCAAGCCACATTTGATTTAATTCCAATTCCGGTAGATGCTATTGATTTAAGTCAAGGCGTACTTACCCAGAACCCGGGGTATTAAATTGAAGTAGTTCATTAAATTTCAAAATTACTTGGACAGAGCGTTATCATAACGCTCTGTCCTTTTTTATAGCATTCCTACTTAAGTACATTATCACAGCTATTATACCTGCCATATATTTTTCTTTTAACTGCGTTTAACATACATTTATACGTCAATTATCCGCTAAGGATACCGAACTTCAATCACGATTTTATCTTAAATATGATACATATCGCTATGCGAAAAATACATCTAGGTTTTCTATTCTTGTTCATACTGGTAATTCTTTCCTGCAACCAAGAGGAAAAGAAATTATTTACAAGGATTTCCTCAAATGACACCAATATTCAATTTAACAACAACATCATAGAAACGGACAGTTTCAATATCCTCAATAGCGAGTATATTTTTAATGGGGGCGGTGTAGGAATTGGCGATTTCAATAATGACGGTAAGCCAGATATATTTTTTAGTGGCAACCAGGTAGCGAATCAACTTTATTTAAACGAAGGAGACTTCTCCTTTAAAAATATATCGAAAAAAGCAAATATCCAGGCAGAAGATAGCTGGAATACAGGTATCGCCGTTACAGATATTAATTTGGACGGCTTTTTGGATATATATGTGTGCTCTGCCATGCTTCCTTCCGACGAAGAGCGCAAAAACCTACTTTTCGTCAATCAAGGTTTGGATAAGGATGGCGTACCCATTTTCAAGGAAATGGCCGAGACATATGGAATTGCTGGTAGCGCAAATAGTATGGGAGCAACTTTTTTCGATTATGATAAAGACGGGCTTTTAGACCTCTACGTCCTTAATAACGTTGATATACATTTGCTTCCGGCCAACTACCGTAAAAAAATAACCGACGGAACCGCAGATAGCAATGATCGGCTGTATAGAAATAATGGGGATGACACTTTTACGGATGTAAGTAAAGAGGCTGGTATTCTGATAGAGGGTTATGGACTTGGCTTAGCAATAGCCGATATAAACTATGATGGCTGGCCAGACATTTATGTAAGTAACGATTACTTGAGTAATGACCTACTCTACATCAACAATAAAAACGGAACGTTCTCCAATAAAATCAGTACTGAAATAAAGCACCAAAGCAAGTTCTCTATGGGGAACGACATCTCCGATTTCAATAACGACGGTTATGTAGATATTATCACCTTGGATATGCTAGGAGAAACAAACCAAAGAACAAAAACTACGATTCCCAATACCAAATACGCCAACTATATATTTAATGACAAATTTGGCTACGAATACCAATACACTCGTAATATGTTACAGAAGGGAAATGGTCCTGATGTTCCTTTCAGTGAAATAGGCCTCATGGCCGGGATTGCAAGAACAGATTGGAGCTGGTCTCCCCTGTTTGCTGATATGGACAATGATGGCTACAGAGATCTTTTGATAACCAACGGATTTCCTCGAGATATTACGGATTTAGATTTTGGGGATTTTAAATTTAATGTAAGTCGATACTTAAATGAAAGTCAAATCCTAGATTCCATACCACAGATTAAAATACCTAACTATGCTTACCAGAACACTGGCAAGCCTAAATTTAAAGATGTTAGTAAAGATTGGGGACTAGACATCCCATCATTTTCTAACGGAGCGGCCGTAGTAGATCTGGATAATGATGGTGATTTGGACTACATTGTCAATAATATAAATGATAAGGCATTTGTTTTCAGGAACAACAGCAATGAAGTCAAGGAGAATAAAAATAACTTTTTAAGAATCTCTTTATCTGGTCCAGAAAAAAATCCTTCGGGAATTGGAACGAAAATAGTGGTTCGTTTAAATGACGGCACATTCATGTATCACGAGCATTATTTAAGTAGAGGTTATATGTCCACCATTGAAGAGGGTATTCATTTAGGACTTGGCAACAAAAAGGAACCGACCGCTATAGAAGTAGTATGGCCCGATGGAAAATATCAAAAATTAAATGACCTAGAAAAGAATTCATTTATTAAAATAGATTACGCCTCATCTGGTTCTATTTCGCCAGAACTATTGAAATTTCCGTTGGTTCCTAAAAAAGTACAGCCCTACTTTACTGAGGTTTCGAATATGGTCGGAGTTGACTTTTTACACCAAGAAGAAGATATCGTAGATTACAGCGTTCAACGCATACTGCCACATAAACTTACCCAAAACGGTCCAACGATTGTCAACGGAGACTTGAACAACGATGGCTTGGAAGATTTCATTGTGGGTAGTTCAGCTGGGTATTCGCCAAGCATATTCTTTCAAAATAAAAATGGGGGATTTAATGAGAAACCCCTATTTAGAGAGGAAAACCTTTTAACGTATGAGCAGGAAGGAATGGCGCTGTTTGATCTAGAAAACGATGGTGACCTCGATTTATATTTAGTTTCGGGAAGCAACGAATTTATGGTCAAGGATGATGAATTTTATACGGATATCCTGCTGATAAACGATGGTAAAGGAAGTTTTAAAGTGGCACCTAATTTGCACCCTAGAATAAAAGGGAGTGGTTCGGTTGTTAAAGCCATGGATTTCGATAAAGATGGTTACACGGATCTTTTCGTTGGAGGTCGTACACCCTTTGCGAAATACCCCTTGCCAGAAAAAAGCTATCTACTTAAAAACAATAATGGAAAACTGACAGACGTAACCGAAACAGTGGCTCCTGAGTTTAAGGAACTAGGTATGATTACCGATGCAGTTTGGAAAGATATTACCGCAGATGGCTTAGAGGATTTAATCGTAATAGGTGAATTTATGCCCATTACCATATTCCAAAACGAGAAAACCGGCCTTAAAAAGCTAGAGAATACTGGCTTAGAAGAATTATTGGGTTGGTGGGAAGTTATTGAGGGCGCAGATTTTGATAACGACGGCGATATAGATTTTGTTGTTGGTAACATGGGATCCAATAATCAATACCAACCGTCAAAAGAACGACCTGTTCATCTCATTGCTAAAGATTTTGATAACAATGGCAACATAGACCCTATACTATTTGCTCATAATCGCAGGGACTTCAATGACAATACCTTTGAATCTTTTCCTGTACATTTTTGGGGCGACCTTTACGGACAAAGCACACTTTTCCGATCAAGATTCAATTCTTACAAAAATTATTCAAAAGCCAATCTACAAACTTTATTTTCGAAGAAAGAACTAGATGGAGCACTCACACTAACGGGCAATTATGATAAGAGTATCTATATAGAAAATTTAGGCGAGGGTAATTTCTCCTACAAAAGCCTACCTTGGCAAGCACAAATAGGTCCAGTGAACGACATAGCAATTTCAGATTATGATTCAGATGGATATTTGGATATGTTGTTGGTTGGAAACGACTATGGCAATGAAACCTTTGTAGGGCGATACGATGCCCATAACGGACTATTTTTAAGGGGTAATAATAAAGGAGGTTTTGAGGCAATAGAAAGCAAGGAGAGTGGTTTTCTAGTTCCTGGAGACGCCAAGAACATAGTTTTAGTCAAGAGTGCAAATAGAGGCAAACCGTATATCATAGCCACTCAGAACAGAAATAAGCTCCTCGTTTTTCAGAAAAAATAGGCTTCACGATTATATTGAAAGTAAATATCAGTTTTAAAAATTACCAATTCTAAAAGTATTAAGAACAATGGGGTTTATTTTTTCAGAAAACATATATTCATATTGTTTTCTATTTCTTATTCTTTTTGGTTCGTGCGCTCCTAATGAGGAAAAAAGGGCATCCGAACTATATACCACGCATTGTGCTAGTTGTCATACATTACCGAATGTAGCAGATTTACCCAAAAATGTATGGGAGGAAGGTGTCCTGCCAGAAATGGCGGCGAGAATGGGCGTTATCTACGAGGGAAATAATCCGTATTTAAATCTTTCCTTTAAAGAGCAAGAGGCAAGAATGAAATCGGGCGTTTATCCGGCCAAACCTAAAATTTCCATGGAGGATTGGGATAATCTTAAGAGCTACATCCTTTCAATGGCCCCAGATTCCTTAATCAGTAATAAAACCAAGGCTCCTAAGGAGCTTGTACAGTTTCAAACTAAACAGGTTAACTTGGATAATAGAAAAGGAACCTTCGTCACTTTTCTAGAGTTCAACAAGAGTGATAAGAGCATTACTACTGCGGATTTGAATGGAACGGTTAACAAACTGAGCGCTCAGTCTGATAGCGTAAGTCAAACGTATCAAACAAAGAAAGCGATAACCTCCTATGTTGAAAAAAAGGAATTTTCCTATACCACCAGTGTAGGCTATCTAAATCCTTCGGAAATAGCTAGAGGCTACCTTGAGATATCAAACATAAATACAAATCATCGGCTACCTTTTACCTTACATAGACCGGTGCATACTTTAGTAGAGGATCTTAATGGAGATGGACGGGATGAAATAGTGATTTGTGAATTCGGACATTTGACCGGAGCGCTATCCCTTTTTGTAAAACAGGACAGCTTAAATTATAAAAAAGAGATACTCTTGGGTGTTCCTGGAACTACACGAACCATAGCAAGGGATATGAATAACGATAATAAGTTGGATTTGGTGGTACTCAGTTCTCAGGGAAGAGAGAGTATAACCATACTTTATCAAAAAGACAATCTTACATTTGCCCCCGAAACCGTTATACAATTTAATCCTGTATATGGTTCAAGTTGGTTTGAGCTTGTGGATTTTGACGGTGACGGTGACGACGATATACTTACAGTTCACGGAGACAACGGAGATAAGAGCTATGTCCAAAAACCTTATCATGGATTACGAATACATCTAAACAACGGGGAAAATAAATTTGAGGAACATTTTTTCTATCCACTGAACGGAGCTACCAGATTAGTCACCAATGATTTTGATGAGGATGGCGATTTAGATATAGCTTTATTAGCTACTTTTCCTGATTACGAGCATAAACCTAAATCCAGCTTTGTCTATTTGGAAAATTTGGATACAGAAAAATTTCGTTTTCAAGATTTCACTTTCGAGGATGCCAATTTAGGGCGATGGTTACTGTTAGATTCTGGGGATGTTGATCAAGACGGGGATGAAGATATTATACTAAGTGCTTTTACGTACGGTTTTACTCCGGTTCCCGAATACTTAGCAGATATTTGGGACAATAGTGATACGGATATCTTGATATTGAAAAATAATTTATATCAGAATTGATTCTTTAGTCCGTTGTTTCCTGTAAAGAAGGCTCAAATTGACTATAAAATCAATTTCCCGGTAACTTCTGCGCTACAAACCAATCATACAATTCTTCAGTATCATAAGCTTTGATCCAGGAATTATGACCTATCCCAGGATACTTGGTGAACCGAATGTCATATCCCATTTCTTTGAGTTTGTCAACCATTGTTTCAGATTCCGTAACAGGAATGGATTTATCTTCTTCACCGTGAAATACCCAAATGGGCATATCTTTATTTATCCAAGAAGCATAAGGCACAGGCGTCATACCACAAACTACGGCCATTGCCGCAAAAGTCTCCGGGTACTGCACAGCGAGTTCCCAAGCGGCACCACCTCCCCTACTTAAACCGGTTAAATATATTCTTCTCTTGTCCACTTTATTATTGGCGACAACAGTGTCCAAAAGCTGCTTTACCGCCCTGGTATTCCACCATTTTTTTTGATACGGATTTTGTGGAGCTAAAATTAAAAAAGGGAATTTTTTTCCTTGCACAATAAGCTTTGGAGGTCCATTTCTTTTAATGGTGACCAAACTATCGCCAGATTCTCCACCACCGTGCAAGAAAAGAAGAATTGGGTATTCCTTATCGGGTTCTTCCAGATAATCGTCAGGGTAATATAAATAATAACTCAGGTTTTCCTTGATGGTGGTTTCCATCTCCTCATCCACTAAATTTGGTTTAACTTGGGAAGCGCAGCTGGTTACTATCAGCACGATTAAAATATACCTTGAAAAATCCATTAATGAATTTAAATTTATTTTTGGCTCCAATATAAAGAAATCCGTTGGTTCTTTCTCCTTTCTATGTAGAATATGCAAATAGCCATTTCATAAAGCTTAGGTGTCTTTTTCATTCCCGAAAACACACAAAAAAGGAGGCTCTTTATTTGAGCCTCCTTTAGTATATTAAAAGATTCGTTTATCTATCTGTACAGTGTAAAATGCCCAACATAACGTTGTTGGCTTTTATCGTTGGCATTAACAACGTACCAATAATCTCCTGTTGGTACTTCCTTGCCCTCATACGTACCATCCCAATTGGTAATTTCATTAAGAATAGCCACTACCCTTCCATACCGATCATAGATTTTCACTTCTATGTTCGGAAAGAACTCCCTATTTTCCAGTGACCAAACATCGTTCAAATTATCTCCATCTGGTGTAAAGAAATTAGGTATTTCCAACATACCCGTAAATTCAAAGGGCACTTGAACCATGGCAACACAACCATTGGAATCTACCACTCTAACATTAACCACACCACTATCATTAGTAGTAAATACGGTTTCTTCTCCATAAGACTCACTATTGAAGAAATACTCATAACCACCAAATCCACCCTCGGCAAGTGCCGTTAGTTCATTAGGACCTGTTTTTGTCGCCGTCAGCACCAATGGGTCATACGCATCAATAGTGAATTCCACAAAGTTGGTACAACCATTTTGATGATATATATATACCGTATGATCACCAGCTGGCAAATCGCCCCAAGTATTCTCAACTCCTGCATTGGCGGTAATGGGGTCGGTAGGGTCCAAAGGATCCAAAGCGAACATTAAATTAGACATTAGGCTATTATCCAATACCTGAACGGTTACCGTACTGTTCGGAAAAATTCCTTCACAACCGTACTCTACTATTGGCTCTGCGGTTAAATCAACACCTATTTCTATAGTGAATACTGCGGTAGACAGGCACAAGTTAGCGTCTTGCGTGTATATGGCATAGGAAGCTCCTCCTTGCAGACCAGATATAACTTGACCATTATAAGGTGCAAAAACACCAGTGCCTGTTTCATCAATAGGATCTATCATCTCTATTTTATATTCAAAATACGGAGTAGGGCTTACAATTGGGTCTACAAAAGGTGTTCCTCCTGTAATATCAAAAATCACGGTTCCGTCATTAGCACCTATACATAATTCTGGTGTTGTCTGGATATTGACTATTTCTACCACATCCGGCTCTGTAACCGTAATAAAGTCTTTCTCAAAACAGCCATTTTCATCTTGAATCAATATCTCATAAGTACCCGCAGCAAGTCCATCAAAAGTGTAACTTCCCGGGTTGGTTGGCTCACTAAAGAATTCATTAAAATTAGGACCTATTGCAAATTGAATTAAGCCTATGCCTCCTGATAATACCTCAACGGTAATCGTTCCGTCTTGTTCACCATTACAGCTTGCAGGCGTAGGACTAGCATCAAAAGTGATGGGTTCTGGTCTTACAATTTCAAACGGCCCAGCAATATCCATACAGGTTGCCCCACTGGTGACAGCGATGTAATATGCCGTTCCAGCTGGTAAGCCTTCAAATGTTCCGTTCGGTTGAGGGCCCCTAAAAAGAGTTGCCGAAGCAGCCGGATTAAATGCATCTACGGGATCACCAACGTACAAATAAAACAAATCATCACCAACGCCACCATTTACGAAGGACTCTATTCTACCGTCCAATTCCGAAGCACAAGAAATATCATCCGGTAAATTAGGCAATAGGGTTATTCCCGTAGCATTGGTCATTGTTATACCATTTGACCTTACTGGTGAACATATACTCAATGTTGTAACTTTTCTAACATCGAATTGATAGGTTATTCCTTGAACGCCTGGAATTAAAACCGAGGTGCCCGCCATAGTTTGGTAAGGTCCTACCACTACACCATTTTCTACCGGTGCATACTCATAGTTAAATGAAGGGTCAGGATTTTCAATAGATAATCTCATTTCACCGTCGCCGCCACAACCCGGCACCCTAGTCTGCACCAATAAAGGGGCTACTGGTAATGGTGGATCTACAAAATAGGGCTCCGTAACGTATAGACAATCAAAACTTGACGATACTTCTATAGCGTACCATCCGGCACTTATAAAACCACCGCTTGTGCCAATGAAGGTTGGCGAATTCTGAAGCCCGCTGCTAGAAACTACATCCGTACGGTCATTACTATTTAAGTATAATAATCTATAGTTGTATCCAGCTCCAGGAAATCCACCGGTAGCACCAGCTATAGCGGAAAGTGCATCACCAGTGGTTGTATCATAAGCTTCTAAGACAGCATTATTTCCGTTTGGACAATCCAAACCTTGGGGCTCGCGAATACCAGCGTCAATTTGTGGTACCTCTTCCAATTCAATATCTACACTATTAATACAACCTTCTATATCCCTAATCTCAACTTGATAAAAACCGAATTCTAATCCCGTAAACTCGTTCGTATTTGAAAATGGGACTACTTCAGTAGTATGCGTAGCACCACCATCGGTACTGAACAATAATCTATAGTCGTAAGGGAAAGTATCCCATCCGCCTTGCCCAATAGCTTCTATCTCACCGCTATCATTACCACAGCCAACATTTCCGACAGGGGTCGCAGTCACTATTAAATCACCGTTAGGAGTTCTAATGTTAGCTACATTACTGTCGTTAGAACAAAATGGCATAGCATTAGCAACTACCTCTACTATTAAGTTGCCACCTGGAAGTCCCGTAATTCTGGCTTCATCACCATTGATATCGGGAAAATCCGTAGTCGCAAAATTACCTGTCGTTATCGGGGTAGATTTGGTGGTATCATCGGCCATATACACTGTATAGGAATAGTTACCTACATAATTGGTTACCTCTATAAATAATTCTCCATCGTTTCCTGGTGTAAAACAGCTTACCGGTTTGGCTTCCGTAATAGAAACAACTGGTTGTTCCGGTTCCAGCACCGTATGCGCGGGTAATGGATAGGTACAACCTCCTATATTATCCGTTATTTCAAATAAGTAGTCTCCAGATGCCGGCAAGAACACATCTACATAGTTATTTCCAGAAGTATTTGTAACCGGAGAAACAGGAGTCACTGAAACCGTAGAAATTGTAAAATCCGTTGTTCCAACTACTTGAATACGCACCCGCTCATCATCTCTACAGTTCAAAGGGTCTACCTCTATAATAGAAGGAACCACATCGGTTGGTGGATTTATCGTCGGTAAATCAAAGGTAGTCCTACAACCATTGGCGTCTATGGCGTATACGGTGATGTTCTGCGAAACTCCGGTATCCACGATTTCAAACATATGACCTGTAGCGGTATTCCCAATTTCATAATTCTCAAATCCAGTTATACTAAATTGATAATCCGTATTTAGCGTTCCAGTTCCCGGATTTGTAATAGTTACTACAATATCTATTGAACTAAATCTGTTGGCACCCGGCTCACAAGAAAAATCCGCTGCAGTAGCAGAGATCGTGAAGTCTAGAGGTTCAGTAATAGTTACATCTACCTCATGGGTACATCCTTTATCCGAAATCACTTGGGCGATATAGTTCCCAGGTGGAAAATTGTCAAATGATCCCGAAGTGTTGGTGAACAATGCCGTTGGCGATGGAGGTAGCGGAAGACTTCCAGAATAAATATTATATGCAGTAATACCATCGATATCCGTTCCCGGTGCTAAGGTGATATTGATACTACCATCGTCTGCACCATTACAGCTTACATTTGTTGCGCCATCATCTACAATCAAAGGTGCAGTAGGGATGGTACTAATGATATCCTCTACGAGAAAGGTACAATTATTCGTACCATCAGTAACCTGATTATCAGTAACCAAAACCTGATATTCTCCAGCCTCTATACCATTAAATACGCCGGTAGCGTTATTGGTTATGGCAACCCCGAGGTTATCCTGTAGTTCAAAATCAAAATCCCCACTACCGCCATTTGCAGTTATGGTAATGATACCATCCGGGTCTGTACAATTGGGTTCAAAACTAAATCCGCCCGAAGCCGATAATACTTGAAAAACCTCTGGCTCCGAAAATCCTGTACAGCCGTTCGCATCTATGACATCAACTCTATACGTTCCAATGCTCCCTACCGTAAACACAGCTTCCCATCTATTATCCCCGGCATCGAAAACACCAGATTGGGTCAACCCTCCAAGAGTAAAGCTAGGCGTATCTATATTCGCGGGCATATGAACCTCAATAGTAAAGGTTGCCGCTAAAACATCGCACTGATTACTAACATCAAAAGTTGGTGGTGGTAATGGTGGGTCTTCTGTAATTACCGCAGCCGAAATTCTATAGGCACAATTTCTGGAATCCCTCACCCAAATGTCATAATCTAGACCTGGAGCCGGAGCGCCTGGCAATATTACGGTGGATGCATCAGTAAAATCATCCGTAGGGTCACTCGGGGTAAGTGTTCCATCCTCGTCCACAGGATTTCCTGAAGGCACATAGGCATATTCATAAGGACTGCCCACAGCAAATGGAGTTCCGCCGCTACCACGAACGGTTAACTGACCATCGGCATTACAATTGGCATTTGTATTTTCAATAACATCTACCCTAGGTTCATTTAATGTTGCAACAGCATTGGCTCCGTCTGAACAATCGGTCCCGTTATCATATACCAGAATACTATATGCCCCTTCGGGTACTTGATATGTTCCCGTAGTCGAAGCGGTAGTTTCCGCTATGAAAAGGGCCCCAGTATCCGTATTCCTAACCTCTATATCATAAGGTCCAACGATAGCTGTTCCACTGATTACATAGTCCAAGTCCACCAAATTACCTGGAATACAGGAAGCATTGTCTATGGTCAGTGCCACATCTAAATCCGAAGGTCCGTCAGGAACCTCGATAACTTCTTGGTAAATACAGTTCGTAGCCGTATCAACCACCTCCACCGTAAATGTTTCTCCAAATTGAATATTACTGAAGCAGTATCTTCGTACTGGAGGAGCTCCACCTAAGGATATGTAGGTAAATGGAGAAGCACTGCCATCAACCACCCTAATATCGAAAGGACCTGTTCCCCCTGTAATATCTACACAATACGTGAAACCACCAGGAGTACAAACTAAAGGTAAAGTTGTGTTGTCCGGTATGATGTTCACTGCCGTACTTCCAACAGTTACCAAATCGGTTGTACTACAACCTCTAGCGTCAACGGTGATAACATTATAGTTACCGGGAACTATGGCTACATCGTACATATCAAGTGGATATGTCGTAGCACCGTCTGTAGTGATTCGTGTGATTTCTGTTCCAAGCGCATCTTCAACGATATATGTATATTCTGGAACACCATTGCTTACACCCGTAATTTGAATCCCACCAGAAACTACACTGGCGCTACAAGAAGCGTCCAATGGCAGTACAGTGGCATCCGGAGCTGGGTTGGTATCCGGCGCAATGACAACGTCTACAATTCCCGGTATTAAACAGCCCCTACTATCTTTTACAAGATACTCGTACGTTCCCACGGATAACCCGGAGTACACGGTTTGGGAAGAATAAGTAAATGCACCATCATCTCCCACTCCGTATGTAAGACTTCCATCTGGTCCAAATTTTATTTCGAACGGTGGAATACCTCCGGTAGCATCCGGCATTATTTGAACGAAACCACTATTAGGGTCACCACAGCTAGTACCTGTTGCGTTGTGTGTCGCAACAATATTAGTAGGCTCATCAAATGTTATGGGTTCAGACGTATCCGTACAAGTATTATTGTCTACGACAGAAACGGTATAGTCCCCATGCTCGCCGAAAGGAACGGTATAGGTAAACGTGTCCGATGGTAATGGTAACCCAGTAAAACCAAGTACTGCAATGCCATCCTTTACTATCGTATATGACGTATTGGACAAATCACTTATGTCCCCACCTGAAATGGCTATTCCCAAAGTTCCGTCACCCGCACATGGTATCTCATCAACAATGCTAAGTGTTACGTTTATAGCAGGTGGAATGGTAATCGATACTTGATTTGTACAATTATTATCATCCTCTACCTCAACGGTATAAGTTCCAGGAACTAGATTATTAAAGGTTGGACTTGCTTGAAGTGGTCCATTATTAATTCGATATTCATGACCGGGTCCGCCACCAGAAGACGTTGCGGTTACCGAACCATTATTAGTAGCCGAAAAACATAAATCCGAACTAACGACACTAATTGATGGTGGTACTCTTTCTTCTAAATCGAAAGTAAAGGTCGATGTACAACCTTCTGAATCTTCAACAGTTAGGGTATAAACATCAGATGGGTCTAAAGCATCGGTAGCTTCCGTTAAATTTCCGAAAAATCTACCTGATTTTGGTCCCACGGTGAGGCCAGAAGGGTATTCCAAACTGTATCTATTACCTCCCCAGCCACCAGTGGCGATGGCCTCTACCCTACCGGTATTATTATTATCACAGGTCATTGGGCTAACCGCACTCCCACTTAAATCCAAAATTGCCGCCTCGTTAATATCAAAAGAGGAGGTATCTGTACAACCGGTATCCGCATCCGTAACGGTAATAGTATATGTTCCTGCCCCGGACAAGGGTAAGTCTATCTCTGCATCGTTTTGAGGTCCCCCTGTATAAAGTCCGCCATTGATATCGTAGGTATAATTATTGGCAAAACCATCCACTATAAAAGTACCTGTGCCATCAGTAGCACCATTACAGACTCGTAAATCTCCACCGGATTTTACTCTTACTCGAATAGAACTGAGCACCGCTGGACTAAATCCTTCTGTATAAATACAACCGTTAGCATCCGTTACCTGAAAAATATAGGACGTACTTGTACTAAGACCTGTTATAACATTGTTGGTATTGTCCCCGTCCCCATCAAAACCAGGCGTGGGACTAATGACTTCATATCTCACTATGGCCGCATTTGACGTAGGTGTCAACGTAACGTCAGAAGTACCTGCCGCACAATTGACATTGCTCTGGATAAAATCAATATCCGTTGGTGGGTCAACGTCAAGTATATCTATAGGTGTCAGTTCTAAACGGCATCCCCCGCCATCTCTAATAATAGGCGTATAGGTTCCTGCCGATAAATTAGGATATGAGGTAATGGTGGTAAAATTAACTCCATCAATACTGAATACATAACCACTACCGGAACCACCAGAAAATGGTCCAACAAAATCGATTTGTCCTCCAATGGTTCCACCAGAACCGTCACAAGTTACGTCAGAAATTTTATTTGCCCCACCAGAAATTGCACCTACATTGGCAACGGTCACACTTGGCAAGTCCAAAGTACATTCAAAACCACCCTGTTGGTAACGAACTTCAATGTCATTATAACTACCTGCAGCAACCGATATTTGAGGCGTGGTAACCCAAGGGTCTCCAGTATTAACGCGATAGGACAGATTATAGCCTCTTGCGTCGTTCACCGTAAATTCAATCTGCGCACCTCCGTTACTGCACGTACCGTCAATACCACTTACATTTATATCCGGAGGCAGCAACTCCTCTACGTTAGAAGATGCAGAAATAGTACATCCGTTACTATCCGTTATAATAAAGTCATAGGTTCCAGCGGCGCTAACCGTATGCGTAGTCGTACCTGTATTACTTACTGCATCACCGAAAGATGGTTGAACGGGACCTCCATTAACGGTAAACGTATAAGGCGCTGAACCACCACTAGCATTCAATGTAATATCTACACTAGAAATTGTAGCACAACCAAAACTGCTATTAACCTCCGTGGAGGCATCCAAAGCGTTTAACCCGGCACCGATGATGATTTGGTTTCCGGAAGTGTCCAGACTTTGTCGTGGAGGATCTATCCCGTTCAAAGGGTCACCTGTACATTGTTGTGTTTCTACCTGAACGGTATACGTTCCAAAACCTACGGCAGAAAATGTATACGGATTGTCAGGTATAAAAGCGGTAAATTCTTGGGCTACACCACTAGAATTAAGGAGCGTATATTTATAGGGACCTGGAACATTGTTCGCAGTTACCGTTATACTACCCGTATCCCCGCTACATTGGGCATCTATAAAAGTTGCTTGGATATCAATATCCAATTGGTCAATTGTTATGGGTTCATAAGGATACTCACAGGTATTAGCGGTATTTCGCAACCGTGCCAGTATGTTGTATGTCCCTGAGGTAAGGTTATCAAAAATTGGTCCCTGCCATGAAGTACCTCCATCAATGCTAAATTCGTAAGCACTAGACAGGTTGGTAATCTGAATTCTTCCAGGTACCCCGCAAATATTATCCTGCTTAACAACGGTTTGGGTAATGGTACTCTTCTTTACTTTAAAATAAAAAATCTGACCATCTGCTACTACTCGGAACTCCGCTCCGGTCGTTGCTGGTACTGTACTTGCGTCTAAAGAAAAAGTTTGACCCGAGACCAAAGAATTATAGCAGGACCCGGTATTTGGACAATCCTCATTGATATCTGGAGTACAGCTCCCGCCTAAAACTTCCCAAGAAACAGAACCGTAAGGTCCTCCGGAAAGGCTTATTGTTCGATCATCGAAATCTCCGCATAGATTAAATCGGGCAACGGTAAATCCATTATCACTACAACCTACCTCTTCATCGGCACCTTGTATGATAGTCGTAAACATTGCTGGCGCTAGAGTACTATTCTCTTCATTGGTAAAAGAATAGTTGCTTGTGGCGGTATGTTCTTCACCTGTATTTGTATTCGAAGATGTCTTTTCAACAGCTTTTTCAAGCACATTTACAGCTTCAACAAATAGTACGGGAACATTTGAGTTTGCTATAGCTGTGGAACCGATTACCGATAAAACTACCAGTAATAGTGTATACAGCGTATACCTCGGTTTTTTTGAGAGCATAGGTTAAGTCGAGTTTTGGTAAAAACAATGAAGACTTGGGAATCCTCACTATTCTTTGGTGTAATTGTTTCTACTTATAAATTCTATTTATCTTTAAACAAATATTTTCATTACCATATAACATATTTCTAACGTAGACCTATGAAAAAAAGTGTCCTCTGTCTTCATATTTTCGTTGTAATGCTTAATTTTTCTTGTGGGCAAAACATTGAAAATAAAGTATTTACCCCTGAAACGATTCCATTTACAAGCGTGTTGTACGTCGATGAGCTACAGGTACCATGGGGCTTTACCTTTCTTCCTGAGGGAGGAATGTTAATTACAGAGAAATCAGGAAAATTAATCCATTTTTTAAGTGGAAAAAAGACGATTATCGGTAATATTCCTGAAATTTATCAGAGAGGTCAAGGTGGATTATTGGATGTTGAACTACACCCAAAATACAATGAAAACGGATGGATATATCTTACTTATGCTTCTCCAGAGGGGGATGAAAAAGGCGGTCATACCGCCCTAATGCGTGCCAAAATTAAGGACAATGCCTTGGTAGAAAAACAGCTATTGTATAAGGCGGGTCCTAATACCACAAAAGGACAACATTTTGGTTCTCGGATAGTCTTTGATGATAAGGGATATCTCTATTTTTCCATTGGTGAGCGTGGTGCCAGGGATGTAAATCCACAGGATATTAAAAGAGACGGTGGTAAAATATACAGATTGTTTGATGATGGACGTATTCCACCGGACAATCCCTTCGTAAATGAGAAGGGTGCAAAAACCGCGATCTACAGCTACGGACATAGAAATCCACAGGGATTGATAAAACATCCTGAAAACGGACAAATATGGGACCATGAACACGGACCCAGAGGTGGCGATGAAATTAACATCATTAAAAAAGGTGCAAACTATGGTTGGCCCTTAGTAACCTATGGCATTAATTATAGTGGAACTACAATTACGGACAAACAGGAGATGCCGGGTATGGAAGGACCGATTCACTATTGGGTTCCGTCGATAGCTCCAAGCGGAATGGCGTTTGTGACTTCGGACAACTATCCCGGTTGGAAGGGCAGTTTATTGGTCGGTTCCTTGGCATTTCAGTATTTGGAAAGATTAGAAATCGAGGGCACTAAGGTTATCCGTAGAGAAAAATTACTTGAAGGAGAAGGAAGAGTACGTGCGGTAGAACAAGGACCGGATGGTCTAATTTACGTTGCCGTAGAAGGTAAGGGCATCTATAAACTTGTTCCTAAATCATAACCTTCAATGAAAGCTACCATAACCGTGTATTTTTTAGTGGTAATATCCTTGGGATTTTCTCTTGTTCAAGAGTCACAATTAAAAGAAAGTATGCAACGTGGAAGTGAAATCTATGCGGATTTCTGCGTTACCTGTCATTTAGCCAACGGCGAAGGTGTGTCTCACGTTTTCCCTCCTTTGGCCAATTCAGATTACTTGGTCAAAAATAGGACTGCAAGTATTAAAGGAGTGAAATACGGACAGCAAGGAGAGATTACCGTCAATGGTGTAACTTATAATAGCGCTATGACGTCTTTAGGCTTAACGGATGACGAAGTTGCCGACGTGATGAATTTTGTCCTCAACTCTTGGGGAAATACCTCCGATAAGATGGTTACCACAGCAGAGGTGAGTGCAATTAAAAAATAAGGTGAATCTACTTTTTCCTACCCGCCTCTAAAGCTCTTTTAACGGAACCATGTTTCTTTAATAATTTTTCAGCTTCCCCATAGGTAACGCCTAAACCTTCCACGATATATCTGGTGCCTCTATCCACAAGCTTGTCATTACTAAGCTGCATGTTCACCATTTTGTTTCCTTTTACCCGACCAATACGTATCATTAGAGCGGTAGAAATCATATTAAGCACTAATTTCTGCGAAGTTCCACTTTTCATTCGTGTACTACCCGTTACAAACTCCGGCCCCACGTTTACCGCTATTGGAATATCGGCCAACTGGGCTAATGGAGAGCCTGGGTTGTTGGTAATACCTCCGGTCAAAATACCTCTTTCTTTCGCATCTTTAAGTCCTCCTATAACATAAGGTGTTGTACCTGAGGCTGCTATTCCTACAACCACATCGTTCGTAGTAATGGCATGTTCTTCCAAATCCAACCAAGCCTGCTTTGTATCATCCTCTGCGTTTTCTACTGCCTTTCTAATGGCAGTATCTCCACCAGCTATTAATCCCACCACGCGTTCGTGCGGCATTCCAAAAGTTGGCGGAATTTCCGAAGCGTCGAGAATACCCAAGCGGCCACTCGTTCCTGCCCCTATGTAAAACAGCCTACCTCCTTTTTCAAAACGATTGCTTAGTTCATCCACTAAAAGAGTAATTTGAGGTATGACTTCAGCCACTGCATGCGCTATTTTCTTGTCCTCATTGTTCATATTAACCAAAATAGTATTGGTATCCATGAGTTCCAAATCATTATGATTAGAAGGAGTTTCGGTAATCTTTTTGTAAGCCATGTTTATAGTATTCTAATATCGTTGTTCTTAAAAGCGGTAAGCAGCTTATCTTCCGGAGCGAGCTCCGTAATCATGGTATTAATCGTGTTGATGTCACAGGTTTTATAGCGATGTTGGGAATTCAATTTTTCAGAAATCGAAAGCAAGACCGTTTTTTTTGATGCCTTGATAACCGCCTTTTTGATTTGAACAATATCCCAATCAAATTCCGTAAGACCATACAGCGCATCTACATAACCGGTACCTATGAAAGAATAATCTACACGAATTTCAGATAAGTTATGTATGGCGTTTGCGCCAATTGAAATCTGTGCCTCTTTAGCTATCTGTCCGCCAATGGATATTACCGTAACGTTAGGTTTATTGGAAAGCTCCATAGCCACGGGTAAACTGATGGTAAAACAGGTAAGGTGTAAGGTATCTGGAATAAGTCTTGTCATTTCCAAACAAGTAGTACCACCATCGATAAAGATAACGGCACCGTCTTTTAACATGGTAATCGCTTTTCTTGCAATCGTCGTTTTATCCTCTAGTGCGTATATATTATTGTTTCGTGCACTGTTGGTAGTAAAACCCAAAGAAATTGCTCCCCCGTGAACTTTCCTTAACTTTTTCTCCGCATCCAATTCTTTAACATCCCTCCTAACGGTATCAATAGAAACATCTAGGGTCTCTGCAATGTCCGTTAGAAGAATTCTGTTGTGCAGTTCAACTTCGTTCAAAATAGTCTGCTGTCGTTCTTCTTTTAACATTTCTGGGGTCTTGTTCTTTACACTTATGCAAAGATAATCAAATAATTTACTTGCAGTTTTATACAGTTCTATGTAAACAAATGATTAAATTATTTTTAAATAAAGCAAAAAACAGCAATTTAAATGGCAAAAAACAGCAAAATTTAAATTTATTGCCTATATTTGCCTGAATTTGATTTATAACTAATCCGTTACGTATCTGGCATGAAAAGTATTGAAACTAAAGACCGTATTGCTATTGCTTATCAACCTGTAGGCCAATTCGAGGAGACTCGCTTTGAGAAAATACACAATGTAATTTTTTCGGATTCTAACGAGGCATCCATTAGAGTTGCTGAAGAAATAGCCGACCTCATCAGAAAAAAACAGGCACAAAATAAAAATTGCGTACTGGGTTTGGCCACAGGCTCCTCCCCTATTCGTGTGTACGAAGAACTTGTACGCCAACACAAAGAAGAGGGTTTAAGTTTTTACAACGTAATCACCTTTAATTTAGATGAATACCTACCCATGGAGAAAAGTAATATACAGAGTTACTATTACTTCATGCACGAGCACTTGTTCAATCATGTAGATATCCCTTCTGAAAATGTTTATATCCCGGACGGTACCGTTTCCAGTGATGAAGCAGTGGCTTACTGTCTCTCATACGAAAAGAAAATCAAGGAATACGGCGGACTCGATTTTCAACTCTTGGGAATTGGGCGTACGGGCCATATCGGTTTTAACGAACCAGGGTCTCATTTTAATTCC
This sequence comes from Maribacter sp. 4U21, assembly GCF_002742365.1. Taxonomy (NCBI): domain Bacteria; kingdom Pseudomonadati; phylum Bacteroidota; class Flavobacteriia; order Flavobacteriales; family Flavobacteriaceae; genus Maribacter; species Maribacter sp. 4U21. The sequence continues at coordinate 78,221 of NZ_MDGN01000018.1, forward strand.
GGAACCAGGGTAATTACCTTAGATCACATCACCAGGGTTGATGCCGCACCATCATTTCTTGGGATTGACAACGTTCCGAGAAAGGCCATCACGATGGGAATTGCGACCGTAAGAAAGGCCAAACGTATTATGCTTCTAGGTTGGGGGGAGAATAAGGCAGGAATCATTAAAAAAACGATTGAGGGCACCATATCATCACAAGTTCCAGCAACCTATTTACAGGAACATAAGAACTGTACGTTTGTTTTGGATAAAGGAGCGGGAAGCGAGCTTACTAGAAACAAGACACCTTGGTTAGTGGACACTTGCGAATGGACAGAAGAGCTCATTTCAAAAGCTATAGTCTGGCTTTGTGAAAAAACCGGGAAGACGGTTTTGAGTCTAACCGACAAAGACTATAACGATAATGGTATGGCCGACCTATTGGCCTTGGAAGATTCTTATGATTTGAATATAAAAATGTTCAATAAGTTACAACATACCATCACAGGTTGGCCGGGAGGCAAGCCAAACGCAGATGATAGTAAACGTCCGGAAAGAGCTACCCCTGTAAAAAAACGTGTAATCATATTCAGCCCACATCCGGACGATGATGTCATATCCATGGGAGGAACTTTTGATAGGCTTGTAGAGCAAGGCCACGATGTGCATATTGTATATCAGACTTCCGGAAATATTGCCGTATCGGATACCGATGCACGAAAGTATGCCGAAATAGCCATGCAAATAAATCCCTCTGAAAAAGCACAGAAAATTATTGATGATATCTCTCAAAAAAATGAAAGCAAGCTAGATTCTAAGGAAGTAAGGCGGTTAAAGGGAAATATCAGAAGAGGGGAGTCTTACGCCGCAACGAGGTATATGGGACTAAAAGATGCCAATGTGCATTTCTTGGACCTCCCCTTTTATGAAACGGGTACCATCAAAAAAAATAACCTGTCCGAAGATGATATCATCCTTATGATGGATGTTATACAACAGATAAAACCGCATCAAATTTTTGCCGCAGGCGACCTTGCGGATCCACACGGAACACATAAAGTATGTTTAGATGCTGTTTTGGAAGCTATGAAAAGATTAAAGACTGAATCCTTTATGGACGAATGTTGGCTATGGCTGTACAGAGGCGCATGGCATGAGTGGGACATCAATGAAATTGAAATGGCCGTACCCATGAGCCCTAGCCAGGTTATGAAAAAAAGAAATGCCATATTCTGCCACCAATCGCAAAAGGACGGGGTAATGTTCCAAGGTGATGATTCCCGTGAATTTTGGATGAGGGCAGAAGAACGCAACAGGGATACCGCAAACAAATACAAAGCACTCGGAATGGCTTCTTATGCAGCTATGGAAGCATTTGTAAGACACAAGTTCGATTCAGAATAAAACCATTTTAAAAGGCTTATTTTAGCGATTAAATAGGCCTTTTTTATACTATGTCAAGACATTTTCAACTCCTTCTTTTCTTCCTAAGCCTTAGTTCCTGTGGTATTTTCAATTCTTTTGAAAAAAAACCAAAAAGAGAGTTCAGGGGAGTCTGGATAGCTACCGTGGTCAATATTGACTGGCCCAAAAACGGTAATGACAATGCTGAAAAACAAAAGACAGATTTTTTGAACATACTGAACTTTTACCAACAACTGAATTACAATGCCGTAATTGTACAAGTAAGGGCGGCCGGCGATGCGTTCTACCCATCTGAGTTTGCTCCGTGGTCTAGATTCCTGACAGGGCTTGAAGGTAAGAAGCCAGATTGGAGCGAGAACAATTTGGAGTGGATGATCTCAGAGACCCATAAAAGAGGTATAGAATTTCACGCGTGGCTCAACCCATATCGCGCTACTTTCGATGAGGATTTTGAGGTATTGAGTGAAACCCATGACTATTGTACCCATCCGGAATGGATGGTGCATTACGGTAAGAAAAACTACTATAATCCAGGGCTTCCAGAGGTAAGAGCCCACTTTTCGAAAATTATTGCCGAAATAGTCTCAACTTACGATATAGACGCCATTCATTTTGATGATTATTTTTACCCTTACAAAATAACAGATGTGGTTTTCGATGACTCTTTGGCCTTTAAAACCCATGCTCTAACAAACCAGTCATTAGACGACTGGAGACGTAGCAACATAGATTCCCTGGTAAAAGAAACGCATCGGACTATAAAATCCATTAAACCGTGGGTGCAATTTGGAATTAGTCCGTTCGGTGTTTGGAAAAACGATACAACCGACCCCAGAGGCTCCGACACCAAGGCCGGGCAAACCACTTACGAAGACCTCTATGCAGACCCCTTACTTTGGATGGAGGAAGGTTGGGTAGATTATTTGGCCCCACAAGTGTATTGGAGTATGGAGCTTCCCGTGGCCTCGCACAGAAAAATTGTAAACTGGTGGGCGAAAAATAATCATAATACCAATCTTTATATCGGTAACGGAGCTTATAAAATTAGGAATAACAGTGATGAAGCTTGGGCAAATAAAAAGGAACTACCGAACCAATTTAAACTGGCCAGGGAGATTCCCGAAATATCGGGAAATATCGTATTTAGCGCAAAATCGTTACTGAACAATAACCCTGATGTAACAAAATACATCAAAAGAAAACTATACAGTGAACCCTCCCTTACCCCTATCGCCGACAAAACCAACGAACCACCTCAGACTGCAAAACTAATGCTGCAATCACAAGATTCGGAAAATGTAAATTTTACGATTATTGACCAAGAAAAGTATCAATATGTCCTATGGTATACATCCGGACGAAACGTAAAATCTGAATATCCTATAGAAAAATTACAGGGGAAAATGCTGATTAACGAGAAATCTAAAATTATACAAATTCCAAAAAGTAATTTAAGGGGAAATTATTTTGCCCTATCATTTTTAGACAGATATGGAAGGGAAACCAAACCAGTTGTTTTACATTTAAAGGAAATTCTTCACGATGATTCAAAAAAATAAATGGGCATGGGCATGGGTCCCGTCACTATACTTCGCGCAGGGCTTGCCTTACGCTCTGGTGGTAACGGTATCCGTTATTATGTATAAAAGACTGGGTTTTAGTAATTCTGATTTAGGGCTATATACTAGTTTGTTGTATTTACCATGGGTAATTAAACCTTTGTGGAGTCCGTTTGTGGATATAAAAAGTACCAAACGAAATTGGTTTTTGGGAATGCAACTTTTGGCCTCGGTAGCACTTTTAGCTATCGGATTAACATTGCCTACAAACATTTTTTTCGTCACCAGTTTAGCGTGTTTCTGGATGGTGGCCTTTGCATCCGCAACGAACGATATTGCTACAGATGGTTATTACATGATAGGCCTTACGGAAGACAAACAGTCCTTCTTCGTAGGGATGCGGAGTGTATTCTATAAGCTGGCCAACGTTACGGGCCAGGGACTTCTTGTAGTACTAGCAGGATTTCTCGAAAACGAATATGGAGATAATACCAGGGCATGGTCATATACTATGATATGTGCAGGCTCAATTATGTTACTCATGACGCTGACCAACTTCATCGCTACGCCAAAATTTGAAAATTCTGATGCCATAGTCCTAGACAAACCAAAGGGTTTCTGGGAGGTCTTTGTTTCCTTCTTTAAAAAACCCGGAATGGGAATTGCCATCACATTTATTCTTTTCTTTAGACTTGGTGAGTCGCAATTGGTTAAAATGGCCTCTCCCTTTCTATTGGACCCGACGTCCGTTGGAGGCTTGGGATATAGCACTTCTGAGGTGGGAACAATTTACGGGACCATAGGTGTTATATTTTTGACCGTTGGCGGTATTCTAGGTGGTATTTTAATATCAAGACATGGTTTAAAAAAATGGATGCTACCGATGCTTATTTCCCTCAACGCTCCAAATGCACTTTACGCACTACTAGCAATAACTGGGACCACAGAGGCCTGGGCGGTAACCGGTACCGTAATCGTGGAACAGTTTGGTTATGGTTTTGGAATCGCAGGCTTTATGGTATATCTCATTTATATAGCAGAAGGGAATTCTAAAACTTCGCACTATGCCCTAGCCACCGGTTTTATGGCCTTAGGAATGATGTTGCCAGGATTAATAAGTGGTTTTATGCAAGAGTGGCTTGGCTACGACGGATTCTTTATTTGGGTAGTATTAGCTGCCCTACCTGCGTTTATTTTATTGAAGTTTATTAAATATCCCCCGAATTTTGGCAAGGCCAAAGTAGAAGCGAACTAGTTATGATGGATTTTATTAGTGCGAAAAGACAACTTTCATTAGAAGAAAAAGTAGGACAACTCTTTATGCCGGCCGCATTTATAAATGATACGGAAGCGGAAATACAAGAGCTCGAGACCCTGATAAAGAAACATGCCATAGGAGGAATCTGCTTTTTTCATTCAAGAGCTAGTGCGGCCACCAACTACGAAGGAAAAAAGCCCGTTGTATATAACGACAATAGCCTAGCGGTTCTAAAAACGCTTATCAACAGATATCAAAGGCTTTCAAAATATCCTCTATTAATCGCTATTGATGCGGAATGGGGACTGGCCATGCGCGTGGAAAATACCGCCCAATACCCTTATGCCATAACGCTCGGGGCAATCCAAGACGATGTATCGTTACTATATGAAGTAGGAAAAAATATTGCCCAAGATTGTAAAAGCGCCGGCATTCACTGGAATCTTTCACCTGTTGCAGATATCAATAATAACCCGGATAATCCCGTAATTGGTTATCGTTCTTTTGGAGATGACAGGGAGCGTGTCACCTCAAAATCCATCGCCTATGTGAAGGGCACCGAAAGTGAGGGAGTGTTAACAAGCATAAAACACTTTCCCGGTCATGGAGATACCGCAACGGATTCGCATTTGGGGCTACCCGTAATTAATAAATCTAAAGAGGAATTGCTTAAAAACGAACTCTATCCGTTTCAAGAATTAATAAATGAAGGAGTAGATAGCGTTATGGTAGGCCATTTATCCGTTCCTGCGCTTGCCAACGGAGAAAATATACCTTCAAGCATTTCAAAAAAAATCATTAAAGGCGTACTAAGAGAAGAAATGCAGTTTAAAGGCGCAGTCATTTCCGATGCCCTGAATATGCATGCTGTCTCCAAAAACTATCCTATACCTGGCGAGTTGGAATGGTTGGCCTTTGACGCCGGAAACGATGTATTATGTTTTGCGGAGCATACCAAAGAGGGTATTGAAAGGATATTGACCGAAGCCAACAGTAATCAAATTGATGAAAGTTTTGAACGTGTTTGGAAACTGAAGGAAAAAGCCATAAAAAATCTAAAAGACCACAACAATAACTCCGCCCCTTATTGGTTGGCCAAAAACCTTAATTACGCAATCGCGGAAAAATGCCTGACCATACTCAAGGGCTCGGACAAGGATATTGCTGAATTTAGAACTACGGATTTCTGTACCGTAACCTTTAAACGCTTTGTAGAAAATGAAACCCGCTCAGAAATCCTAGCGTCTTTAGCTTTACTGGAATCGGAGGTTTCGGAAGAAAATGAAGTACTGCTATTGTTAACACCCCCTAATGTAAAACCTGCTAACAATTTTGGTTTTTTTACTGAAGAAATCGATTTTATCAACAACTTAATGGATGAAAAAAAAGTAGTACTCTATCACTACGGAAATCCGTATGCGCTACAACACTTTAAATTTGACAAATCATTGGTAACTGTGGTGGTATATCAAGATTTTACTGAATTTCAAGAAGTGGCCACTGCCCATTTTTTAGGCAAGACCAAAGCACTTGGTAAATTACCTTTTAAATTAAAAACTAACGTAATTTAAATAGCCCTGACTCATATGAAAAATTATAAAATTCTAGGATTAATGTCTGGCACTTCTTTAGATGGGTTAGACCTTGCCTATTGCCATTTAGAGGAAGTGAACGAGGAATGGCAATTTAAGATTAAAAATACTAAAAGTGTAGACTACACCCAAGAAATGCAGTTGGCGCTCAAAGATTCCATTCATTTATCGGCGGAAGGTTTACTAGAGCTTCATAATACCTACGGTTCTTGGCTCGGCGAACAGGCAAAGAATTTCATCGACGAAGCAAATCTGGAAGTAGATTATATTGCTAGTCACGGACATACCTCCCATCACAGACCGGAATTGGGGCTAACTTTTCAAATGGGTTCGGGTCAGCATTTGGCCAATGCCTCCGGGGAAAACGTAATATGTGATTTTAGAACGAACGACCTGGCCTTGGGCGGTCAAGGAGCCCCCTTGGTACCCATTGGGGACCAACTTTTTTTCAGCGCCTATGATTTTTGTCTAAATCTGGGGGGTATTGGCAATATTTCATTTCAACTAAAAAATAAGCGTATTGCCTATGACATTGGTCTTGCTAACATGATATTAAATTATATTACACGAAAAATTAACCTGGATTATGACAACGGCGGCGAAATGGCAAAGGCAGGAAAAATTAATTCTGCCATGCTAATTGATTTAAATAATCTAAGATATTATGCACTGCCACATCCAAAATCTATAGGTTATGAGTGGTTTTTAGAAGAAGTAGCGCCAATCGTGGACCGAACAAAAGATAAAATGGAAAATCTTTTACATACTGCGATACATCATATTTGTGAAAAAGTTGCGCAACAAATACAAATCAACTCCAAAAAGGACGCACAACGCGTCTTGGTTACCGGTGGAGGGGCTTTAAATACGTTTCTTATTGATGTTCTAAAGGAAAAATTAGGAGACCGGACCGCCGTAGTTGTCCCAGAGCCAATTTTGATAGAATTCAAAGAGGCACTCGTATTTGCATTGATGGGTGCCTTGAGGGTAGAACGACAGATAAATGTCCTAAGTTCGGTCACCGGAGCAAGGAGAGATTCTTCCAGTGGAGTAATTTATCTTCCCAATTAAAGTATTTTAATTAAATTATAATAAAATTAAATGTTAGAAAAACAAAAAAAGGCAACAGCCTATTGGAAAGAAAACGTGAGATATCTTTTTATACTGCTGACCATTTGGTTTTTAGTTTCATACGGGGCAGGTATTCTATTTAAAGAGGCTTTGGACGGTATAAGACTAGGAGGCTTTAAACTAGGTTTCTGGTTTGCACAACAAGGATCTATATACGTCTTCGTCATATTAATTTTTGTTTACGTCCGGTTGATGAACAAACTCGATAAAAAATATGGTTATAACGAGTAGTTGACGGTCAGCAAAATAAATAATAATCAGCGAAGATAGAGGATACGAACCTCGAACAACCCACTTAAAGGCGCCAACCAAAAACGAATTATAAGCAACAACCAACTAAACCAATACCATTATGAGTGTTCAGACCTGGACGTATTTACTTGTCGGAATAACCTTTGCTCTTTACATAGGAATAGCAATATGGTCAAGAGCCGGCTCTACAAAGGAGTTTTATGTAGCTGGTGGTGGGGTATCCCCATTGGCCAATGGTATGGCTACCGCAGCGGATTGGATGTCCGCGGCTTCTTTTATTTCCATGGCCGGAATTATTGCTTTCGCCGGATATGACGGTTCTGTTTATCTAATGGGTTGGACCGGAGGTTACGTACTTCTAGCGCTACTCTTAGCTCCTTACCTTCGTAAATTCGGAAAATTCACCGTTCCTGATTTTATCGGTGACCGGTACTATTCTAAAACGGCGCGTATCGTTGCTGTTATTTGTGCGCTTATCGTCTCCTTTACTTATGTCGCAGGACAGATGCGAGGCGTAGGCGTGGTATTTTCCCGTTTTCTTGAAGTGGACATAAATACGGGTGTCATCATTGGAATGGTTATCGTATTGTTCTATGCAGTTCTTGGTGGTATGAAAGGAATTACATATACCCAAGTAGCGCAATATTGCGTGTTGATTTTCGCTTTTATGGTGCCCGCTATTTTTATTTCAATCCAAATGACCGGTAATCCTGTTCCACAATTAGGCATGGGCGCTACGTTATCTGATGGTTCGGGAACTTATTTATTAGATAAACTGGACGGACTTTCTACAGAACTCGGATTCAACGCCTATACCGATGGTTCAAAATCCGTAACCGATGTCTTTGCCATTACCTTGGCCCTGATGGTAGGTACGGCCGGATTGCCACATGTCATCGTTCGTTTTTTCACGGTAAAAAGAGTAAAGGATGCCAGAAAATCGGCAGGACTGGCACTTTTGCTAATCGCGATTTTATACACTACGGCACCTGCTGTTGCCGTGTTCGCCAGAAACAATATGATCAATACCGTAAGCAATAAGGAATATAGCTCCATGCCAGAATGGTTCAAAAACTGGGAAACTACAGGTTTACTGAGTTTCACCGATAAGAATAATGATGGAAAAATTCAATATGTGGCCGATACGGAAAAAAATGAACTAATCGTGGATAGGGATATCATGGTATTGGCCAACCCGGAAATTGCCAATCTACCCGCTTGGGTAATTGCGTTAGTGGCAGCTGGGGGCCTCGCTGCGGCATTATCTACGGCGGCCGGGTTATTACTAGTGATATCGGCATCCGTTTCACATGATCTGATAAAAAAAGTTTTTCGTCCTACTATTTCAGAAAAGGGAGAACTCTGGGCAGCAAGAGGAGCAGCTACCGTTGCCGTAGTCATTGCCGGATATTTCGGAATAAACCCGCCCGGTTTTGTCGCGGCAGTAGTAGCCCTGGCATTTGGGCTAGCGGCAGCTTCCTTCTTTCCGGCTATTGTGCTCGGCATCTTTTATAAAAAGATGAACAAAGAAGGAGCTATTGGAGGAATGGTCGTGGGCATTGTATTAATGCTGTTCTATATGACCAAGTTCAAATTTGGCTGGTTCGGTGGTGGAACGCAGGCAGATTGGTGGTTTGGCATATCACCCGAAGGCTTTGGCAGTATAGCCATGTTAGCCAATTTCATTGTTGCGGTGGTTATTTTACAATTCACCCCGAGTCCACCTGAAAATGTACAGGATATTGTAGAAAATATAAGAATTCCAAGTGGTGCAGGTGAAGCATCCGACCATTAATTATTATTTTAGTTGAAACCTTTGTTGAAAGATGAGTAATTACCATATAAAACACTTAGAAGAATACTATCAAGTATACCGCAAATCGGTCAGGAACCCTGAAGCATTTTGGGAAGAAATAGCCGAGGAACATTTTGTTTGGCGCAAAAGGTGGAACACCGTACTGAGCTGGGATTTCTCCAAACCTGAGGTAAAGTGGTTCGAAGGCGCACAGTTGAATATTACTGAAAATTGTCTAGACCGTCATTTACCGACGCGAGGCAGCAAAACAGCTATACTTTTTGAGCCTAATGACCCAAAAGAAGAAGCAGAACACATCACCTATCGTCAGTTACATGAACGGGTCTGTAGAATGGCGAACGTACTTTTGGAAAAAGGCATTAAAAAGGGAGATCGTGTTTGTATATATCTACCCATGATTCCAGAGCTCGCGGTATCCGTTTTAGCCTGTGCACGCATCGGTGCCATACATTCGGTTGTTTTCGCGGGATTTTCGGCAAATGCACTGTCTACGCGTATCAATGATTCGGACTGCAAGATGGTCATTACCTCTGATGGATCTTTTAGAGGTGCAAAAACCATCGATTTAAAAGGAATCGTAGATAAGGCGCTTGAAGATTGCCCAGGTGTAAATAATGTATTGGTAGCAAAAAGAATCAATAGCACTATTGCCATGAAAGAAGGTAGGGATGAATGGCTGCAACCTCTATTGGATGATGCCTACGCCGACCATGTTGCTGAGATAATGAATGCGGAAGACCCTTTGTTCATTCTATATACTTCCGGGTCTACTGGAAAACCAAAAGGAATGGTGCATACAACCGCCGGTTATATGGTGTATACGGCATATACGTTTAAAAATGTTTTTCAGTACAAAGAACAGGATGTGTACTGGTGTACAGCGGATATAGGCTGGATTACCGGTCACTCCTACATTGTTTACGGACCTCTGGCCAATGGAGCTACAACGGTAATGTTCGAAGGTGTCCCCTCCTACCCTGATTTTGGAAGGTTTTGGGAAGTAGTCCAAAAACACAAGGTTACCCAGTTTTATACCGCACCGACCGCCATACGGGCACTAGCCAAGGAGAACCTGGATTTTGTAGAGAAATACGACCTGTCCAGTCTAAAAGTTCTAGGTTCGGTCGGGGAACCTATTAATGAAGAAGCATGGCATTGGTACAATAACAATGTCGGGAAGAAAAACAGTCCTATTGTAGATACATGGTGGCAAACAGAGACTGGTGGTATCATGATAACACCTATACCCTATGTAACACCAACGACCCCTACCTATGCCACACTACCCTTTATTGGTATACAACCTGCACTAATGGATGAGCATGCGCAGGAAATCAAAGGCAACCAAGTAGACGGTAGGCTTTGCATTAAATTCCCATGGCCTTCCATGGCACGTACGATATGGGGTAATCATGAACGCTACAGAGACACCTATTTTTCAGCTTATGAAAACATGTATTTCACCGGTGATGGTGCCCTAAGGGATGCCGTTGGTTATTATCGGATTACCGGACGCGTAGATGATGTCATTATTGTATCCGGTCATAATCTGGGAACAGCACCGATAGAAGATTCCATCAACGAACACCCGGCTGTGGCGGAATCTGCAATTGTAGGGTTTCCGCATGACGTTAAGGGAAATGCACTTTATGGTTATGTGATTTTAAAGGAAGTAGGAGAAGATAGAAATAGGGATAACCTGAGAAAAGAAATCAACCAACAAATAACGGAACAGATAGGGCCTATTGCCAAGCTCGATAAAATTCAATTCGTGCCTGGATTACCTAAGACCCGAAGTGGTAAAATCATGCGCCGTATTCTGCGTAAAATAGCCAGTAAGGATACCTCCAACCTAGGAGATACGAGCACACTTTTAAATCCGGAAGTGGTCAAGGAAATTATGGATAATGCACTTTAACTTAAGAGATAATTCGAATCAATTATTGGCTTGCAACTGGTACTTTTTACGATTTGCAAAAACAATAAATATCAAAAGTGCCAATAATCCACAGCTACCAAGTCCAACAAAAAGTGGCCATACCGTATCTTGTACAAAACTACCAACATATAAGGAAATTGGTATGGACAGGATGGTGGATATAAATCCGGTTATCGCTGCGCCTATTCCGGCAATATGTCCAATAGGCTCCATTGCAATGGACCTTAGGTTGCCCCACACAAATCCAAGACAGAAAAACAAAAAAGAAAGAAACAGCACCAAAATACCGATACTAGGGTTGGCTTTACCCCAAAAGACCAGCACATAACTTAGTGCAATAAAGGTAAAACCGGACAATGCGAACAAAGCCAACTTTCGCATCCCGAATCGAAGCACTAAGGTGCCGTTTAAAAATGTAGATAGACCAATCGCAATCGCGAGGCCCGCGAATATATAAGGGAAGGATTCCTTCAACTGATATTGGTCTTCAAATACATGTTGTGCCGAGCTTAAATAAACGAGAAAGGAACCCGTAATCAAACCTGAAATTATGGTGCAGGACACGGTTTCCTTGTGCTTAAAAATCTCCTTGGTGCCTACTAAAAAAATAGCTCCGGTAAAAGGAACCTTATATTCCGGCTTTAGCGTCTCCGACTGTCTTTTCCAAAACCAAATCCCGATTAAAAGCGCAAAAAATAATTGCATGTAGAATATGGCCTCCCAACCCATACTGTCCAGTATCAATTTGCCAATAGCCGGGGCAACGACCGGAATTAAAATAAAAAACGCCGTAACAAAAGACATGATGCGAGCCATGTAATCACCGCTGTAAGTATCCCTGATGATGGAAATACTAATGGTTCTAGGTGCGGAAAGGCCAATGCCCTGTATAATACGTCCTACTACCATCCACTCTAAAGAAGGTGCCAAGACACATAGCATACTTGCCAAGGCAAATAAGACAAAACCAAAATAAACTACTGGCTTTCTACCATAACTATCAGATAAAGGACCGAAAAACAATTGACCAACACCAAGACCCAGAAAAATCATGATAATAAGTAACTGATTGTCGGTGGGATCTAAGCTATTGATAGAAACCCCAATCTCCGCAATAGCAGGTAATAGCGCATCTATAGCTAGTGCTACAATAGACATCAAAGAAGCCATTAAAGCTATAAATTCAAAATTTGGTCTTACCTGTTCTTTTTGCATTGGGCAAAAGTAATTCTAAACCCTTGAAAGGAGTTACAAAAGTTCATTTTTAAGTTTAGTAGAAAATTGTAGCGTTAATCTGTATTTTTGTTCAAAATAATGTTGGATGCTAATTATAGGAATTGCAGGTGGCACGGGTTGCGGAAAGACCACTGTGGTAAATCAAATCATCAACGAACTTCCCAATGAGGAAGTCGGTGTTATTTCCCAGGATTCCTATTATAACGACCTCTCTCACCTGAGCCTCGAGGATAGAAGAAAAACCAATTTCGACCATCCAAATTCTATTGACTTTGCTCTATTAACAGAACATCTGAAAAAACTGAAATCGGGAGAATCCATTGAGCAACCGGTTTATTCTTTTTTGGAATGTAATAGAACAAAAAAAACGATTCCCACCCATCCTAGAAAGGTTATGATCGTAGAAGGCATTCTGATCATGACCAATCCAGAGATTAGAAATATGTTCGACATAAAGATTTTTGTTCATGCAGATACGGACGAGCGTTTAATACGAAGATTAAAGCGAGACGTGAACGAACGCGGTTGGAACCTGGACGAAACCTTAGAAAAATACCAAACTGTAATCAAACCCATGCACGACCAATTCATTGAGCCTACAAAAGAATACGCTGATATCATTATTCCTAACAACAAATACAATACCGTCGCCGTGGAAATAGTGCGCAGTATCATTAACGAAAAATTAGCAGAGAACTAATGGGTTTGAAAGAACTTAAAGAGAAAAAATGGTTTAAGGTACTTACCAATATGTATGTATTGGTGCTTACCGCCTTTGTTATTTGGATGGTATTTTTTGACACCAATTCCCTGCTCATTCATCTAGAACTAAGGAAAGAGATTAAAAAACTGGAGAAGACACAGGACTTCTTAAAAAAAGAGATCAGTAAAGACAAAAAAATCATCGAAAAGCTATCGGACGAACAAGAACTCATGAAATTCGCAAGAGAGGAATATTATCTTAAAAAGAAGAACGAGGAAATTTACCTTATTGAATATCAAGATAGCTTAAAAGCTTCCAAGGAGAACCAATAGTCCTACTTTCAGCTTTGAAAAGACCACTTTTAACACTAAGTAGCTAAGGGCTAAACGTTTAACATCGTTTTTGGAAAAACACATCGGTTATTCACCTAGTGTTAACAAAATCCTTTCCCATACCCCGTAAATAATCGTATTTTTACAACCTAACTTACTATTAACATGAGCAAGATTATTGCTATTGCCAATCAAAAGGGTGGCGTAGGTAAAACTACTACCACCGTTAACTTAGCTGCCTCGCTAGGTGTGTTAGAGCAAAAGGTATTGTTAATCGATGCAGACCCCCAAGCTAACGCCACTTCTGGCTTAGGTATAGACGTGGATGGTGTCGAATTAGGCACGTATCAACTATTGGAACATACCAAAACGGCCAGGGAAACCATCATACAGACGACTTCTCCAAACGTAGATTTGATACCAGCGCACATAGATTTAGTGGCCATCGAGATTGAGTTGGTGGATAAAGAGGAGCGGGAATACATGATGAAGAAGGCTATTGTAGACCTTAAGAAAGATTATGATTATATTCTTATAGATTGCGCCCCATCGCTTGGCTTATTAACCTTAAATGCGTTAACGGCGGCGGACTCGGTAATCATACCGATACAGTGCGAATATTTTGCATTAGAAGGTCTGGGGAAATTATTAAATACGATTAAAAGCATACAACGCCTACACAATCCTGAATTGGATATTGAAGGCATGTTATTAACGATGTACGATTCAAGGCTACGCCTATCGAATCAGGTAGTAGAGGAAGTTCGCAAGCATTTTGGCGATATGGTTTTTGACACCATCATACAACGAAATGTACGATTGAGCGAAGCACCGAGTTATGGGGAAAGTATTATAAAATATGACGCTTCTAGTAAAGGAGCAACAAATTACCTTAACATGGCCAATGAGGTAATAAAGAAAAACAAGCAGACAGTTTAAATGGCAAAAGCTACTAAAAAACAAGCATTAGGAAGAGGACTCTCGGCCTTATTGAAAGATCCGGAAAATGATATTCAATCCGCTACGGATAAGAATGCGGACAAGGTAGTGGGGAATATCATTGAATTGGATTTAGCCCTAATTGAAGTGAATCCGTTTCAACCCCGTTCAAATTTTAACGAAGAAAATTTGCAGGAGCTGGCAACTTCTATTCGGGAACTAGGCGTTATTCAGCCTATAACGGTTAGGAAATTAAGTTTCAACAAATATCAATTAGTCTCTGGAGAACGAAGATTTAGGGCTTCTAAATTGTTGGGTCTAGAAACTATCCCAGCATATATTAGAATTGCCAATGATCAGGAATCCTTGGAAATGGCCTTGGTAGAAAATATTCAACGCCAAGACTTAGACCCTATAGAAATTGCACTTTCATACCAGAGGTTGATAGACGAAATAAGTTTAACCCAAGAAAAACTTAGTGAACGTGTCGGAAAAAAGAGATCTACCATTGCCAATTATCTGAGGCTTCTTAAACTAGACCCCATCATACAAACAGGTATGAGAGATGGATTCTTAAGTATGGGTCATGGACGAGCACTTGTAAATATTGATACGACCCAAGATCAAATAGCACTGTACGAAAAAATAGTAGGTCAAAATCTGTCCGTAAGGGATACGGAAAATGCCGTAAAGCGTTTCAAAGCTGATAAAGAAGAAGGGAAGGCCGTACCAGGGGTAGAAAAAACAACACCCAGTTATGTACACAAGGGGATGAAGGAATTGGCAGCACATTTGGCCGTTCCTGTAGATATTAATACTTCTGGAAATTCCAAAGGAAAAATAACCATACCTTTTAGATCTAAAGAAGAATTTGAAAGGTTAATTAATCTTATTACGGGTGAATAGGCTCTTAATAACTATAATTATTTTCTGTACTTTCTCTCAATCGATTTTTTCTCAGGAGGGTAATGAAGCAGAAATTCCATCTGAATCAGACAGTTTAAAAACCAATCTTAGACAAAGTGGAGTCATTATGCAAGACTCCTTATTCAAAAAGAAAAAAGTAATAAATCCGTTAGCCCCCAGTAAGGCGGCCTTCTATTCTGCCGCTATTCCAGGACTTGGTCAAATCTATAACAAAAGATATTGGAAAGTCCCTATCGTTTGGGGTGCTATCGGTGGTAGTATTTACCAGTATACCTTAAATAACAATAATTATCAAAGATTTAGAACGGCATTTATAAGAAGACAGGCGGGTTTTACGGATGATGAATTTAATGGAGAAGGAGAATTTCAATTTTTTGACTCGGATGTATTGGAAAATCAGCAGGAGCGATTCCAAGAAAACCGTGATCTTTGGTTGGTTGTTTCCATTGCGCTATATGCTTTGAACATTGTCGACGCCAATGTAGATGCCCATTTAAAACAATTTAATATAGATGATAATTTAAGCTTTGATTTTGAGCCGTATTTAGACCTGAACCCAATTACGAATGACCCTAATTACGGTATGGCACTAACCATTAAATTTTAAGAATGAAGATTGCGCTTTTCGGTTACGGGAAAATGGGGCAGATGATAGAACGGGTAGCACTCGGCAGAAATCATGAAATCACTGCTAAGATTGATATAGATACAACAGAAATCGATTTTTCCAATATAGACGTGGCTATTGATTTTAGCATGCCCGGAGCAGCGTTCGGAAACATTACTAAATGTATTGAGAATAATGTTCCCATTATATCCGGCACCACCGGTTGGTTAGACGATTATGACAAAGCAGTGCGTATTTGCAAAGAAAAAAAGGGTGCGTTTATCTATGCTTCTAACTTTAGTTTGGGCGTAAACCTTTTTTTTGAACTCAATGCCAAACTTGCAAGGATGATGCATCCACAAAAGCAGTACAACGTAAGTTTAGAAGAAATACACCACACCCAAAAATTAGATGCGCCTAGCGGAACAGCCATTACACTAGCAGAAGGTATCCTAGAGAATTCTGATTATAATGGATGGAAATTAGATACCGAAGAACCCGATTATATTCCTATACGATCAAAACGTATCGGAGACACCCCAGGAACCCACACGACGCAATATCAAAGTAAGGTAGATAGTATAGAGATAAAGCATACGGCCCATAATAGAGAAGGTTTTGCGGAAGGAGCGGTCATTGCGGCTGAATGGATTATTGGGAAAACCGGAATTTTCACTATGCAAGATGTGTTAAACCTTGGTTAAAAAAAGTAACTATTTTTACATTTTAAGACCTATGCGCCAATAACGTTTTCGATAATTTGACGAAATTTTCCGAAACGTTTAGTAGCCAAAAACTATAAAAAGATATTTATGAACGGTACCCAATGGATTATTTTTATTCTGATTGTCCAGGTCATCCATTTTTTAGGAACATGGAAATTATATGTAAAGGCAGGTAGAAAAGCTTGGGAGGCAGCTATTCCCGTCTACAACGCCATTATCTTAATGCAAATTATAAACAGGCCCAAATGGTGGGTCATATTATTATTCATTCCCATCATTAACCTTCTTATGTTTCCTGTAATCTGGGTAGAAACCATTCGCAGCTATGGAAGAAACAGTCTGTTGGAGTCTTGGCTAGTAGTGTTTACCTTAGGTTTTTACATCTATTATGTAAATTATGCCCTAGATATAAAATATATTGAAAATAGGAGCTTACAACCTAAAACAGCTTTAGGAGAATGGGTAAGCTCTATTGTTTTTGCAGTTGTTGCCGCAACACTGGTACACACCTATTTTATTCAACCCTACGTCATCCCAACAGGTTCCTTAGAACGAACGCTAAGAATAGGTGATTTTCTCTTTGTGAGCAAGTTTCATTACGGCGCTAGAACCCCGATGACCACGATTGCCGCGCCAATGGTCCATGACACCCTGCCTGTGGTTGGAGTTAAATCCTATCTGAACAAGCCGCAACTCCCCTATTTTAGGCTACCCGGATTTACAAAGGTAGACCGGAATGATATTGTAGTTTTTAGTTGGCCTGCGGATACCGTTCGCATATTCTTCAAAAAGGAAAAAGGTGTCAAAAAACCGATAGATAAAAAGTCCAATTATGTAAAAAGATGCGTAGGTCTGCCGGGTGATTCCCTAGAAGTACGTAACGGTTTTGTTTTTGTAAACGGAAAACAGTTAGACCTCCCCGGAAGTGCAAAAACCCAATACGACTACATGATTTACAGCTCTAAAGGAGTATCCTCTAGACTACTGGATAGGTTAGGCGTTACAGAATTCACTAGAAGATACCTGTCCAATCCGCTGAACCAAGAACAGGCTCAGGCCGTAAATCAGTATTTATTGGGCTATAACCAAGCGGAAAACGGTCAATTAGAACTGTATACCAAAGGCGGAGGTATTCCTGCAAATACCATTAAAAAATATGGTCTTGCGTTAAGAGAAGTTACCGATAGACAAAGACAAGCTACCTTAACCGCTGAGATGGTAGATGCTTTACGCAAGGAGACAACCATAGACTCTGTAGTGCAACAAATAAGTCCAAAGGGTAAGAGAGGCGTGAATCTGTTTCCTCAAAGTCCGGACTATCCATGGAACTACAGTCAAATGGGTAAATTATATATTCCGCAAAAGGGCGCTACGGTGGCCCTGAACCTTAAAGTCCTTCCCCTCTATAAAAAAATTATAAGGGATTATGAAAAAAATGAAATCAGAGTTTCCGGAAACCAAATAAGCCTTAACGGCAAGGTAGTGGACTCTTATACCTTTAAACAGGATTACTATTGGATGATGGGGGACAATCGTGATCATTCAGAAGATAGCAGGGCTTGGGGCTATGTGCCAGAGAATCATATCGTAGGCACCCCTATTTTCCTATGGATGAGTTTTGATAATTTTGTAGATAGTAAAGGTAACCCTAACGGTCCTTTAGAATGGAAACCAAGATGGGACCGGATTTTCACGACCGTAAATGGCGAGGGTCAGTCACAGTCTTATCTAAAGTATTTTCTAATATTATTAGCGGCTTATTTCGTCGGTAATTGGTTCTGGAAAAGAAAAAAATCGGAAAAGTAGATTTTTATGAAACTACTTCATCCAACGTATTTTCCGAACATTGCCTCTTTCAGTGTTTTACTATCGGATGATATTACATGGGAAGCTTTTGACAACTATCAAAAACAAACCTTTAGAAACCGGACCCATATTTGCACGGATAGAGGTTTACATGTACTAAGCATACCCATTGCCCATACAAAAGACGATAGTGGCAGACAAAGCTACCAAAACGTGAAAGTGGACAATACCTATCCTTGGCAACGCCAACATTGGAGAACTTTAGAAACGGCCTACAGAACCTCTCCATTTTTTGAGTACTATGAGGATGACATAAGACCGCTTTATGAGGCGAATCAAGAGTTCCTTATGGATTTTAACCTAAAGACCATAGCAACCGTATGCCAGTGTTTACAGATTGAGATTTCTGCTCATAGAACAAAGGAGTACATTCGTGAACCTCAGGATATGTTAGATTTTAGATTTTTGGCCAACGCCAAAAAAGTGTTGGATTTTAAGACTCCAGAGTATGTTCAAGTCTTTGGGGATAGACATGGCTTCATTCCCAATTTGAGTATTTTGGACCTCCTATTCAACCTAGGACCAGAATCAATCGCTTACTTAAAAAATTTGGTTTTGAAACCCTCCCATGCTTAGGTTTATTGCACATTACGGCATCCACTTTATCCTCCCATTGATTGTTGCATATTTCTTTTTTAAGGAGTATCGGTGGAAAGCCACTCTTATACTTCTATTAGGAATTTTATTGGACATCGATCATATATTCGCCAATCCCATCTTTGACCCTTCTCGATGCAGTATTAATTTTCATCCACTGCACAGCTATTGGGCGATTTGCTTTTACGTTATACTACTATTTTTTAGCAAAACCCGTCTTTGGGGTATTGCTTTTTTAATACACATACTGGCAGATGTTGTAGATTGCCTATTTCTTGGAGGAAAGTTTAATTGAAGCCATAACCGGTTCGTGATCGGATAGTTGTAAATCATAGTTTTGATGACCGGTTATTTCCATCTCAGGATCCGCCATAATAAAATCGATACGTAAAGGAAAGTGCCAAAAATTAATGGTCTTACCATACCCACTTCCCTTTTCGGAAAAACTATCCCTCATATCCCCTTTAATAATACGATAAGCGTTGGAAAATTGGGTATTATTAAAATCTCCACAAACAATTTTAGAATACTTGGAATCATTGGCGTTCTGTCTGAATATGGCAGCCTGTTCCTGTTGTTTAGAAAATGAATACCGTAAGCGTTTGAACAACCTGTCCGATCTTTCCTTTTTAAGCATCCTTGGTCTTACTTTTAAAGATTCTAGATGTAAATTGTAAATACGTACTGTATCTTCTTTAATAATTACATCACTAAAAATAGCATTGTTGTTTGTATCCGGAAAATCCAAAACGCCCCCATTAATAATAGGATATTTTGATAAAATAGCTAACAATACCCTACCTTTATTCCCTTCAGGACCTGTACTCATATATTGAAAAGGGAATTGATCAAAGTCACCACTATATTTCCTTCTATCATCAAATTCCTGAAAACAAATAATATCTGGTTCCTCCTTTCTGACAAAACTTACAATACCTTTTTGGTCGTCAGTATTTTTGGCATTTCCATAACCAGAAAAGCCTAAAGAATTGAAAGTCATTATCTTCAAAGCCTTATCCTCTTCTAATTTTATTGGTTTTCTAAATTCAATAAAGGAACCCAAGACAAAATACCCCACTAATAATGCTACTAATGAAGTAGCAAAAAGGTATTTTCTTCTTGAGATCCAGTAGAGAAGAAATAGGATGTTGAAGATAACGAGCAGGGGTACCACAAGACTCAAAAACGAGAAGCTAGGTAATGGCGTAAAGGGCACAATACAGGCTAGCAGTAACAGAACTGACATAAGAATGTTAAGCCCGTAAACTAATTTACCAAAAAATGAGAGCTTCTTCATGAAGTTTAGTTCTCCTTTCCTGCCTTGAACAAGAAATCCTTTTCCGATTTTGACAAGCTTTCATAACCAGATTTACTAATTTTGTCCAAGATAGCATCAATTTTTTTTTGATGGGTCTCCTTTTCGTAAGCAGCTTTAGGGCTTTTAGCAGTATTACTATTTTTTCTATAAGCCGTTTTCAGGGGAGCCTTCTTTTCACTCTTTTTAAAGAGATTAGCGATACCATCTATCAACTTTGAGAAACCTACACCAATATCGGTGCCGTTCAATAATTGCCTGGCGTACCAATAACCCAGCAAGGCACCTCCTAAATGTGCCAAATGACCACCGGAGTTGGTACCATAAGGAAGTTGAATTAAATCCATAAGAACTACGAAAGCTCCAATATACCAAAGCTTAACGTTGAAAAATATGAGCCTTACCTCTTGGTTGGGCATATAGGTACAAATAAAAATTAAAATAGCACTTGCACCGGCAGAAGCTCCTATTAAATAAGCATTGATATTGAAAAACGCCGGAAAGATATTGTAACCCAATACAAAAAAAACACCCCCAAGAATAACCCCTAAGAAGTAAACATTTAAAAAACGTCTACTATCAAATAGGTTCAAGAATATTCTGCCCACAAAATAAATGAGCAACATATTCCAAAATAAATGACCTAATCCACCATGAAAAAAAGAATAGGTAACTATGGACCAGGGTTGCACGAGAAAGTCGAAAAAATCGTTCGGCAATTCAAACCATTGTACTATGCTATTCTTGGATATCCCCAATAAGAAGGGGAAAAGACTATTAACGATAAAGACGGTAACATTTACGGCAATCAGTTTCTCCGCAATGTTGAGCCTATTGAATTGATATTTTAAATTTCCATCTGCCATCTGCTAATTCCATCTATTTTTATTAAACTGATTTTTTTTCCAGTACCACATCATTAAGAAACCAAATAGGGCTCCTCCAACGTGCGCAAAATGCGCTATACCTTGACCGAACAAACTATAACCCGTAACGCCGGAAAACAAATCCAATCCGATTAAAACGGGAATAAAATATTTTGCCTTAATAGGAACAGGAAGAAAGATCAAAAATAGTTCACTATTAGGAAAGGACATACCAAAAGCGACCAATACACCATAAATAGCGCCAGAAGCACCTACTGCCGGGGTATTATAGGCACTTAAAAAATTCTCTATCGTAGATTTCCCTGCGATGTTGTACCATTCAGGACTGTACTGTCCATTAGAAATTATATCCATAACCGAACTTTCCGACATACCCGCTTCCACTAGAGCTGACATCCCTTCATTAAAATGATAGTAATTTACTCCGGTATGAATAAGAGCCGCACCTAGTCCCGCTGAGAAATAAAAGAAAAAAAACTTATTTCTACCCCACATTTGCTCAAGTGGTGAGCCAAAGGCATATAAGGCATACATATTAAAGGCAATGTGCATAAACCCGCCATGCATAAACATGTGCGATACTATTTGCCATAGTCCAAAATTTTCGTTTTTAGGAAACCAAAGCGAAAACCACTGGTACATTTGGTCACCATATAAACTGGTAGCTACAAAAAATAAAATATTAATTATAAGTAAATGCTTAATGGCTTCTGTTAATCTACCCATCTATATAAATTTTCTTTCAATGTCATTTTCATTAATCGTAACATAAGTTCGCTTATTAAACGGACTTAATGTAGTTTCCTTACAGGCGAACAAATCGTTCACTAAAGCTAATTGTGAAGCTTCGTCTAGCTGCTCACCCGTCTTTACGGACAAGGTTTTGGAAAGCGTCTTGGCCAACATATCACTTTGAGAGAAACTATGATCTGAAATTTCCATCTGAAAATCGGATATCAACTGCTCCATCACCATTTGAACTTCACTTTCTGCCACTTGCACGGGTACCCCTTTCACTTCCACCGTTTCTTCGGCTATAGCCCCAAAAACAAAACCAACGGCACATAGATTTTCCTTTATCTCATTTAGAATGGCCAATTCCGCCGCAGAAAAAGATAAGGAAAGTGGAAACAATAATTGCTGACTTACCGCTTCTTTAATCGTAATATTCTTTAAAAATTTTTCATAAAGCACGCGTTGATGTGCCCTACTTTGATTGATGACCACCATTCCCGATTTTATGGTAGTGATGATATACTTTTTTCTAAGCTGAAAAGTAGTGGTAACAGCATCCTGTAATTCCTTATCAGCATCAAAAATAGTACTATTTATATGTTCAGATTCGAACGAAATGGTACTAGCCTTATGATTTGGAGTAGTTATTTCCAGTCCCTTGTACAAGTTTTCCCAACCTTTGGAATCCCTTTTTGCATACGAATTTCCGGCTCTGGTAGCGTTCCCAACACTTACAGCTTCTTTAAACGGATTAAAATCGGCATTTACAGAGACATGAGGAACGTTCGCTTCTTTACTCTTATAGGCGTAGGGCGTATTTAGATTTTGATCTTGCTCAAAATCTAGGGCGGGCACAACACTAAACTGCCCCAAACTGTGCTTTATGGTAGATTTCAAATAAGCATATAGGGTATGCTCGTCATCGAACTTAACTTCTGTTTTTGTAGGGTGAATATTGATATCGATAGTACCGGGGTCCACTTCTAGACATAGAAAGTAACCTGGATGCGTTCCTGGTTTTATGAGGCCCTCGAATGCCCCTAAAACGGCGTGATGCAGATAAGGACTTTTTATAAACCTATGGTTAGCAAAGAAAAACTGTTCTCCCCTACTTTTTTTGGCGAACTCTGGTTTTTGAATAAAGCCAGAAATCTTCACTACCTGGGTATCTTCCTGAACAGGTACTAATTTCTCGTTCGTTTTTCTGCCGAAAATATGTACGATACGTTTTCTTAAATCATTAGCGGGCAAATTGAAAACCTCTCCTCCATTGTTAAAAAACTGAAAACCTATCTGCGGATGCGCCAACGCCACTCTATGAAACTCATCTGTAATATGACGAAATTCTACCTGGTCGGATTTTAAAAAGTTACGTCGTGCAGGAATATTAAAAAATAGATTCTTTACTAGTAAAGAAGTACCCTTTGGAACAACAGCGACATCCTGGTCTATAATGGTGCTGCCTTCAATCTTAATATGAGTTCCTACCTCTTGAGCTGCCGTTCTGGTCTTCATTTCAACGTGAGCTATAGCAGCAATCGAAGCCAGCGCCTCTCCCCTAAAACCTTTAGTATTGAGATTAAAAAGGTCCTCTGCCCTAGTGATTTTTGAGGTGGCATGACGTTCAAAACTTAACCTAGCATCTGTAACGCTCATACCTATACCGTTATCAACGACCTGTATCAGTGTTTTACCTCCAGCTTTAACAATAAGTTTAATCTCGGTGGCCTTAGCGTCAATGGCGTTTTCCAATAGCTCCTTAACCACAGAAGCAGGTCTTTGCACTACTTCCCCGGCCGCAATCTGATTGGCAACATGGTCTGGCAATAATCTAATTATATCTGCCATGCTTAAGAAAAGAATATAGAAAGGTCAAAATCGATAATATAGAGAAATATAAAAACGAGGACCAAGATAATAACTGCCATACGAAGCCTAATATTACGATCACCTTTTCTCTTGGTATCGTCTAAGACATTATTGATTTTATTTTTTAACCCCCTTTGATTTGAAAGTGTAGTTCTATATTGGTCAAATTTAGTCTCGATTTTAAAGGGATTGCCCTTTCCTTTGTCGTCAAAATATCTTGGTTGATAACCGTACTGTCTATTTTTCCGTAACCTCGTTATTTTACTAAGAAAACCCATAGTTCAAAGTTACTTAAAATCGAAAAACGCCCGTGACCTGTAATGCCAAAATTTGTTAACAGAAAGCATCATTTGCCGGGAATAAGGCCCCAAGGCCATGAAAACAGAAGAAAACGCGTCTACAAATCCTTTAAAACCGCCATTTTAATGGCTGCAATAGCCGCCTCAGTACCTTTATTGCCGTACTTTCCTCCACTGCGGTCTAGGGCCTGTTGCATGGTATTATCCGTGAGCACGCAGAAAATAACTGGGACATCGGTCGCAACGTTCAGGTCCATAATACCTTGAGCGGTAGCACTACAAACAAAATCGAAATGTTTGGTCTCACCTTGAATGACACTACCTATAGCGATAACGGCATCCAAATCCTTTTTCTCGATAAGCCTTTTACAACCAAAAGTAAGTTCAAAACTACCGGGAACGTCCAATCTGTTGATGTGTGAAGGTAAAGCGCCACAATCTACCAAAGCACGATGTGCTCCTTCAAAAAGCCCTTCGGTTATTTTCGGATTCCACTCAGAAACAACAATCCCAAAGCGCAAATTCTTTGCGTTTGGGATTGTTGTCTTATCGTAAACAGATAAATTTTTTGTCGCAGTAGCCATTATGCCCCACTTTTTGCCATTCCTATGAACGCATCTATATTATTCGCTGTATCAGACTTAGAAAATTCGTCCTTAATTCGTTGAAAATAAGTTAAGGCCTTTTCTTTATTACCCATTTCCATTGCTGTAACACCTGCTTTGTACAGAAACTTCGGTGTCGTGTAATCGTTTGTACTATGCGCTATGGCCGCCTCATAGTATCCCAAGGCATCCGATGGTTGGTCTAACTGCATAAAAGCATCTCCGAGCCCACCTTTGGCCAAAGCCCCTAATATGGCATCATCTGAACTAAAATCCTCCAGGTAATTAATTGCCTCTTGGTAATTGTTCATATTCAAATAAGACATCCCGGCTGAATAATTTGCAAGATTGGCCGCTTTTGTGCCGCTGTACTCCGCTATAATATCCAAAAAACCATATTTACCTTCAGCACCTTCCAAAGCTAGCGTAAACAAAGAGTCCTTTGCGGTGGTCGCTGCCAATGCCTCATCAAAATACTGTTGTGGATAATACATTTCATTAGCGGCATTTGTCTCCCTCGGTTTCTGTACAAATTGATTGTACGCCAAATACCCCAATACCCCAATAGCAATTACTCCGATGATTCCTAAGATGTAATTTTGATTTTTAGAGACCCATTCTTCCGTCTTGGAAGCACCCTCGTCTAAAGTACTAAAAACCTCAGCAGTTGTACTTTCCTGCTCATCAAACTCCTGAGACTCTGCCTTTGTTTTAGGTTTAAATCCTCTTTTCTTATATGTTGCCATCTCTAATTTTATTAATCGCGCAAAAATAAAGTTTTTATTGAAATCCGTTAGGATATTTATTCGTTATTTTTGGATATTTTGAGTCTAATGGTATTATCCGAAACCAAAATTTCAAGAATTTTTAATGTTTCTTAAAAATTTATCCCTTATTAATTACAAGAATTTTGAGTCCAAAAATCTGGAATTCGACTCAAAAATAAACTGTTTTGTGGGTGATAACGGGGTAGGTAAGACCAATATTCTAGATGCCATTTACCACTTGTCTTTCGGTAAAAGTTATTTTAACCCTGTCGCCTCTCAAAATATAAAGCACGGCGAAGATTTTTTCGTTATCGAAGGTCTGTTCGAAAAAGAGAATAGGGAAGAAAAAATTGTCTGCAGTCTAAAGAGAAATACCAAGAAAATAATTAAACGGAACGGTAAAGCCTATGAGCGTTTTGCAGACCATATTGGTCTTTTACCCCTGGTCATTATTTCCCCTGCGGATAGAGATCTTATTGTAGAAGGCAGTGACGTTCGTAGAAAATTTGTTGATGGGGTCATCTCACAATCCGACAAATCCTATTTACAAGCACTCATCAACTACAACAAAGTGTTATCGCAACGAAATGCGCTACTGAAGTATTTTGCGGTCAATCATACTTTTGATGCGAACACACTAGAAGTGTACAATGAACAGTTACGGGAATACGGAACGGAAATATTTGAAAAAAGAAAACAATTCTTGGATATTTTCATACCCATTTTCAAAGCGCAATATAAAGCTATTACGGGCAACACAGAGGTGGTTAACCTAAGTTATGAGAGCAAACTTCTGAACGAAAGCTTTTCTGAACTCTTTCAAAAGAATCTGGATAAGGACAGGGCGCTACAATACACCAGTGTTGGTATTCATAAAGATGATTTACGTTTTTCCATTATGGACTACCCCATAAAGAAATTCGGAAGTCAAGGACAGCAAAAATCATTTTTAATAGCGCTCAAGTTTGCTCAGTTCTATTTTATGCAGAAATTATCCAAGACAACACCTGTTCTTATATTAGATGATATTTTTGATAAGTTGGATGAGAACCGAGTATCGCAAATAATAACTTTGGTTAACAACGAGAACTTTGGGCAAATTTTTGTGAGCGATACCCATGCAGAACGCACGGAATCAATTGTTAAGGACATTCATCAAACCTATAAAATCTTTAAACTATAGTATGAAACAAAGTGCCTTTTTATTTCTAATGTTCTTATTTCTATCCTGCGAAAATACCGTAGAAGAAGATGACCTTACTTTACTTAACGGATATTGGGAAATAACGGAGGTACAGTTCATGAACGGCGGTAAAAAGGAATATAAGATAAGTCCGGCCGTGGATTATATTCAACTAGAAAATTTAAAAGGATACCGTAAAAAAGTAAATCCTAAATTCGATGGTAGCTTTGAAACCTCCGATGATGCGGAACCCTTTGTTATCCAGAAAGATGGGGCCTTATTCCTTATGAACTATAAAAACAACCTAAGCGAATGGAAAGAGACACTCATTGATGTATCGGAAAACTCTTTTTCAGTAAAAAATGCTGAGGGAACATTATATCTCTATAAGCGTTTTGAACCTATTAATATTGAACCCTAATGGCCAAACGGGAAAATGACAAGTTAAACATGAAAGAGGCCCTTTCCGCATTTATTCAAAAGAATAATCTGCAGGGCGGGATGGACAAAATTGATGTGAAATCAGCTTGGTCCAGACTAATGGGAAATGGCGTTGATAATTATACTACTAGCGTAGAATTAAGGAACGACACGCTCTTTATATCCTTATCCTCATCAGTACTGCGTGAAGAACTAAGTCTTGGAAAAACCAAGATCATAACGATGATAAATGAAGAGCTGGGAAAAGAACTCGTGAAGAAACTCGTGTTGCGTTAAGCAGAATAGTTGCCTTCGTAACTAAAAAAGACCCGCAGTAGTAACTGCGGGTCTTTTTTGATATTACAATTTTTCTACCCCTTAAAAAATTTCTCTTCCAGCAAAGTGGAAAGCCCCTTCTATAGCGGCATTTTCATCACTATCGGAACCATGAACAGCGTTTTCCGCAATATCCGTCGCGAATAATTTTCTTATAGTTCCCTCAGCGGCTTCTGCGGGGTTTGTAGCACCGATTAAAGCTCTAAAATCTTCTACTGCATTGTCCTTTTCCAAGATGGCCGCTACTATAGGACCCCTAGTCATAAAAGTGACCAGCTCACCAAAAAACGGACGTTCTTTATGAATAGCATAAAATTCCTGCGCATCCCTAAGACTTAACTGAGTGTATTTCATCGCTACGATCTTAAATCCAGAAGCAGCAATTTTATCCAATATAGCGCCTATATGTCCGTTCTCAACGGCATCTGGCTTAATCATCGTAAACGTTCTATTCGTACTCATATCTAAAATTTTGCGCAAAAATACGGTTTTCCCTATAACCTACAACAATTAATAACTTTGATGTAGGCTTCCAAGAACCTTACCATTATCCCCGACCATCTTCAAGGTCACGTTATTTTTTTCAAAATTGAATTGTAAAAGTCCAAAACTTTCTGTGCTCACGACTTTACCTTCCCTGAAAGGATTGGGCTCGCCCTGAAAACGGTTGTAAGCATGTGTAAGTCCACTACTGGTAAAGTCGATTAAAGGGTAATTTAAATTTTCGACCTCGGTTCTTGAAAATTCAGAAATGTGCCTATCCCCCGATAAAATCAAAACGCCTTTAGCATTAGAATCGGCTATGGTGGTTTTTAGCTTGTCCACTTCATGCGAAAAATTCCCCCAACATTCAAAGCCATGTTCGTTGGATAGTACCTGAATACTGCTTACAATAATATTAAAATCGGCATTGGAATTTTTTAATTGGCTCGTTAACCATTTCCATTGTGTAGACCCAAGAACCGTTCCCTCCCCATACTTGTTTGGCTTGTTTCGCTTCTTGGTTTCGGTATCCGGTGTAAGTGCGGTCCTAAAATAACGCGTATCTAACACAATCACTTTAATACTTCCTCTCGGTGTATTGTAATCATGCACGTTATACACCCCTTCTTGCATCCTTCTGGGACTATTGGCCGGAACCTTCATAAAATCAAGGAATTCCACCTGACTCTCCTTTTTCGCCTTAAACTCTACACCGCCGTCGTTTACACCATAATCATGGTCGTCCCAGGTGCCTATTACCGGAATAGTGGTCCTCAAGGACTTATATCCTGGAACAGCGTCTTGAGCAGCGTACATGGCTTTCAGTTTTCCCATATCCTCGGTGTCCGCATAGATGATATCGCCTCCCCAGACCCAAACATCTGGTTTGGTATTCAGGACATCATCCCATAACAAATTAGGCAAAGATGCTTTATTACAAGAACCAAAAGCCAGCGTAAAATCCGCTTGATTCTGCGCGTTAGTAATTTCCCTGGTAGAAGAACAAGCCGTGGTCAGCACTAAAATGAATACTAAGAGTATGGTTTTCATTTGAATGTTTTTTGAGCTCTAAAATTAGTGCTTTCCTGTTAAAGTCTATGTTATTAAATTGTATCTTTGCGCCCATGAATTTTCAGCATATCAAAGCCTTAAAAGAACTGATTTCGTCGCCAAAGACTATTGCTATAATACCACACAAAAATCCTGATGGTGATGCAATCGGCTCTACCTTAGCATTATGGCATTACCTGCAAAATAAAGGTCATAAGGCAACTGTAGTAGCTCCTAATGATTCTCCCAAGTTTTTGAAATGGATGCCTGGGGCGGAGAAAATACTGAATTTTGAGAAGGACAATTCAGCGTCAAAAACGTGTTTAGAAGAGGCCGAAGTTATTTTCACACTAGACTTTAACCATCTGGGGAGAGTAGGCCAAATGACCGAATATTTAGAAAAGTCTACAGCCGTTTTCGTTATGGTAGACCATCATCAACAACCGGCGGACTATGCAAGAATCATGTATTCCGACGTGAACATGAGCTCAACCTGTGAAATGGTCTATGAACTAATTTCCTATTTAGATGATTTAGATGCCATCACCCCTGAAATGGCCAATTGTATTTACACAGGCATCATGACAGATACGGGCTCGTTTAAGTTTAAGGCAACGACCAGCAATACGCACCGTGTAGTGGCCGATTTAATGGACAAGGGTGCAGAGAATACGGCTATCCACCATAGAATATACGATACCAATTCTCCCAGTAGATTACACTTATTGGGTTGCGCATTAAACAATATGGTTATTCTTCAAGAGTATCATACGGCTTACATTACATTGAGCCAAGAAGAACTAGACCGTTTTAACTACCAAAAAGGAGATACCGAAGGTTTTGTGAACTATGGACTTACCTTAGAAGGAATTTGTTTTGCCGTTATTTTTATTGAGAACAAAGAAGAGGGTATCCTAAAAATATCATTTAGGTCGGTAGGCGATTTTTCCGTAAACGATTTTGCCCGCGCCCACTTTCAAGGAGGTGGCCACACCAATGCAGCTGGCGGCAAGAGTGATATGAACATTACCGATACTATAAATTATTTCACCTCGTTATTACCAACATATAAGAAAGAGTTGACCGCATGAAAAAAAGTGCTTTACTACTACTTTTAGTATTTGTTTTTAGTTGCGATGGTCCAGAGCCAAGAAAACCCGTTCAAAGAAAAAGCGGTAGTTTTTTCAAGGCATCCGTGGAGCGAAGCCGCAAGCTGTTAGAACTGGAAGAACGACAAATACAACAAATCATTGAACAGGATTCCCTTAAACACTATGAACATAGTGCTGCAGGTTCTTGGTATCATTACAACAGGGTAAACGACACGGCTACCTATACTCCAAAGACGGATGACCTAGTAGTGCTATCGTATAATATTCTTTCACTGAACAATGACACTATTTACTCCAAAGAAGAAATAGGCACCTTAACATATAAAGTAGACAAGCAGGAGCTTTTTCAAGGGCTTAGGGACGCCATAAAACTTTTGAAAGAAAATGAAAAGGCTACGTTTTTATTTCCTTCCTCCTTGGCTTTTGGATATCACGGTGATAACGACAGAATTGATAGTAACCTTCCTATTAAATCTACCATAGAAATATTTAAAATTGAACAAAAACAAGATAAAACAGAAAATTTGAAACCATGATGAATAGAATGTATATTTTAATCGTAATCGCTTTAGCCTTATCAAGCTGTAAGACCAGTCAGCGTGCAGATTTGGGAGATGGTATTTTTGCCGACATTAAAACCACGAAAGGTGACATCATCGTAAAACTTGAGCACGAAAAAACACCGGTGACCGTTGCCAATTTCATTTCCTTAGCCGAAGGAACGAATACCTTTGTCAGTGAGCAATATAAAGGTAAAAAATACTACGACGGACTCACCTTTCACAGGGTTATGAAAGATTTTATGATTCAAGGAGGGGATCCATTAGGAAGTGGTATGGGAAACCCAGGCTATCGATTTATGGATGAGTTCAACGACTCCCTAATTCACGATAAGAAAGGAATTCTCTCTTCTGCCAATAGCGGCCCTGCAAGTAATGGAAGCCAGTTTTTCATAACACACAAACCAACCCCATGGCTAGATGGCGTACACACCGTTTTTGGAGAAGTCGTAGAAGGTATTAACGTTGTGGACTCCATTGCCAACGTAGCGGTCACACCAGGTAGTAACAAACCTGTTGAGGATGTAAAGATGAATACGGTGGAAATTATACGCAACGGTAAAGAAGCTAGAAAGTTTGATGCGAATCAGGTTATGAGCGATTATTTTGCCAATGAAGAAGAACGCCTGGCCAAGTTAGAAAAGGAAAAAGCTGAAAAAGCGGCAGCAGTAGAGAAAATGAAGACTGACTTTGCAGCCGAAGTAGTGGCGCAAAAAGAAAAGGCAGAAGCTTTATCATCAGGTCTTAAAATGCTTTCACTTCATAAAGGAGACGGTGAGAAACCAAAAATAGGCTCCAAGGTTAAGGTAATGTATGCAGGATATTTGGAAGACGGCACCTTGTTCGACAGTAATTACGAAGAAATAGCCAAGGCATATAACATGTTCAATATTAAACGATTACAAGGAGGTGGCTATATGCCCGCTGAAATGGATTTTAGCCCGGATTCTAGGTTAATAGCCGGCTTTAAAGAAGGTTTAATGACCATGAACATTGGTGACAAGGTTCGTCTATTTATACCTCCTCACTTAGGTTACGGAGAACAAGGCGGTGGGCCCATACCTCCAAACGCCGGTTTAGTCTTTGATGTGGAAATCACCGGATTGGTAGAATAAACTGGTTCACGGCTTTACAAAACAGAGGAGGCCCCAATTCAAATGGGGCCTCTTTTTATTTAGAAGGTATCTCCTTTAGAATTTCCAACAGAAATTTCCAGAACTTTTGCACGGACGATACACTTACCCGCTCATCTGGGGAATGTGCTCCGCGAATGGTAGGTCCAAAGCTCACCATATCCATTTCGGGATAATTCTGCCCTAAAATACCACATTCCAGTCCGGCATGACAAGCCACAACCCGGGGTTCTTCAGAAAATAAACGGGTATAAACCTTTTCCGTAATTTTCAAAATTTCCGAATTCGGATTTGGATTCCAACCAGGATAAGCACCTGAAAATTCTACTTCAAATCCGGCGAGCTCAAAGGTCGCTTTTAAGGCTTGGGCTAAATCCATTTTAGCCGTCTCCACGGAAGAACGCGTTAAACAACCAATATGTATTTCTCCATTAGCTACCTTTACCTTGGCCAGATTATTGGATGTTTCCACCAAACCGGAAATAGCGGTACTCATAGCATAAACACCATTATGAGCGGCATATATACCTTTTATGAATTTCCCTTGAGCTCCTAGCCCCATTACTTTTTTAGACGGTTTTACTGCCGTTATATCCAGCCGTAGTTCTGGTTCTACATCGTGTAATTCCGCCTTTATATCGCCAGCAACTTCCTCAAAAGTAGCTAAGAAGCTTTTTTCTTGAGACTTGTTGATATTAATAAGCGCCTGACTTTCCCTAGGAATGGCATTACGCAAGCTACCACCATTCAAGGCTGCTATTCGCATATTATACGAGAGTCCGGCAAACAGTAAGCGATTCATTATCTTATTGGCGTTCCCCAATCCTTTATGAATGTCCATACCGCTATGGCCTCCTTTTAATCCGCTTACTTTAATTTCAAAACCGATATCTCCATGTACCGAAGACTTTTGATTATAGCTTCTTTTTGCGGTAACATCTATTCCCCCGGCGCAACCTATATCAATCTCATCATCTTCCTCCGTATCCAGATTTAAAAGGATATCCCCTTTGAGGATACCCCCTTTTAGACCAAAAGCCCCTGTCATTCCCGTCTCTTCATCAATGGTGAAAAGCGCCTCTAAGGGCGGATGCGCTATATCCGTACTTTGTAAGAGCGCCATAATGGCCGCCACGCCCATTCCATTGTCCGCCCCAAGGGTGGTTCCAGCTGCCTTGACCCAGTCTCCCTCTAGGTGCATTTGTATGCCTTGTACATCAAAATCAAACTCCGTTTCCGAGTTTTTTTGGTGCACCATATCTAAGTGAGATTGCAAGGTGACCATTTTTTTATTTTCGAAACCAGCACTAGCAGGTTTCCGTATGACCACATTACCTACCTCATCTTTTAATGTTTCCAAACCAAGGCCAGAGCCAAAATCCATCATAAAGGCAATTACACGTTCCTCTTTTTTTGAAGGCCTGGGAACTGCATTAAGCCTTGCAAAATTTGTCCAGACCAAGGATGGTTCTAATTGAGCGATTTCTTTATTCATGAAAAGGATTTTTAGAACCTCAAAAATACGGACAGAAAAAGGATTTCACTATTTTTGAAACAATGAAGATGCATTTAAAATCGGCCATTGCCATTTCACTATTCCCCCAGATTATTCTCGTGAAATGGCTCGGCAGTCACACCGACTGGATTGAGAATTACTACAGCGATGGAATTTACCCCTTCTTCTCTAAAATTTTCAGGACCGTTTTTGGCTGGGTTCCCTTTTCTGTGGGAGATATCCTTTATCTCATCTTAGGGATTTTAGCAATAACCTATGTCTACAGGAACCGGCGTAGAATTTGGAAAAACAAGCTACTTTTTATGAGAGATATCGTAATGGTGCTTGCCATTGCCTATTTTACTTTTCATCTCATGTGGGGGTTTAATTATTATAGAGAACCTCTTCGGTCCAAATTACAGTTAACGGAAACCAAAGACTATCAAGAACTGGTTGATTTTACGAGAAGATTAATCCAAAAAACGAATGAGGTACAGTTTAAGATTACCAAAGACACGGCCAAAATAGTTACCATTCCCTACACTCAAAACAAAATCATTGAGAAGAGCATAGACGGCTATGGCCAGCTTTCAGAAAAATATTCATTTTTTACCTATGAGCAACCGAGCGCTAAAACATCTCTTTTCAGCACTACTTTAACCTATATGGGGTATGCAGGATACTTAAACCCCTTTACCAACGAAGCTCAGGTAAACGCATTACTACCCAATTTTAGGTTTCCCGTGGTAACGGGACATGAGATTGGGCATCAACTGGGCTACTCCGCCGAAAATGAAACGAATTTTATTGGTTATTTAGTCACAGTGAATAGCGACGACGATTATTTTAAATACACTGGTTACGCTTACGCACTGGGATATTGCCTCAATGATGTACGCCGAGGTGATAGCGAAATTTTCAATACTTTATTAGGGGAATTAAATGGCGGAGTACAACTGAATTTTAAAGAAATGTCTAATTTCTGGAACAGTTATGAAAATCCTATGGAACCCTTTTTCAAGTCTATCTTCAATTCATTTTTAAAAGCGAATAACCAGTCTCAAGGCATAAAGAGCTATAATGCCGTGGTGTCTTTATTGGTAGCGTACCACCGCAAGAATCCCTTGTAGGCTCTACTTTTAAAAAATTAGGATTATCCATTGCTAAAATTGTCCTCGTTCTATTGAGTTACCTTATTAAACGAATTACAAAAGCCTTATTTAAATTATTTCTAAAAGAGTTTTTGTTTAGTGTTAAAGTGGTCGAAATTCCTTTATAATAGACGCACAAGCCTTATTTTTAAAAGGACTAATCCAAACGAACTGAAATGAAAAAAAGCATGCTCCTGCTATGCCTATTCTGGTGTAGCACTACAATTTTCGCACAAGACTACTTTCCTGAAAACGAAGGTGTTAAAGCGAACAACAATAATTACACTGCATTTACCAATGCCAAGATTTATGTAACCCCAACAGAAGTTGTTCAAAAAGGCACCCTGCTTATTCAAAATGGTAAGGTTGTTTCCGTTGGTTCCAACGTTACGGTACCTAAAAATAGTGTCGTGGTGGACCTAAGCGGTAAATCTATTTATCCGTCGTTCATTGATGTCTATTCCAAGTTTGGAGTAGAACAACCTAAAAGAAAACCAGGAGGTGGTAGAGCTGCACAGTATGAAGCAGAACGTGATGGTTTTTATTGGAACGACCATATCATGCCAGAAAATAATGCCATACAACAATTTAAATACGACGACAAATCTGCCAAAGAACTAAGGGAAGCTGGTTTTGGCGTGGTGAACTCTCATATTCATGACGGTATAGCAAGGGGAACCGGAGTTTTGATTGCCTTGAACGGGGATGGTACGGATGCCAATAGAATTCTGGACGATAAATCCGCACAGTACTTTTCGTTGAACAAAAGTGTACTCAAAAAGCAAGCCTATCCAACCTCCTTAATGGGAGCTTTAGCCTTGCTAAGACAGTTGTACAGCGATGCGGATTGGTATGCCAAAGGTAATTCCGACACCAAAGACCGGTCCTTGGAAGCACTGATTGAAAATAAAGGGTTGCCTCAAATTTTTGAAGCTAAAGATAAAGGTCACGCGCTGAGAGCAGATAAAATTGGAGATGCCAACGGCATTCAATATACCATCTTAGGAGGAGGAAATGAGTTTGAACGTATTGCAGAAATAAAAGCTACGAACGCTAAATACATCATTCCCATAAATTTTCCCGAAGCTTATGATGTATCAGACCCCTATCAGGCGGGTTATGTGTCCTTAAAAGATATGCGCTACTGGAACCAGGCACCATCCAATCCAAAGGTTTTAGCAGAAAATGAGGTTCCCTTTTCACTAACGCCTTATGACCTAAAATCTATATCCAAGTTCAAAAGCAACCTGATGAAAGCCATAGAATACGGACTTTCCGAAACCAAGGCGCTAGAAGCCTTGACCACCGTTCCTGCTCAAATTTTAGGTAAAACAGCCCAAATCGGGTCGCTTAAAGCGGGCACATATGCCAACTTTTTGATTACCTCAGGTCCTATCTTCGAAAAATCCACAACCCTTTATGAAAATTGGGTTCAGGGGAATAAAAATAGTATAAACAACAAGGATATAAAGGATATCCGTGGCGATTACAAGCTAAGTGTACAAGGTGAGTCTTACGACCTCTCTATTACAGGTGAAGTGGCCAAACCTAAACTAGAAGTAAAACAAGATACCTCAAAATTAAAATCCAAGTTAAACTACAAGGATAATTGGTTGACCATGTCCTTTGCGACAGACGAAGGTTCAGAAACCTATCGCATGATAGGAGCTGTGACAAAAGAGGCAGCAAACCTATCGGGGAGATTAATACTTCCAGACGGCACGGAAAGTTTCTTTACCGCTACAAAGAAGGCTGACTTTAATGAAAAAGATAAAGAGAAAAGTGAAATGGCTACTCCAACAGTAATGCCCGTTACCTATCCTAACGTAGGTTACGGTTTTACAAAGAAGCCCGAACAAGAAAACCTGCTCATAAAAAACACCACGGTATGGACGAGTGAAGCGGCCGGCATTCTTGAGAATACGGATGTCCTAATCAAGAACGGTAAAATAACAAAAATAGGGAAAGACCTTGGCGCAGGTGGCACTACCGTAATTGATGGTACCGGGAAACATTTAACCGCAGGTATTATTGATGAACACAGCCATATTGCAGCTTTGGCCATAAATGAAGCAGGGCATAACAGTACTGCGGAAGTTAAAATGGAAGATGTTGTGGACCCAGAACATATGGGCATCTACCGTTCACTTGCCGGTGGTGTTACCTCTTTACAACTATTACACGGCTCCGCCAATCCTATTGGTGGACGTTCTGCCATACTAAAATTGAAGTGGGGGGAAGAAGCTGACGGACTTATCTACGATAACACACCAAAGTTCATCAAATTTGCTTTAGGAGAAAATGTAAAGCAATCTAACTGGCAGAGTTTTTCTCGTTTCCCTCAGACACGTATGGGTGTGGAACAGGTATTTATGAACTATTTTCAACGTGCAAAAGAGTACGACACCAAAAAGAAAGCGGGAAAACCTTACCGTTACGATGAGGAGATGGAAGTATTGGCAGAGATTATCAACGGAGAACGTTTTATTAGTTGCCACTCCTACGTTCAAAGCGAAATAAATATGATGATGAAGGTTGCGGAAAAATTTGGTTTCCGAGTAAACACCTTCACCCATATTTTGGAAGGTTATAAGGTAGCGGATAAAATGGCAGAGCATGGTGTAGGCGCCGGAACCTTTAGTGATTGGTGGGCCTACAAATATGAAGTAAACGACGCGATTCCCTACAATGCGGCTATCATGCAAGCACAAGGAGTTACGGTAGCCATCAACAGTGATGACCGTGAAATGATAAGACGATTAAATCAAGAAGCGGCAAAAACCGTAAAGTATGGAGGAATGACCGAGCTGGAAGCTTGGAAAATGGTTACGATAAATCCAGCAAAATTATTGCATATAGATAATCGCGTAGGAAGTATCAAAGAAGGGAAGGATGCGGATGTAGTATTATGGTCCGGCCACCCCATGTCCATCTATACAAAGGCTGAAAAGACCATTATAGAGGGCGTTACTTATTTTGATTTAAAAAAGGACAAACAACAGCGCGAAGCCATTAAGAAAGAACGAAATGATTTGGTGAAAATGATGCTAAAGGAAAAAGCAGGCGGCGCAAAAATGCAAGCTCCAAAACAGAGTGTTAAAAGAAACTTTACCTGTGAGAGCCTTTAAAATGAAAAAACGACTTAAAAGATATAAGATGAAAAATAGTATACTAGTAATCGCTGTCATTGGCATCTTCTTTAAGGGCATAGCACAGCAGACTCCAGCTTCTGAACAAAAGGAAGCCATTTCCATAGAGGGTGCAACTGCACACCTCGGTAATGGAGAAATAATAGAAAGTTCTTTAATTATGTTCGAGGACGGTAAAATTACCTTTGTTGGAGACAGTAAAATGAAAATTGCCAGAAAAGGTAAGGTCATCGATGCTACGGGAAAACATATTTATCCTGGTTTTATAGCACCTGCGAAGACCTTAGGTCTGGTGGAGGTCAATGCTGTAAGAGCCAGTGACGATCAAGATGAGATAGGAGACTTAATACCACATGTCCGCAGTCTTATCGCTTATAACGCAGAATCCAAGGTGGTGGAAAGCATGCGCCCCAACGGTGTCCTGCTCGGGCAGATAGCGCCTTCGGGCGGTCGTATCTCCGGAACCTCGTCCATAGTGCAGTTCGACGCTTGGAACTGGGAAGACGCAGCCATTAAAGTTGATGACGGTATTCATTTGAACTGGCCCAGAAGCTTTCGTCAAGGCAGATGGTGGATGGGTGAAGATAGAGGCTATCGACCTAATAAAAATTACGGTGAAGAAACCGATGCAGTGGTCACTTTTATGAAAAACGCAATGGCCTATGGAAAATCAGAGCCCAAAGAAGTGAACCCCGCATTCCAAGCAATGCAAGGTATTTTTAGCGGGGAACAAAAACTATATGTGTATGCGGACGGTGAAAAAGAAATCATAGACGCCGTAAACACTCTTAAAGCCAATGGTGCCCAAGAAGTGGTATTGGTAGGCGGATATCAAGCCTATAAAATCACGGATTTTCTAAAGAAGAACAACATACCGGTCTTGGTGCAGTTTACGCATAACCTTCCTGTTTTTGATGATGACGATTATGACCTTCCCTTTAAACTGCCAAAACTTCTAATGGATGCAGGCTTATTGGTTGGACTTCAAAATACGAATGCTTCCAATTTTCAAACTAGAAACCTTCCTTTTTATGCCGGTCAAGTCGGTCAACAAGGTTTGGATAAAGAGAAAGCATTGCAGCTAATCACAAGTAATAACGCTAAAATTTTGGGCATCGATGTAGACTATGGTACTTTGGAAACGGGCAAAAGTGCTACTTTATTTATATCTGAAGGAGATGCGCTAGATATGCGTGGTAATCAATTAACATATGCGTTCATAGATGGTAGGGACATTTCCTTGGAAACACATCAAACAGAACTTTGGAAAAGATACATGAGCAAGTACGAAGGAAAATAAATTACCGATTACACTATAAAACTGTAATTTTAAACTGATTCGTAAGCGACCAAGCTTTTATCCAAAAGCGAATGGTCTTGATGCAAGCTCATAGGCGCAAGAAACAAAGCCAATATTTAGTTCGACGTAAGTATAGGAGTATTAAAATTTTGATTATCGAATAAAAAAATAAAAGCTCGAAGAAATATCGAGCTTTTTAAATACCAACAAATATTCATCTAGAATGAGACATCTATTTCTCTTAAGTATTATAACACTTCTATTTTCCTGTAAAGAATCTCAAAGGGTTAATTCAAATGAATTAATAGTTCCTGGACTTCAAGAACCTGTAGAAATTATTAGAGATGAATGGGGCATTAATCATATATATGCCAAAACCCAGCACGATTTATTCTTTGCCCAAGGTTATGCCGCTACTACAGATCGTCTTTTCCAGTTTGAAATTTGGCGTAGACAAGCCACAGGCACCGTAGCCGAAATACTTGGAGAACGCGAGCTCAAAAGGGATATCGGCACACGTCTCTTTAAGTTTAGAGGCGATATGACAGCAGAAATGAATCATTACCATGACGAAGGAATTGAAATTATCACTGCTTATACCGATGGTGTAAACGCATATATCGAGGAAATCCTTAAAACACCCGAGCAGCTCCCCATAGAATTTAAGATACTAGATTTAAAACCTCAAAAATGGACTCCCGAGGTCGTTATTTCAAGACATCAAGGTCTTCTAGGTAATATTGGAGACGAACTGACCATAGGACGTGCCGTAGCCGAGTTAGGCCCGGAAAAGACAAAAGATTTATTCTGGTTACACCCCAAGGAACCCGATTTGAACATAGACCCAAAAATTAATGTCGATTTACTATCGGATAATATTCTGGAACTATATGATGCCTACAGGCAAACCATAAAATTTAAAAAAGAGGATATTGTTTCCGAATATAAAAATATAGACCTAGAAGAAGAAGAAGTGCTCTCTGTAATCGAAGACAAAAACGATTCTTTGTCCATAGGCAGTAACAACTGGGTGGTAAAAGGTGAACTGATGGCAGATGGCAATACCTATATGGCGAACGATCCTCATAGAACCATAGCCGTTCCCTCACTACGCTACATGGTACATTTGGTAGCCCCTGGGTGGAATGTTATTGGTGGTGGTGAACCAGAAATCCCTGGAATCTCCATTGGTCATAACGAATACGGCTCATGGGGCCTTACTGTTTTTAGAACGGATGGTGAAGATTTGTATGTATATGAACTGAATCCTGAAAATCATACTCAATACAAACACAATGGAGCTTGGGTGAATATGACACAAATTTCAGAAACTATAAAAATTAAGGGCAAAGAAGACTACATTGCTCAATTAAATTATACCGTACATGGTCCTGTAACCCGTATAGATAAGGAAAATAATGTAGCCTATGCAGTACGGTGTGCTTGGTTAGAACCGGGAGGCTCCCCTTATTTGGCATCCTTACGCATGGACCAGGCCAAAACATGGGAGGAGTTCAGGGAAGCCTGTAATTACAGTCATATACCCGGAGAAAACATGATATGGGCCGATAAAGCAGGTAACATTGGCTGGCAGGCGGTAGGCATTGCCCCTATCCGCGGTAATTTCAGCGGACTTGTACCCGTCCCAGGAGATGGACGCTATGAGTGGGACGGTTATTTGCCCATCATTGAGAAACCAAACGATTACAATCCCGCTAAAGGTTATCTGGCCACGGCCAACCAAAACGTAACCCCGGAAAATTACACGCGCTGGGACGCTATCGGGTTTTCATGGTCCGACCCTTATCGTGGTAATCGCGTAGATGAAATTCTAAGTGATCGTACTAAAAAATTAACTATGGAAGACATGAAGGCACTTCAGACAGATTATCTTTCTATTCCTGCACGGATACTTGTTCCTATGTTAAAAGAGTATGATTTTAGCGATAAAGCGGCCGAAGCGAAAACTAAACTAAATGACTGGGATTACAGATTAGAAGCCAGTTCAGTACCTGCTGGCATTTACGTTGCCTGGGAGAATCAAATAAAAAGCATGGCCAATGATCGTTTTATTCCCGAAGAAGCAAAAGGTATCATAAAAACGCTGCAGATGAAGCGCATCATGGATTGGATTACCAAACCAGACAGTCATTTTGGAGCCAATCCCATCTTGGGAAGGGATAAGTTTCTAAAAGATGCTTTCATCAAGGCCGTTTCAGAATTAGAAATAAACTTAGGTTCGGATATGAGTCAATGGCACTATGGACAAGCAAAAAACAAGCATACCTATATGAAGCATGCCTTGAGCCACGCCGTCAATGATGCCACCCGTTCAAAGTTAGACCTTGGTCCACTTCCAAGAGGAGGTAATGCCTACACACCGGGTTCTACAGGCGGTAATTTAAGACAAAGTAGTGGCGCATCATTTCGTATGATTGTTAATACGGGAGACTGGGATGCGGCAATAGGAACCAATGGCCCTGGCCAATCGGGTAATCCCGATAGTCCATTTTATAATAATCTTTTTGAACCCTGGGCAAAAGACAAATATTTTCCCGTGTATTATTATCGAAATAAGATTGATTCTGTTGCCGTAGTTGCAAAAATACTGCGTCCGACAGAACAGTAACTCCCTAAAATTCGTTACACAAGAGAAGGTTGACTGTGCTCTAAACGCAAGTTAGATGTATTTTAACCTCTTCTTTACTAACTCCGTCGCTCTTAAAGCACAAGGAGAATTTAAGGCCAGCTTTATACATATTTACTTATGCCTTAGCCCTACTTACTTCCTGCCAATTTCCAACCCAAATATGCCATTGGAAAGTACGCAACTACTAAATCCAATGCATTAAACCACATTGGCCCTCCTAAGCTGCTAACACTTAAGGCCCCACCAATAAAGAAAAAAGCACCGACGATTAAGGCCATGAAAAAATTACGAGAAGCTGCAATTTCAGCAGCAACAAAAGCTCCGCCGAGTGTTCCCAATGCATGGGCTAAAAAGGGCATGATAAAATGTTTGGGTTCAAAAAGATGCATTGTAGCTTTTAATCCCTCCATGGTTGTTACGTCTCCACCTTCTGGAGGTGGTATTATTGAACCACTAAGTATGACTATCCCCATATTTACAAGGCTACCCACAATAAGACCAGCCAGCACGGCTAACATATTCTTTAGTACTGGATTCATAGTACGCTTGGATTAGTTGAAGTCTAATATATGTATAATATACTTTATTTCAAACACTTACATTTTATATTACCTCTACATATCTTAAATTCCTAGAGAAAGAATTTTTAAAGAATCAAAAACAGAAAGGTGTTAGTGTGTTGTTGTTTCTTAACTATAAAATATACGGAAAGGCAAGTTTAAAAATAATAGACCCTCCTACAATAGAAAAAGGGAGGACAATGTCCTCCCTTTTTCCATTTCTCTTTTCATACCTTAAGAGAACCGAATTAATTTTAATCCAGTATGTCTGCGATGCTCTCTCCAGCTCGAATGTCGGGTCAATGACCTATCTGAACTTGCTGTGTTTTTCGAATCTTGTTTTTTATAATTTTTCATGTTAATTTATTTTCTTGATTGTGATGAGTGAAATAATCACTCCTTTTTTCACACGGCATAAGACGTTTAAAACCCTGAAATATTACTTTTTTGGCAGGACTTTAACACTCAATAAATTTATATAAAAAACTAGCTGTCAATTAATTGAGCAGAATTCTAAGAATGTAACAAGTAGTATGGATCCAAAGATGTCGAAATCACAAAAAACAACTAGCAAAACACAGAATATAGTAATAGTAGCCTAATTAGTATAGTTCACCTTGTGGGAACGAAAATAACCAGTTCCCCTACATTATAAATAGCTTTTCTAGGCTCCAAACAAATAAAACCATCGGATTTTGCCAAACTGGTCAAATCCCCCGTGCCATTTTCACTCACGGGCGTTGAATGTAGGACACCATCTTTCCAATGGGTTTTAACCTGAATGAACCGAGTTAGTGGTGGATTGATCCGTAGCTCTTTGGCCAGTCTCGCAAAAGAGAGGTGTATCGGAAGATTCCAAGAAGTTTTTAGCCATGGAAGAAAATAAATATGATAATTCGCAAATGTCGACACGGGATTCCCAGGAAAAGAAAAAATAGCAGTATTGTGGTCTTCATGAAAACCA
This sequence comes from Maribacter sp. 4U21, assembly GCF_002742365.1. Taxonomy (NCBI): domain Bacteria; kingdom Pseudomonadati; phylum Bacteroidota; class Flavobacteriia; order Flavobacteriales; family Flavobacteriaceae; genus Maribacter; species Maribacter sp. 4U21. The sequence continues at coordinate 121,130 of NZ_MDGN01000018.1, forward strand.
AACCAAAAAGGTTTTCCCGGTCTTTGTGCAACTCTATGAAAGACTTTTTCCACTCCCAATGCATCCATGACCTCCGGAATAAAATCGAACTTTCCCATGGAGACACCACCACTTAAAAGCAACACATCATTCTCCTGCAAAGCGTTTTCCAGTCCTTTTCTTATAGCTGTCTTATCATCCTCTAAATGAAATGCTGACGCTACTATTCCGAGTTTAGACAAAGCTACTTCCAGTGTAATACTGTTAGATTTTCTAATCTGATGTGGTTCTGGCGTTTCGTTTACATTAACCAACTCATCACCAGTTGAAATGGCACAAACCCTCGGTAAAGCTTGCACATTTATTTTATCGGCACCAACAGAAGCCATGACTCCAATTTCGGCAGGCCCTATAACGTGTCCCTTCTTTAAAATCACAGTCCCCTGAAATGTATCACTTCCTTGATAATGAATATTTTGTCCTTGAGTGACCGCTTTGTTAATTACCACCCATTCATCTTCAATAGTTAGCTGCTCGTACATAATTACCGTATCCGTTTTCAAGGGTAACACGGCTCCGGTCATTACCTCTAGGCAGGCATTTTCATCTTTTAAGCGTTGTTGCGGCATTCCAGCACTGGCAATACCTTCCATCCTAAACTTGGTAACACCGTTCGCAAGAGCAGCATATGAGATGGCAATACCGTCCTTAGTAACCCTATTAAAAGGAGGGAAATCACGGTCGGCCTTTATATCTTCCGCTAAAATTCTACCAGAACTATTCATCAGATTTACCTTTTCCACTCCTAAATCCATAGAATAGGAAAGCACTTTGTCATAAGCTTCTTTAAATGGTATCATACTATAGTTCCAGTCCGTTAATTACTAAAACACGCAAACCTACTATAAAGATAAGTAGTGCGGTAATACGTTTTATTCCCTTTGCGGACAACCGCTTTAAACTCATGCGAATGCCCAATTGTCCTCCCATGAAAACAGTGGCCGCCAGACATAAGGTTTCAATCCATGGTAATTCTAAAGTACCGCTATACAATAGCCCGATTAAGCCCGAAACAGAATTAACCAAGATAAAGAAACTGGCCAGGGCGGCAATTTTTATAGCCTTATCCCAACGTAAATGATTTAAAATGGGTGCTAGAAAAATACCCCCTCCAATGCCTACTAGTCCGGATAAAAAACCGATACCACTACCAAGAAGATAACTTAGGCGATTCGGATAGGTATTTGTTTCTATTTCCTTCAATTGAAACGTTTGAAGAGCCAAGGACAAAGCAGACACAATTAATGCAATTCCCAATATCGTAAAAAAGATATTTTCTTCTAAACGAAAGGAAGCCCCAAAGAAAGCTAAAGGAATACTGGTTAGCACAAAAGGAAGAAAATCCTTCAAAGTGGCATGATTATTTTTAATATAGAGATACGTGCTTCCAGATACTACTACTAAATTACATACCAAAGCAATGGACCTTATGGCAAAAAAACCGGATAAGAATATGGTCAGCAATGCCAAATAACTAGAACCACCACCAAAACCCACTGCGGAGTATAAAGTGGCGATTACAAAAAAGCCTAGGCACAACACTACAAGACTTTCAATGGGTATTTGCATAGGAATCTATCTTATTCATGCCGCCTTCCACTTGTACAAACTCTTTTTCAGAAAATAGTTCTTGCAATATAATCAACGCCTTTTGGCTTCGTTTACCAGATTGGCAAATGAGGTAAGTGACCTGGCCTAAATTTAGGTCATGGGCCTTAGCCTCTAACTCGTGTAAAGGTATATTTATGGCTTTCTTTAGATGATTCTGCGCATACTCCACAGTAGTTCTTACATCTAAAAGTTGGATGTCTTTATTTTTAAGTAAATCTGGAATTTTGCTAGCAGCAATGGATTTGACTGTTACTTCACAGGTAAAATCATAGCTACTTGCCAAAGCATTTATTCGTAAATTTTTTGGATCTTGCTTAAACTTTATTTTTTGGAAATGTTGCGCTAACCCATCGTACAAAAGCAAAGTTCCTGACAGCACATTCCCGATACCTGCAATAACCTTTATCGCTTCTAGTGCCTGAAGGTTTCCTATTATGCCTGGAAGTATGCCCAACACACCGTGCTCATTACAGTTAGGCACTTCATCAGCCTTAGGCATGGTAGGAAACAAACAGCGGTAGGTGGGGCCATTTTTGTAATTAAAAACACTGACTTGACCTTCAAAACCATGCAATGCACCATAAATAAAAGGTTTCTTCAATATTACACAAGCGTCGTTAATAAGATAACGCGCAGGAAAATTATCGGTGGCGTCTACCACCACATCATAATCCCTTATGATTTCTAGCGCATTGGAGGCTACCAAAAATGTTTTATGAACGATTATTGCTGTATTGGAATTTTGAGCTATTAATTGTTTCTTGGCAGCCTCAGCTTTTGATTGTCCTACCGTGTCTTCATTATATAAGACCTGTCTATGTAAATTGGATAGGGTAATATTATCATTGTCCACTATTCCCAAAGTTCCGATACCCATGGCGTTTAGATAGGTTAGTACAGGTACTCCCAAACCTCCTGCACCAATAATCAATACCCTAGCATCCGCGAGCTTTCTTTGGCCTTCTTCGCCAAAACCTTTTAAGATTGTCTGCCTTGAATAGCGGTTAAAATTCATTTGTCTAATATAGTGAAAAGCAAAAAAGCTAAGCTTGCCAAACAATAAGCTTTCTGTTAACAAAGTACTACAGCGAATGACTTGTAAAACTCTTAGCCCTTTGCCAGTTTTTCCAAAGCCATTTCATACTCCAACTTGGAGTTGGCGTTGAGTAATATTTCCTTTTTTTGAGGGTAAACCAATTGTACATCGTTATTTATAAGGAATTTTCGTGGACACGTACCGTTCCCTTCTTCCAAATAAGACAATGAAGTACGCAAAGCACTTGGCTCCCATATGGCGCAGAGCGGTTCCGGAAGGGGGTTTTCAATGTCTGCATAAGCGGTCGCCATCTTGTCCGCATCCCTATTGGCAATAAGCTTTTCTAAAGCCATCCTATCTATCAAAGGGAGGTCACAGGCCAATACCAGCCATGCTACATCAGGAAAAGCCTTATGCGCGGATAATAAACCGTTATAAGGACCACGGTACTCATTTTTATCGACTATAGTGTTAACCTCAGATGCAATTTCATCTTTTTGATTTTCCCGAATACTCAGATATGTGGCGTCACAGACTTGATTGAGCAATTGGTACAAATATTCTCTCTGTGCAATACCGTGATAGGAAATTAGACCTTTATCCTCCCCCATTCGGGTACTTTTCCCTCCAGAGAGTACAAGACCGTATATTTTAGCGTTGGAAATCATTTTTACCTCCTTTTTTTTGTTCTAAGCGCACGCTAGAGATTACAATATCCTGAGATAATGCCTTGCACATATCATAAATTGTTAAGGCTGCAATGGAAACACCCGTCAACGCTTCCATTTCTACCCCTGTTTTGCCATTACACTTTACTGTACAGGTAATTTGAAACTGATTCTCGCCCGGGGCAATATCCAGATGTATTTTTGTGAGATTAATTTGATGGCACAATGGTATTAGCTCCGCCGTTTTTTTAACACCTTGTATACCGGCAATGACCGCTGTATGCACGATACTGCCTTTCTTTCCTAAAAAATCCTGATCGGAAAGTGTTTGAAATACACTCGCAGGGAATGTTACATTGCCACTTGCGATAGCCACCCTAGCGGATGAGGTCTTATCGGAAACATCTACCATGGCCGCATTACCTTCCTCGTTTATGTGTGATAAACTTTTCATTATTACCCTCCTATTGATGTCATTGAATTGGAAAATACGTCTTTATGTTTTTCCTGAGCCTCAAATCCCGTTTTAGCCCTACTACCTACAGCCTTTAAAATTTCATTCTTTATTCTTTCTTCAGAATTGGCTCCTCTCAAAATTTCTCTAAGGTTTGCACTTGCTTTAGCGTAAAGGCAGGTGATAACATCTCCTGTAGCCGATATTCGTAAGCGATTACAGCTGCCACAAAATGTTCTGCTAAAGGAAGGAATTACACCAAAGGAACCTTTAAAACCGGGAATCTTGTAATTAATGGATGTAGATGTTTCCGGGGATATTAGCTTATAATAATCTGGATAGGCCTCTCTGATATGTTCTAAGATGCGTTTGTAATCCCAAGTAATGGACTGAAACTTCTTAGAACCGCCATTAAATGGCATTTCTTCTAAATAGCGAACGGCGACATCGTAATGCCTGGTAAGTTCCAAAATCGGTAAAATATCTTGCGTGTTTTGGCCATCCAGTGCTATAAAGTTAATTCTGACATTGAAACCTTCCGTTATTAAACGTATCAAATTGTTATGAACTACATCATATTGATTTCTCCTCGTAATACGCTCAAAAGTAGCTTTGTCAATGGCATCCAGGCTTACATTAATATTCTTGATACCCAATTCCTTAAGTTCATCGATATAGGGACCGATTAACGTAGCATTTGTGGTTATGGAGATATCCTCAAGGCCTTCCATATTGGCGAGCTGCGCCAACAAGACCATGACATCCTTCCGCACGAAAGGTTCGCCTCCTGTGATACGAATTTTATTGATACCCCGCGACACCAAAATAGCACTGAGTTTTGATAATTCCTCGATAGTGAAGAGTTTATCGTTCTTAGCAAAATTAATACCCTCAGAGGGCATACAATAATTACAACGCAAGTTACACCTATCGGTCACCGCTAAACGTAAATAATTAATGGTTCTATTATGATTGTCTACTAACATATATCTCTAGTACAGGTTCAGAAATCAAAATAACGGAACATGATTTCTATTTATCACAGCCTTGTTCATGGATGGGCCGATACCCAAACCGTTTTATTTTTAAAAATTTCTTTTTTCCAGATAGGAACCGTTTCTTTTAGGGTATCGATTAAAAAGCGGCAAGCCTCAAAACATGCTGACCGATGTGCAGATGACGCACCCACGATAACCACTGGTTCTTCTACACCTTTATGTCCTACGGCATGTTTCATTACAACCTTGTTCAGTTTCCATTTTTCAATAGCTTCATTGGCAATTTTGTCCATTTCCTTCAAGGCCATTTTTTTATACGTCTCAAACGCTAAGGCCACAACTTCTTCGTTCTTGGTAAAATCTCGTACGGCACCTATAAAAACACAAATACCTCCACTGTGCGGGTCCGATAACTCGGTATACACTTGGGAAGTATCAATGTGTTCTACAATTTCTATTCGCTTCTTCATTAGCCACCACTTACTGGAGGAATAACAGCTACTTCATCATTCCTTTTCAAAGGTACATTATCTTGGGCATATTCACTATTCACGGCCACGGCCATAGTCGTTAATCTAGAAAATTCCGGATACGTATGCACCAAATGTTTTTTTAGGGCCCCAACCGTTTCCGGAGCTTCAGATTCTGATGAAAATGCCATTTGTGAGGCGCCAACGATATCCTTTGCAATTCCAAAAAATAATACCTCCATATTATCCTAGAATTGGTTGAGCATTCATATTACTCACAAATGGTTGCTTGTACAGCCTATTACCGGTAGCTTTTTTAATCGCAATGGCAACTGCGGCCCCGGCAGGTGGTAATGTGGGTTCTCCCAGCCCCGTAGGGCTCAATGTATTTTTAATGAAATGGGTCTCCACTACTGGGGTTTCGTTCATCCGTATCAACCGATATCCGTCAAAATTCTTACTTTGTGGTTCGCCATCTTTAAAGGAAAAGTCTCCGTACATAGCATGACCAACACCATCAATGGCACCTCCTTCAATTTGATTTAACGCACCTAAAGGGTTCACCACTATTCCGCAATCTACCGCTACCGTAATTCTTTTCACGACGGGCGCATTCCCTTCCATAACCACATCTGCAGCCTCAGCGACGTGGGTATTGTGACAATAATAAGCACAAATCCCTTGGAAAACTCCCTCCTTATCCGTTCCATAACCCGATTTTTCTACAGCTAGTTGCAACACATCCTGCAATCTTTCCGCAGAATACTGAATACGGTCGTCAGTGGTGCCTTTTACCTTTTCTAACAAATCCATCCGCATTTTCACAGGGTCTTTCTCGGTCAGCTCTGCCAGTTCATCCAAAAAACTCTGCTCGGCATAGGAAAGGAAGTTGGTGTATGGCGCTCGCCAGGCACCTGTTGAAATATTGCTGTCGTAACTTGCTACATCTACTTGATAGTTCTCAATGGCACCCGCAGGGAAAAAGTTAGGTATCAGTCCGTACATATTACCGTTCACAGCGGCTTCTTTTAATTGATATCCCGTAATTTCACCATCCTTTACACTTGCTTTAATTCTGTATTTTATTGCAGGGCGATAGACTCCCGTGGTCATATCATCCTCTCGTGTAGAAACCATTTTAACCGGTTTTCTGATAGCATCCGAAATTTCAGCAGCTTCGTAAACGAAATCGCCATACAGGCGTCTTCCAAATCCACCGCCCATTCGCGTCATTTCTAAATGCACCTCTTCCATATCACGACCGAGTAATTCGACCACGGTAGAGGCCGCATCCGCCGGAGTTTGAACCGGACCTACCAAATGAATTTTCTCGTCCGTCACATCAGCAAAGAAATTCATAGGTTCCATAGTATTGTGCGGTAAAAAGGGGGATTCGTAAGTACGTTCTAGGATGATATCCGCAGCGGCAAATGCCTTTGTTACATCACCATCTTTACGTAGTGTTCTAAATTCTTTCCCATCTAATAGTCCCGTAAGTATTTTATCATGTGCCGCTGTGCTTTCTAATGGCGTACCATTTGACCACACCGCTTTAATCGCCTTTTTGGCTTTTATGGCACTCCAGGTATTTTCGGCGATTACCACAACTTTTTCCGTTGGGGCCAATTTTGCCGTCCAGTTCACCTGCTCCCCACTTAATAATTTTTTAGCTTTATCCCCTATTTTGATAACGTCTACAACACCGGGCATCGCCTTAGCATCGGTAGCATCAAAAGATTCCAATACTTGCCCAAAGGCAGGAGGTCTGAGTACTGTAGCATACAACATACCGTCAACTTTATAATCCAGACCAAAAAGAGGTTTACCGGTAATAATCTTATCAATATCAACATTGCCCCTGTCCGTACCGATTATGGTAAAATCTTCAGGGTCCTTCAAAACAATCTTTTCTATCGCTTCCTCGTTAGCGTCCCCTTCCACAATTTCGGCATAACTAGCGGCCCTTTCGCTCTCGAGAATTGCCGCTTCATTGGCAACATCCCCATAGGTTAATGTTTCACCTTTCGAATTCGTGATAACACCCTGCTTTGCGGTACATTCAGATGGGTCTACCCCCCAACGCGCCGCCGCGGCATTAACCAAAATCTGACGGGCCGAGGCTCCTGTTTCGCGAAGCGCATCCCATCCAAAACGAATGGACTGACTTCCGCCGGCAACTTGCCTTGTGAAATTCTTTGTATCCAAAGCACCTTGTACTACGTTCACGTGTTCCCAGGGTACGTCCAACTCTTCCGCAATAAGCATGGGCATTGCTGTTTTAACACCTTGGCCTATCTCTGGATTGGGAGAAAATATGGTCACCATACCTTCATTGGATATTTTAATGAACGCATTAAAATCATTATAGTTTAAAGACGCTATATCCACCGGCATTTTTACATTATCCTTACAAGCTGTAAACAAATTAAAACCGATAAGCATTCCGCCGCTAGCCAATGAGGAAGTTCTTAAAAACGACCTTCTACTAAATTTTGATGGGATTATTGTTGACATGATTTACGATTTTAGATTAGGTCAGTTTATTTTCAGCTGCCAACGCAACCGCTTTTTCGATTCTATTGTAAGACGCACAGCGACAAATATTACCGTGCATAGCCCCTCTTATTTCTTTGCTTGAAGGATTGGGATTTCTTTCTAAAAATGCCGATGCAGTCATGATCTGACCAGCTTGACAGTAGCCACATTGTGGAACATCTAATTCTTTCCAGGCTTCCTGTACGGGATGGGAACCATCTTCGGAAAGACCTTCTATAGTAGTGATCTCCTTGCCATCTAATTGTGAGACCGTAAGCTGACAGCTACGTGCAGCATTACCGTCCACGTGAACCGTACAAGCTCCGCATTGGCCTATTCCACATCCAAATTTGGTGCCGACCATATTCAATTGGTCGCGCAAGGCCCACAGCAAGGGCATATCATCCGAAGCCTCAAATTCTCGGGACTTCCCATTAATCTTTAAATTGTAAGTTGGCATAATTGTGTTGTTAGATGAGTATGTTGTTATCAATACTATTCCTAAAGAAAAGGAAATGTTAGGGTAAAATAAAAGCCCTTGTGTTCACAAGAGCTTCTAAGGTACTTATAATATTTCAGGATTTGATTTTCTCTAGAATTGATTTAACCTTTTTTTAAGTTAAATTTTAATCCTCTTCAACAAAAACTATTCTTTAGTCACATAGGCCGCTTCCTCAGGTTTTTGATAGAAAGTAGCTCCCTTCTTTTTAGTACTAAGTTCAATATTTTCAAAAGTCACCGTGCTTTTTTCTTCTTTGATGGTTTTACCTTCGTAGTTGTACCATGTTATTGACTTTGGCAAAACAATTCCGTTTATATCCATCCAATCGGCGTAACGAATCCATTTTACATTATCCGAAACTTCACCACTACGGTAAGTAACGGTATAACCTAGCCATTGCATTTGAAAGGTTTCCGGATGATAATGAAGGTAGTATTCATCCTTAGAAGACGCGCCCACACCATTATCATAGCTGATGCGTATACCTGGGTAGGAGACACCTTCAAATTCTAAATCCTCCGTGGCACCATAATTAATTCCGTCATCCGCCAAAACAAAAGGCATAGCATAAAAATAAAACATCAGATTATGATAAAATACGGCATCCCCGTTATAGCTCTTATCCATATCTAACAGCCATACATGCTGCCCATCAAAACCTATAGAAAAGTTGGTCGTGGTAATTTTATCTTTCCTCGAAATAAGATCCACGGTATGGGTTTCTCTGGCATCGGGTTTAGGTAAGTCAAAAACCAAAGTTCTTTGCTTCTCCCAGATATCCAATCCGCCGTGGGCGTCAAAGACCTTTCTCAATGCTTCTGGAAAATCATTTAAGGCAACTATTTCTTCTTTTTGCTCTTCTTGTTTTTCTACTGGCTTTACCTGCTCTTTACAAGCCAAGGAAGTAAGAAATAACACTACATAGACTATTTTTTTCATTTTGGTTGGATTTTTTATTAGAACATCTGTCGTTACTTTTTAAAATATTTAACATATTCCATTATTTTTACGGGCGATGCCAGAAATTAAACATATCTCCAGTACGCAAAATACCTTGGTCAAGAAGATAGTGCTCTTGCGAGACAAATCAAAGGAACGTAAAAACACAGGACTTTTTATATTGGAAGGCAAAAGGGAGTTAGTACTGGCCCTACAGTGCAATTATAGTTTAGATACGCTCTTATTTAACGAAAAGTTAGTAACGGCTTCCACCATTCAAGAGAACATTGATCTTCATGCTAAAACCGATTTGGTTTCGGTTTCACAAGAGGTTTATGATAAAATAGCATACAGAAATACCACAGAGGGTATTATTGCTATTGTACAAGGGAAACCTCACCACCTTGAACAGTTAAAACTGGGAACTGAAAATCCACTTATTTTAGTTGCCGAGGCTCCAGAAAAACCTGGAAATATTGGTGCTTTACTAAGAACAGCCGATGCCGCCAATATTGATGCTGTACTCATTGCCAATCCTAAAACAGATTTGTACAACCCTAATATTATACGTTCTAGCGTGGGCTGTGTCTTTACAGGTACTATTGCCACTGGCTCCTCCTCAGAGATTATAAGTTTCTTAAAGGCGAATAACATCGCTATTTTCTGTGCCGCATTAACAGCCTCCATGGACTATTCCAAAATAGATTACAAAGGCCCCACGGCAATAGTGGTAGGCACCGAGGATAGTGGATTGAGCGATGTATGGTTACAACAGTCCACCCAGAATATCATCATACCTATGGAGGGCCATATAGACTCTATGAACGTATCGGTATCCGCAGCAATACTTATATTTGAAGCGAAAAGACAGCGAAAAAGCCAATGACAACAAAAGAGCTAATCTGGCGTTTTCTTTTTAAGTTCAACCCAACCTATGAATAACACCCTCGTTTTTTACTGTATTTTAGGAATACTTATCCTTGAATTTGTAGTCTCTACCGTCTTAAACTATTTAAATTCAAGGCATTTCAAAGACGAGGTTCCTGAAGATTTGAAGGATGTTTATAACGAGGAAGAATATCAAAAATCACAAGCCTATAAACTAATCAACTACAGGTTTGGAATATTCACGTCGATTTTTTCCTTAACGCTTATTCTTTTGTTTCTGATGCTGGGGGGTTTTGGATGGGTAGACGATTTTGTGATGGACAAAACTGAAAATCCTATCCTCCAAGCACTTCTATTTTTTGGTATTATCATGATCGGTAGTGACATTCTAAGCACTCCTTTTGGTATCTATCAAACATTTGGTATCGAAGAAAAATTCGGATTTAATAAAACTACCGTCAAAACCTTTATACTTGACAAAATAAAAGGATGGGCAATGACCCTTATTATTGGAGGTGCCCTACTTGCTTTGGTGATATGGTTCTTTCAATTTGCGGGAAAAAACTTCTGGTTATATACTTGGGCCCTAATTGCAGTTTTTACGCTGTTCATTAACCTATTCTACAGCAAACTCATAGTTCCACTTTTCAATAAACAGGAACCCTTACCAAACGGGAGTTTAAAGGAGAAGATAGAGGGCTATGCTCAAAATGTAGGTTTTGACCTGCAACATATTTTTGTAATCAATGGATCTAAACGATCAACCAAAGCCAACGCCTATTTTTCGGGATTTGGTAAGGAGAAACGCGTAACCTTATACGACACCTTAATCAATGATTTGGATGAGGACGAAATAGTCGCAGTGCTAGCCCATGAAGTGGGACATTACAAAAAGAAACATATCATCTTTAATCCCATTACCTCTATCCTACTCACTGGTGTAATGTTATTTATACTCTCTTTGTTCATCAATAATCCGGATATCTCTTTGGCCATAGGTGTTAATAGGCCTAGTTTCCACGCGGCCTTAATAGGTTTTGGCATTCTTTACAGCCCTGTTTCAGAAATTACAGGTTTACTCATGAACCATTTTTCAAGAAAGTTTGAATATGAAGCGGACGATTACGCCAAAAACACATTTGCCGCACTCCCCTTGGTAAGTTCTTTAAAGAAGTTATCCAAAAATAGTTTAAGCAACCTCACCCCTCACCCAGCATATGTTTTTATGCACTATTCCCACCCACCTTTAATAGACAGAATTAGGAATTTAAAGGCTTAGTTTTTGTTGTATAGCAGCGTATATTGTGGTAATTTTAATCTAGAATGACACAAACCGCTATAGAAAAAGAAAATAAACTAATCGCCAAGCAATACAAAGAATTGCTGCGCATTAGCTACCAAACATTAACGGATGAGGATAAAAAACTTATTCGTAGTGCTTTTGAGATAGCGGTAGATGCCCATAAAGATCAGCGTAGAAAGTCCGGGGAAGCCTATATTTTTCATCCTATAGCAGTAGCAAAAATAGTGGCTTCCGAAATTGGTTTGGATGCTGTTTCCATAGCTTCGGCACTGCTGCACGATGTGGTCGAGGATACGGATTATACCTTGGACGATATTGATCGTATGTTCGGGGAAACCGTGGCAAGAATCGTCGATGGTCTAACAAAGATATCGCACCTTAAAAAAGATATGAATATCTCCCAGCAAGCGGAGAACTTCAGAAAAATGCTCCTTACGCTGAATGATGATGTACGTGTCATCATCATAAAAATTGCAGATAGATATCATAATATGCTCACCATGGACTCCATGCCAGAGCACAAGCAAGTTAAAATCTCTTCAGAAACCCTCTACATTTATGCGCCCTTAGCGCATAGAATAGGGCTTTACAACATCAAGACCGAGTTAGAAGACTTGAGCTTAAAATATACAGAGCCAGAGGTTTACAACTCAATTAAAAATAAGATTGAAGAAAGTAAAGAAGAGCAACAGGCTTATATTGATTCTTTCTCGGACGTCATAGATAATTCCTTGAAAAAGGAAGGTTTAAACTATACCATAAAGGGACGGATGAAATCTATTTTCTCCATGCGGCGGAAGATGAAAGCTCAAAATGTATCTTATGAAGAAATTTACGACAAGTTTGCCATACGTATCATTTACAAATCGGATGCGCAGAACGAAAAGTTTCTGGCTTGGAAAATATACTCCATTGTAACGGATCACTTTACCCCTAACCCGGTAAGATTGCGAGACTGGATATCCTCCCCGAAGTCTACAGGTTATGAGGCGCTCCATATCACCGTAATGGGACCGGAAGGAAAATGGGTAGAAGTACAAATACGAAGTGAGCGCATGCACGAGATTGCCGAAAAAGGATATGCAGCTCATTTCAAATACAAACACGGCGATCAAAAAGAACAGGGTATTGAAATTTGGCTCAACAAACTGCAGGAAGCCTTGGAGAACGCTAACACCAACGCGGTAGATTTTGTAGAGGAATTTAAATTAAATCTATATTCCAAGGAAATATTCGTTTTTACGCCTAAAGGAGAATTAAAATCCTTGCCAAAAGGAGCTACGCCGTTAGATTTTGCCTTTAGCATTCACACAGAGGTTGGTATGCGCACCCGCGGTGCAAAGGTGAACGGTAAATTAGTGCCACTTAATACTACTCTTAACAGTGGGGATAGATTGGAAATTATAACCTCCCATCAAGCAAAGCCAAATCAGAACTGGTTAGACTATGCAACTACAGCAAGGGCAAGGTCTAAAATTAAATCTGTCTTAAGGGAAGAAAAAAAGTCTATCGCGGAGGAAGGAAAAGAGATGCTAAGGCGAAAGTTGAAATCTCAAAAAATTACCCTGAACGAGGATTCGGTGAATAAGATGGTTACCTTTTTTAAACTAAAGACCAGTTTAGACCTTTTCTACCGTGTTGGGATGGGCTCTATTGATAATCAAATGCTTAAGAATTTTGCATCCAATTACAATAATACCTTTATAAGCTTCTTTAAAAATAAAATTAGGAGAACGCCGGCCCCCGAGGACGTTAATAAAGAAGAGATAACTTCCAAATACGACATGCTGGTATTTGGAAAAGAAGAAGAAAAATTAGACTATAAACTGTCTCAATGCTGCAACCCTATTCCTGGCGATGAGGTTTTTGGTTTTGTAAGCGTTTCCGAAGGAATCAAAGTGCACAAAAAAAACTGTCCTAATGCCATTTCCTTGCAATCAAACTATGCCTATAGAATCATAAGTGCTAAATGGGTAGACTCAACACAGGAAGAGTTTAAAGTAGACATACAACTCACGGGCATAGATAACCTTGGGTTGGTCAGCGAAATAACAGAAGTTATATCTGGAAATATGCACGTAAACATGCGGAACTTAAACTTTAGCACGGATGGCGGAACTTTTACGGGGCGTATAACCGTGGTCGTAAAGAACAATCATATTTTACAGAAACTGATCGGCCACCTAAAGGAAATAAACGGTATCGACAAAGTGGGTCGACTTTAGAAAATGAATTAAAATTTAAATGTACATTTGTACATTAACGCAATACATATGGCTTCCGACAAGAACCAAGAAATTGTAAAGAACGTATTTACTAGCTTTTTAGAGGATAACGGGCACAGAAAAACGCCAGAACGTTACGCTATACTTCAGGAAATTTACGAAAGTGATGATCATTTTGATATAGAATCGCTCTACATTAAAATGAAGAATAAAAATTACCGAGTAAGTCGGGCTACGCTATATAATACTATTGAACTTCTGCTGGATTGTAAACTGGTAAGAAAGCATCAATTTGGAAAGAATCAGGCTCAATATGAAAAGTCTTATTTTGACAGGCAACATGATCACGTTATCCTTACGGACACCGGTGAGGTAATGGAATTTTGCGACCCTCGTATACAATCCATAAAAAAAACGATAGAAGAAGTGTTCGACATTAAAATCAACACGCACTCGCTGTACTTTTACGGAACAAAGAATAAAACAGAAAAAACGAACGACTAACCAAGTATATTTTAAATGGCAGTAGATTTATTGTTAGGCCTACAATGGGGTGACGAAGGAAAAGGAAAAATTGTTGATGTATTAACCAAAAACTATGATATCATTGCACGCTTTCAGGGCGGTCCCAATGCCGGGCACACCCTAGAGTTTGACGGAATAAAACATGTCTTACACACCATACCCTCCGGAATTTTTCATAAAAATTCAATTAATGTAGTTGGTAACGGGGTTGTTATTGACCCGGTTATTTTTAAGAAAGAATTAGATGCGTTAAAAGATTTTAAATTAGACATTAAATCCATTTTATTAATCTCTCGTAAGGCTCATTTAATATTACCTACCCACCGCCTTTTGGATGCGGCTTCGGAAGCTGCAAAAGGAAAAGCCAAGATTGGTTCTACGCTTAAGGGTATTGGTCCAACGTACATGGATAAGACCGGAAGAAATGGCATGCGCGTCGGTGATCTTGAATTGAGTGATTGGAAAGAAAAATACCGCTCTCTCGCTAACAAGCACGAAGCCATGATAGACTTTTACGATGTAGATATCCAGTATAACTTGGCGGAGTTGGAGTCTGATTTTTTCAGTGCGGTAGAAGAGCTTAAGGAATTAACGTTCATTGATAGTGAAGAATATCTTTACCAAGCTCAAAAATCCGGTAAAAAGATTTTGGCCGAAGGTGCTCAAGGTTCATTATTGGACATTGATTTCGGGACCTATCCTTTCGTTACCTCTTCTAATACAACTGCGGCTGGTGCCTGTACCGGTTTGGGAGTAGCTCCTAACCAGATTGGCGAAGTTAAAGGTATATTCAAGGCCTATACTACCCGGGTGGGTAGTGGTCCTTTCCCCACGGAACTGTTCGATGAAGATGGTGCCACCATGGGTAAGGTAGGAAACGAATTTGGAGCAACCACTGGAAGACCAAGGAGATGTGGTTGGTTAGATTTAGTAGCCTTAAAATATGCGGTAAGAATTAACGGGGTTACCGAACTCATGATGATGAAAGGTGACGTTTTAAGCGGGTTTAAAAAATTAAAGGTTTGTACCGCCTACAATTATAAAGGTGATAAAATAGACCATCTACCTTTTAATATCGAAGCAGAAAATGTAACTCCCATATATACCGAAATGGAGGGCTGGGATGAAGATTTAACAAAAATGACCAAGGCAGCGCAATTACCCCGTTCGCTTAATGACTATATAGATTTCTTAGAAAAAGAATTGGAAGTGCCTATCAAAATAGTATCGGTAGGCCCGGACAGGACACAGACCATACACAGATAACCATATCATTTCGGTCACCGCGCAAATGGCGTTAAGCGAAAAAAAGCTTAACGCCATTATTTTTTTTATTAAGTTTCATCAATCAAACTACACAAAATGAAACATTTAAAAACGCTTCTCCTATTTCTGATACTGTTCACAGCCTGTAAGAATGAAAAAGAAACCAAAACACCCTCAACTACCGCAGTAGCCGAAACTGAAGAATGGATTATACTTTTCGATGGAACAAGTACGGATGGTTGGAGGGCCTATAACGGGAAAACCCTACCTCCGGGATGGGTGGCAAAGAATGGTGAACTCACTTTTGACACCGCTTTAGGCCTTGAACAAGATTATAAAGGAGGAAAAGATATTATCTATGGTCTAGAAGAATTCGAAAACTTTGAACTCCATGTAGAATGGAAATTGCCGGAAGGGGGAAACAGTGGAATATTCTATCATTTGAAAGAAGGATATGATAGTCCGCCTGAAGTTGCTCCGGAATACCAGCTCATAGACGATGAGAACTATGCGAAAATCCATGATTTAACGGCATACAATACAAGTTTGGGTTACACGGACAAACCGGAAGAGTTGAAACCCTTGCAACAAACAGCCTCTGACTATGCCATGCACGCGGCAAACCCGGTAGGCAAGGTACTTCATCCCGTAGGTCAGTGGAATGCAACCAAGATTGTTTTCACGCCGGAAAAAGTTGAACATTGGATAAATGGAAAAATGGTAGTATCTTTTGTACCCTGGTCTGAAGATTGGTACGAAAGAAAGAATTCTGATAAATGGAAAAATAGTAAAGACTATGGAAAATACAAATCTGGCTATATAGGTTTTCAAGACCACGCTAGCCCAATTTGGTTCAGAAACATAAAGATTAAAAAACTATAACCGCCACTTATGAAAAAAAGAGAATTTTTAAAAAAATCGGCCATACTGGCGTCCTCCACCGCTCTTATGCCTTCCTTTATTATGGCCTGCAAACAAGATAAACAAGTGGCCCCAGCGGCAAAAAAGTTGACCAGATTACGAACAGCTCATATAGGTGTGGGTAATATGGGCGGTGAAGACTTAAGGGATATTTCATCTCACGCTGATGTAGATGTTACGGCCTTATGTGATGTTGACTCCAATAACTTAGCAGCGGCAAAAAAACTACATCCTAATGCAAAAACGTTTACGGACTATAGGGTAATGCTCAAAGAAATGTCAGATGAGATTGATGCTGTAATTGTATCCACTCCGGATCATACCCACGCACCTGCGTCTATGATGGCTATGGAAATGAACAAATCGGTTTATTGTCAAAAACCCTTAACGCATTATGTTTCCGAGGCCCGTTCTATGAAAAAACTAGCCGCAGAAAAGGGCTTGGTCACTCAAATGGGAATACAGGTTCATTCGTTCTATGATTACAAATTGGCAACACTATTAATTCAATCAGGTATTATTGGAAAAGTACATACCGTAAGGGCCTGGTCACCTAAAAATTGGGGTTACGACGGACCCGTCCCGGAAGGCAAGGACGCTGTGCCAGATACATTGGACTGGAACCTTTGGTTGGGGACTTCGGCTGAAAGAGCCTATAAAGATGGAGTTTACCATCCTGGCAATTGGAGAAAATTGGTGGACTACGGCTGTGGCACACTAGGCGATATGGGAGTTCATATTTTTGACACGCCCTATAACGCTCTGGCTTTGGACGTTCCCATAACCATAAAGAATGAGTGCAGGGCTCCGAACGGTTTTGGTTTTCCGGAAAACAATAATGTCACCTACAAGTTTCCAGGTACGGAATATACCACGGAAACTTTAAAATGGATATGGCACGATGGTCCGGGTGCTCCAGACATGCACGAGGACCTTATATTACCTGGTGCCAATGGTACTAAGGTCAAAGATTTTAATGATAAGGATGACACAATGGAGGATAAAATGTCTCTAGAAACGAAGACAACCGAAGCTGGTCAACTACCGGACCAAGGTGCTATGTTCATTGGAGAAAAAGGCAGGTTATTGCTACCCCATTTTATGAAACTCCCTCAGAAAATTGTGGATGGTAAATATATTGACATTTCAGCCGAGATAACCGCTATTGAAAAAGCGAACAATATGGGCAAACCCATTAGGGATTATGCCTCTGAAGGACCAAAACATTACCATCAATTTGTAGATGCTTGTCTCGGAAAGGATGAATGTAGCGCACCATTTTCATATGCTTCTAGACTAACGGAGACTATTTTACTAGGAGTTATCGCAGGAGGATTTCCTAATAAAACATTGCATTGGGATAATGAAAAAGCTAGATTCTCCGAAGAAGAGGCCAATGCCTATTTAGCTGGAGATTACCGAGACTTCTAAACACATTAAAAACTTATCGTTCACTAGTTTTACAAAAATTCAGATGATATTTTAAAGCCACCAATAGGTGGCTTTTTTATCTTATATTTAAAGGAGTGTATGCTTTATGAATCGACGTATCGTAAATTAACACCAATGAGAATCAGCCTTAGAAGTTCCCATTTTTTTAATAGCTATTGGATTTTAATAGCGTGCGCGCTTGTCTCTTGCACGTCCAAAAAACAAGCAAAAGTTAATGTGACCCCTAAGGCAAACATAGCCTTAATAGGTAATAATTTAGGCTCAAGAATGATGAATTACGGATATTTTGAGACCGAAATGCACTTGCGCTTTCCCAAAGATTCTTTAACTATCCGAAATATGTGCGACGGTGGGGATACTCCTGGTTTTAGACCACATGCTTCAAGAAATACCCCATGGGCGTTTCCCGATGCAGAGCAATTCCAAACAGAACTTGCCAAAAATTCAGGTAGCGAAGGGGTTTTTGAATACCCGGATGAATGGTTGAATAGACTAAAGACCGATATTATAATAGCCTTTTTTGGTTTTAACGAGTCCTTTCAAGAAGAAAAGGGCCTTGAAAATTTCAAAAATGAACTTGAAGCTTTTATCACGCACACAAAAAACCAAAACTACAACGGAAAGAATTCTCCGGAATTAGTTCTGGTGTCTCCGATAGCATTTGAAAACTTATCCGATTTGTATGACTTGCCTGATGGAAAGAAAACGAACATAAACCTGAAAATGTACACCGAAACGATAGCCGCTATTAGTAAGAAACATCAAGTAGCTTTTATTGATGTATTTCATCCGTCTTTACAATGGTACGAGCAAGAAAACGAACTTACTATTGACGGTTTTCAAATGAACGAGAAGGGATATCAAATACTTTCAGATTATTTAGCCACTGAATTAACGGGAGAAAGCAACTATGAGGACACAGGTTTAAAAACAGCTGTCCTATCCTCCGTTAAGGAAAAAAACTTTTTCTGGCATAACGATTATAAAGTTCCCAATGGCGTGCACGTTTACGGTAGAAGGCACGCTCCCTATGGTCTGGACAACTATCCTTATGAAATTAAAAAGATACGGGAAATGACGGCCATACGAGATTCCGCCATTTGGGCAGCAGCACAGAACAGCAATTATGACGTTGTGGGTGCAGACCTTAAAACCACTACCTTACCTCCTGTAGAAACCAACTATAATTTGGGAGGGAAAGATGATCCTAAAAACTATCTCTATGGAGAGGATGCCATAAAAACCTTAAAAGTTCCTAAGGGGTACAAAGTAGCATTATTCGCCTCTGAAAGTGAGTTCCCGGACCTCGCTAATCCCGCGCAATTATCTTTTGACGACAAAGGCAGGCTATGGGTGGCGACCCTCCCCTCCTATCCGCACTACAAACCTGGAGATAAGCGTCCGAACGATAAGTTGCTAATTCTAGAAGATACCGATAATGACGGTAAGGCCGATAAACAGATTGTTTTTGCCGAAAATTTACATTTACCCCTAGGGTTCGAATTTGCACCAGAAGGGGTATACGTAAGCCAAGGCACAAATTTAAAATTACTTACGGACACCAACGGTGACGACAAAGCAGATACTGAAGAAATTATTTTAAGTGGCTTTGACGATCATGATACGCACCATAACATATCTGCCTTTTGTGCAGACCCTTCAGGGGCATTTTACATGGCGGAAGGCGTTTTTCTACATACGAATGTAGAAACTCCCTATGGCCCCGTCAGAGGAACCAACGGTGGTTTTTATAGATATAATCCCCAAAGGAAAAAATTGGATAGAACAGTGCAGGTAAGTATTCCTAATCCATGGGGAATAGCGTTCGATGAATGGGGACAGGATTTCTTTTTACATACTTCTGGCCCCACCGTTCAGTGGATGACGCCCAGTACATTAAAATCAATTTACGGGGTTGCCGCTCCTCTGACCAAAGATTTAATTGAGGATGCCCACAAAGTGCGCCCTACTTCAGGAATGGAGTTTGTTTCGAGCAGTCATTTTCCGGACAATGTACAGGGCGACATGATTTTGGCCAATTCCATTGGCTTTTTGGGAATGAAACAACATCAAATGATAGAGGACGGCACAGGATACCGAACAAAACACAGGCAAGACTTAATCGTTAGTTCCGATAAAAACTTTAGACCGGTTGATATGGAATTTGCTCCAGATGGCTCTTTATATTTGGTTGATTGGCACAATGTACTTATTGGTCATATGCAACATAATGCTAGAGACCCGTTAAGAGACCATGCGCACGGCAGAATTTACAGGATTACCTACCCCTCAAGACCCTTGGTAAAACCTGCCAAGGTAACGGGAGCCAATATTGATGAACTATTGAATAATTTAAAACTACCCGAGTATAGAACAAGATATCGCTCCAGAAGGGCATTGAGAAGCAAGGACAAAGATGAAGTACTTGCCAAGTTGAATACCTGGCTAAGCAATCTGAATGAAGATGACGAGAATTACGAACACCATAGACTGGAGGGTCTTTGGGTGAGTTGGGGACTTAATCAAGTTCATGAAGAATTACTTAAAGCCCTATTGAAATCAGAGGACCATAAGGTTAGGTCGGCATCAGTTAGGGTACTACGCTATATGCGGCATCAAATACCTAATAGTCTTGCATTACTTAAAGAGGCAGCGGCAGACGTCCATGGAAGGGTGCGGTTAGAGGCAATTACCGCAGCATCATGGCTAGATGATAAAGATGGTTTGGAAGTTCTTGCTGCAGCTAAAGAACATCCATTGGATGAGTGGATGCAGCCGGCATATGACTTTGCCATGAACAGACTTTCCGGTAATTTCCTATCCGAGGACGGCACCGGACTCATAGCTTCTCATTTAAAGGGTGATGATCTAAAAGCATTTACGAAAGGAAAGGCAATATATCAGACCGAGGGTTATTGTATCACCTGTCACCAAGAAAGCGGCGCAGGCCTGCAGGCATCGGGCTATCCTACTTTAGTAGACCAACAATGGGTGGTGGGTAGCGAAGAACGGCTTATTAAATTAGCCCTCAATGGTTTGTACGGACCAATGAGCGTTATGGGCAATGATTATGATGGCCAAGTACCCATGATGGCCTTCAGAGGTTTATTGAACGACGAGGAAATCGCCGCCGTACTTACTTATGTGAGAAATGCGTTTGGCAATAGAGCCTCTGTAATTGCCCCTGAAAAAGTAAAGGAAATCAGGGATGCCACCAAAGACAAAAAAGGCTTCTATACTCCGGATGAACTTTTAAAGCAATATCCATTAGAAAAATAGCGATACAATGATATGTAACAAAATAACAGTACTACTTAGCCTACTGCTTACAATGGCTTGTTGTGCTGAGAAAAAAAGTAAAAAACAAACGCACATAGACAATAAAGCCAGTATTGCGCCACACATTGTTTTTGTTAGTGGAGATGAGGAATACCGTTCTGAAGAATCCTTACCTATGCTGGCCAAATTAGCAAAGAGAGAATTGAACGCTAAAGTGACCGTATGTTACGCCTTGGATTCCACAGGTATAATAAATCCTAACAACACTAATCATATATCTAATCTAGAAGCCTTAGAAACTGCCGACCTCATGGTCATTTTCACGAGGTACAGAACATTGCCAAAAAAGGAAAGGGATTATATTGTTAACTATGCCGAATCGGGAAGGCCTATCGTCGGTTTCAGAACCGCAACGCATGCTTTCAAGTATAAAGACCCTAGCCTTGAATATTGGAACGATGAATGGCCAACAAAAGTTTTTGGACAGCAATGGATAACGCATCATGGACATTTTGATGATGGTAAATTTCCTGTAACCCGAATATCGGCTATAGCGAAAGAGCACCCAATTTTAAGAGGTTTTGATTCGTTCAAAGCCTATTCTTGGTTATATCATGTAGATGGTGGTGCATGGAAACTATTCGGTGATTCCAAGCCTATTTTACGGGGGCATTCCCTAAAATCAAAACATGAAATGGATGGTAAGCTTGATGAATTTCCGCTGACTAATCCCGTAGCATGGACCAAGAGTTACACTGGGTCGTCTGGAAAAAAAGCCAAGGTGTTCTTTACAACGCTTGGGCACCCCTATGACTTTAAACTCCCCGTCGTACGCAAAATTGCACTAAACGGCATATTCTGGGCCTTGGACAAAGCGCATGAAATTCCTTCAGATGGTTCTAATGTGCACCTAGATGAACCGTTTGAACCCAACAACTCGGGTTTCGGTACGGTTTACAAACCAAATCTTAGACCCAGAACTATACACTAACGCATATTAAAACTATCCCAAATTAGATAGCACTGCTCAAAATTATTCTATTTTTGAAAAAAAATAAATCTTGAGAGGACTTCTATTTAAACTCTTTCTGGTTTTCTTTTCTTTTTCTGTGTATAGTCAGGAAAATACGGAAGAACCGAAACAAATCAATATCGTTTACGGAGCAAATTTCACCAAGAACGAAAAAGAATATCCAGGAGCATCTATTTTTAGCAAGGACGAAAGACAAGTACAGTTTGAGCACCAAGGGGCAGATTTGTGGTGTGATATCGCCATATTTTTTCAAAAAGAAAACAGACTGGAGGCCAGAGGAAACGTGCTTCTAAAACAGGGGGATTCCGTGGAGATGGTAAGTGAAAGGATAGACTACAAGGGTGATATAAAACTAGCAAAGGCCTGGGGAAATGTGGTACTTACCAATTATGATATGACCCTGCGTACGGACACTCTACGGATGGACCGTGAAAAGCAAGAGGCGTACTATCAAGATAATGGCACTGTAATAGATTCTGCCAATACCCTTACAAGCAAAATTGGAAGATACTTTATGGAACTCAAAAAGTATCAATTTCTAGATAGCGTCCATATTAAAAATCCAGAATATATTTTGGATTCGGAACAATTGGACTATTATACCACCTCCAAAAATGCCTACATGTACGGTCCCTCTACCATTGTTGGTGAAACCTATACCATTTATTGTGAACGTGGTTTCTATGATACCAAAGTAGAAAGTGGATATGGCATCAAAAATACAAGGATAGACTATAACAATAGAATCGTGGAGGGGGACAGTGTCTATTTCAACAAAGCGAGAGAGTTCGCATCGGCCACCAATAACATCACCGTTACCGATACCATAAACAAAGGTATAATTCGTGCGCATTATGCCGAAGTGCATAAAGCCAAGGATTCCGTATTCGCTACAAAAAGAGCCGTTTCCATTTCCGTACAGGAATTAGACTCCCTTTATGTTCATGGAGATACCCTAATGATTACCGGAAAACCAGAGGCAAGAATCTTACGGGCATTTAGAAATGCTAAGTTCTTCAAGAAGGATTTGAGCGGTAAGTGTGATTCTATACACTCGGAGGAATTAAGCGGCATAACCCAACTAATTAAAAATCCTATTATTTGGAACGGTCCAAATCAAATGACAGGGGACAGCATTCACCTTAAATCTAATCTGGAAACCGAAAAATTAGACTCGCTTAAAGTGCTGAACAATGCTTTTGTCATCTCCTTGGATAGTGTGAGCATGGAAGGTTACAATCAGGCAAAGGGTAAAGACCTTTTCGGTAAATTCATTGAAAACGAACTAAAGCTTATAGACCTCATAAAAAATACTGAAGTAATTTACTATATGTATAACGATGATGATGAGCTTATCGGGATAGATAAAACCATTTGCAGTTCCATCCGTATTACTATGGAAAACAATGACATAGAAGACCTTACTTTTTTTACCAACCCTGACGGTGATATATTTCCTGAAAAAGATTTACCCGAAAATAGTAGAATTTTAAAGGGTTTTGTTTGGCGTGGTGACGAACGTATCCTAACCAAGAACGGTATTTTCGACGAGGACGACAACAACATTGAACTGGTAGCTATCAGAGGTATAGACAATCCTATAGATATCGATGCCGAAGAAAAAGAGCGCAGTCAAAATGAATCAGACCCTATAAACAACATTTCCAACAACAAAGCTACCGACCCCAAAAAACAAAAAATACCTCAAAAGGTAAAGTAGCACTTTCATGAATAAAGATTTCCTAAAATATCAGGCCCAGACTACGCCCCATCCTTTGGGAATGGAAGTTTCACACGCAAAAGGAAGTTATATATATGATAAGGAAGGGACTCCCCATTTAGATTTTGTAGCAGGCGTTTCCGCCTGTAGTTTGGGGCACTGCCATCCAAAGGTGGTTTCTGCCGTGCAAGAACAGGCAGAGAAGTATATGCACGTAATGGTTTACGGCGAATATATCCAAGACGCCACGGTAAATTATACTAAACTATTGGCGTCTAAGCTTCCCAAAAATTTGAATACCACGTATCTGGTCAACTCGGGAACCGAAGCTATTGAAGGAGCCGTTAAACTAGCCAGGCGATATACCGGTAGAACTCAAGTTATTGCTGCCCATAATGCCTACCATGGGAATACCATGGGTAGTTTAAGTCTAATGGGCTACGAAGAACGGAAAAGCGCATTTAGGCCACTAATACCAGATGTTTCCTTTATACACTTCAACATAGAGCGGGAACTAGACCATATTACGGAAAAAACAGCTTGTGTTATCCTTGAAACTATCCAAGGCGGGGCTGGATTCATAGTTCCAAGGAACCATTATTTAGAGAAAGTACGGAAACGCTGTACCGAAATGGGAACCTTGCTAATATTAGATGAAATACAACCCGGTTTTGGCCGCACAGGAAAACTTTTTGCCTTTGAACACTACAATTGCATTCCGGATATCTTGGTAATGGGTAAAGGTATGGCTTCCGGCATGCCAGTAGGAGCATTTACAACCGACGGCCCCATTATGAAGTCGTTACAAAATAGCCCTAGATTAGGACACATAACCACCTTTGGAGGAAATCCAGTTATAGCCGCGGCCTGTTTGGCCACCCTACAGGAACTCGTTAATACCAACTTAATAGATGCCATTGCGGCCAAAGAAAAACTGTTTAGACATCTGTTAACACATCCCTTGATAAAGGAGATTAGAGGTAAAGGTTTAATGCTGGCCTTAATCATGGAAAACGAAGGTTTGACCAATGAACTCGTGCTCAAGGCAAAAGAAAGAGGCCTCATTCTCTTTTGGTTGCTATTTGAGTCCAGAGCCGTACGGATATCCCCTCCTTTAACCATTTCCGAAGAAGAAATTGAGAAAGGTTGTCTTATGATTCTAGCCATATTGGAAGAATTGCAACAATAATTTGTTAACTAATTTGTTAATAATATAGGATGCGATTGGATATAAAAATAGTCTCAAAGACTTACTTTTAAATCCATAGTTTAACCAAAGAGTTCCTATGGCGTTAGAATCTAACGAAAGACCGGACAAGCCCGTAACCAAGTTTGAATCAATGCTTAAGACAGATGATGTCTATTTCTTTGATGCGGAAGATTTCGAAGATATTATTCATCATTACTTGAACAATGGTAAGATATCCCTTGCGAAGAAGGGAATTAAAATTGGACTTCAACAACACCCCGCCTCTATTGAACTGAAGCTTCTCAACGTTGAAGTAATGGTCTTTGAGAACAATTTGGAGGCAGCCGAAAAACATCTTGACGAATTACAGAATATAGATGCTCATAACGAAGAGATTTATATTCAACGTGCAAATATCCTATCAAAAAAAGATAACCACCAAGGTGCTATACATTTACTACAGAAAGCATTGGAGCTTTCCACCAATAGTTTCGACATACATTCCCTAATGGGTATGGAATATCTTTTCCTAGACGATTTTAAATTGGCCAAAGAGAGCTTTATGCGCTGTGTAGCCTTTGACAATCAAGACTACTCCTCGCTCTATAATGTCATTTATTGTTTTGAATTTCTAGAAGACCATGATGGTGCTATACTGTATTTGAACGACTATCTGGACGCTAGCCCTTACTGCGAAGTGGCATGGCACCAATTAGGAAAACAATATTTTGCAAAGGAAATGTTCCAGGAAGCCCTGACCGCTTTTGATTTTGCAATCATCTCTGACGATTCTTTTATCGGGGCCTATTTTGAAAAGGGAAAAGTACTGGAAAAACTGGGCAAATATGAAGATGCCATAGAAAATTATGAAACTACGGTAAGTATCGAAGACCCAACATCACACGCTTTTTTAAGAATAGGGAAATGTTATGAAAAGCTTGGTAATGACGATATGTCCAAATACTATTTCTATCAAACCGTGCATGAAGACCCTTTGTTGGACAAGGGCTGGTTGGCCATTACAGATTTTTATATCAGAAAAAGAAAGTACGAAAAAGCTTTATACTACATCAACAAGGCATTGAACATTGACGGAGGTAATCCTAATTATTGGAAGAAATCGGCAAGAATTCATGTGGCGCTCAAGAATTATGACCAAGCTGATTTTTCCTTTAAACAAGTTGTAGATTTAGGAAACTATGAGTTGGATACTTGGTTAAAATGGGCGGACATCGTTCAAATTAGTGGAGATACCCAAGCGGCCATCCAAATTCTTTTGCAAGGCAAGGAATTTTATCCTGAGAATCTCAAGATCATCTATAAAATAGCTGGTTTTCAACTCGTCTTAAACGACCTTATCAATGCGAGAATAACTATGCTAGATGCCCTAAAGTTGGACAAGAGCGCTAAAAAGCTACATCTTTTTTACAAACAATTCCCAGAATACGGCAATTCCGACTGGGTTAAGACTATCTTAGCCGACCACAAAAAAGCATCTTGATTTCTTGTATCTAAATTTATGGGGGAAAGAAAATTTATCCATTACCTATACATCACCTTAAAAGGAATGGCAATGGGCATTGCCGAGTTAGTGCCAGGCGTTTCAGGCGGTACCATAGCCTTTGTAACCGGCATTTACGAGGAATTCATATCCTCAATTAACAATGTAAATATTGCCACGTTCAAAACCTTGAAAAATGATGGTTTTAAGATGTTTTGGAACCAATTGAACGGCAACTTTCTATTAGCGCTGTTCGTGGGTATGATGTTGAGCATACTATCATTGTCCAAAGTTATTTCCTGGCTTATAGAAAACCACCCCATACCGGTCTGGGCATTCTTTTTTGGACTGGTTTTAGCGAGCGTCATTTTTGTAGCAAAGGCTATTGAAAAATGGAATTTCTTGTCCATAGCACTGTTCATCATAGGTGCCATCACCGCATACTATATTACCACCCTACCGCCCTCCGCGAACACGGACAGCCTTCCGTTCCTATTCTTTTCCGGAGCTTTGGCCATTTGCGCCATGGTACTGCCCGGAATTTCGGGTTCTTTCATATTGGTACTTCTGGGTTCCTATAAAACGGTCCTAGATGCGGTTAATAATCAGGATTTTAAAATAGTTATCGTCGTAGCATTGGGAGCGGTCTTTGGAATTTTGAGTTTCGCTAGGGTCCTGAAATGGATGTTCGCCCACTACAAGAATGCAACACTTGCTATTCTCACCGGTTTTATATTAGGTTCCTTGAATAAAATTTGGCCGTGGAAAAAAGTTTTGGAGGTAATTAAAATAGGAAAGAAAGAAATTATCATTGATGAAAATATTTCTCCGTTTGCATTTGAAGACGATAATCAATTAACCTTTGCTATAATTACTGCTATCATAGGTTTTTCTCTTATTTTTATACTTGAAAAAGTAGCTTCTAAAGAATAAGAACCTTCGCTTAATGCATGAACATCGTTCCCTTACCGATAAGATTTTCTTAGTTATCAAAGGAATATGTATGGGAGCTGCCAATAAAGTACCCGGAGTTTCCGGAGGTATTGTCGCTTTTGTGGGTGGTTTCTACGAAGAGTTTATCTATTCCCTTCAAAAAATTAACATCAAAGCTTTTAAATTACTATTCAACGGAAGGTTCAAAAGCTTTTACAGGTATTGCAACGGTCCTTTTTTAAGCTTGCTCCTATTTGGTATGTTGGTAAGCTATTTCAGCGTCTCTAAGGTGCTAGACTATTTTTTGGAGCAAAAGGAACTCTATGTCTGGTCTGCTTTCTTTGGAATGATTTTAGGCTCCATTTATTATATAGGAAAGGATTTCTCGCATTGGAAAAAGAAAACCTTATTTGCGGCTGTCATTGGACTGGCCATTGGTATCGCCATTAGCTTTTTGAGTCCAGCAAAAGAAAATGATAATTTATTATTTATCTTTTTTTGCGGAATGATAAGTGTTTCAGGCATGGCACTGCCTGGCCTTTCTGGTTCATTTATATTAATTCTACTTGGCAATTACGTGCTGCTCTTAGTAGATTCCGTAAACGCGCTTTACGATACTTTTTCAGAAATACTACTAGGAGATTTCAGTTTTACCGATAATACGGAACGTATACATACACTAAAAATCCTAGTGGTCTTTACCCTAGGTTCCGCTACCGGTCTTGTTAGCCTTTCGCATATACTAAGCTATGTTTTAAAGCATTTTAAGCATGTTACCACCGCCGTAATTTTAGGGTTCATAACTGGATCTCTCGGCGTGGTTTGGCCATGGAAAAAAGCTATATTCAAAACAACCGAAAGCGGTGATTTGGTATTTGACACGAATGGAAAGGAGATAATTACAAATTATGAACGTTTTTGGCCTACTATTACGAGTACGGAAACGTGGTGGGCGCTATTCTTCGTTATCTTAGGCATCAGTATTTTATTACTTCTAGATTGGTATGGAAAAAACAGAAAAACAACCGTTTAAATTCGGGTTAGTAGGCAAAGCTATTTCCTACTCCTTTTCAAGAGGATATTTCGAAGAAAAATTTAAAAACTTGGACTTACCTCATCATAGTTATAAAAACTTTGATTTGGATACGATTGAAGAGTTCTCCGCACTATATGCTAATACACAATACTTAAAAGGACTAAATGTGACCATTCCGTACAAGGAAGCAGTTATTCCGTATTTAGACGCTCTAGACGATTCTGCAAAGGAAATAGGTGCTGTAAATACCATTAAAATCACCAAAAAAGGATTAAAGGGCTATAATACTGATGCTTACGGTTTTCAAATGTCGCTGGAACCCTTCTTAAAAAATCATCATGACAATGCTCTGATATTAGGTACGGGAGGTGCATCAAAGGCGATTGCCTACGTGCTTCAAAAACTAGATATCAACTTCAAATTTGTTTCAAGAACCGGAAAAAATAGTGGTTTAAGTTATGAGGACCTAAACCCAAAAATCATTAATGAAAACGCTTTAATCATTAATTGCTCACCCGTTGGAACATACCCTGATATTAAAGCAAAACCAGCAATTCCGTACTCTGGTATCTCCAAAAAACACCTACTTTATGATCTTATTTATAACCCAGAGCAAACAGCGTTCCTTACCGAGGGAAAAAAGCGAGGTGCACAAATTTGCAATGGGCTTCGCATGCTAGAGCTTCAAGCAGAAAAAGCTTGGGAAATTTGGAACGAACGCTCCCAATACTAGAACAATAGATATCCCGTAGGCAGCGAATGGTCTGGTACTTCTAATTTTTTGGTATTGATGAAGGGGACTTTGCCGTTGGCATCTGCCTAAAAAGAAGATGCTTATTCTTTGCCATTCCTAAGGTTGTTACTATCTTGTAAAAACCTAATCAAGGAAGATGTCAGAAGACAAAGAAAAAGAGCCCAATAACGAAGTAACGGAAAACAGTCCAGAAACTCCTGAAATGGATAAAGAAATCCCAGCGAAGACTGCTGAGGAGGGAAAGACTGCGCCGACTGAGGAGAAAGTTGAATCCATAGTTGGAGAAGAAAACGTATCGCCTGGGGGTAACAATGTCGAAAAAGCGACTCTAGTTGAGACTGTTGAAGAAACGGAAATAGAAGTCGTTGCCAATAAAGAGGAAGAAACTTCGGAACCTGATGTAATCAAGGAAATTGAAGATACCAATGCCGAAGATGCAGAGGATAAGGATACAGGAAAAAGACATGAAATTCCGCTACTGGACTATCATTCCATGTCCATGGAAAATCTTGTAGGAGAGCTTCAAAAACTCGTAAAAAATGAAAAGGTGCAAGCCATCAAAAAGCATGTTGATGGCATACGCGAAGAATTCAACCTAAAATATCAGGAATTCATTGACCAGAAAAAAGAAGATTTTGTGGCCAATGGTGGTAATGAGATAGATTTCAGGTATAATTCTGTCACCAAGAGACAATTTAACGAAGTATATAATGATTATCGCGATAAGCGCAATCAACATTATAAAAGTCTGGAAAAGAGCCACAAGGAAAACTTAGCCTACAGACTTGAGCTTATAGAAGAGGTCAAAGGTTTGGTGAATGTTGAGGAGGATATAAATACCACCTATAAGAATTTTAAGGACATTCAAGAAAAATGGCGTAATGCGGGACCAATTCCAAGAGCAAATTATAATGATGTATGGAAAACGTACCAACATCATATTGAAATTTTCTATGATTTTCTTCATATAAATCGTGAGCTTCGGGATTTAGATTTTAAACATAATCTGGAAGAGAAACTTAAGATTGTGGAACAAGCCGAGGCACTAGCTGAAGAACCCGATTTAAATAGGGCATTCAGGGAACTACAAGTGCTGCATAAACTCTGGAAAGAAGACATTGGACCCGTTGGAAGGGACCATAGGGAAGAAATTTGGGAGCGTTTTAGCGCGGCCACCAAGACTATACATGAACGGCGTCAAAGTTACTTTAAAGAACTGGACAAGATCAGCGAACAGAATCTTGAGACAAAGACTGCCATTATCGCGGAGATACTTACGCTATCTGAAAGTGTATCGGACAAACATGCCACCCTCCAACAACAAATCAAAAAATTAGAGGAACTTAGAGAGGCTTTCTTTAAGGCGGGCAAGGTACCTCAAAAGGATAACGAGAATACGTGGACTTCCTTTAAAAATGCCGTGAGAGCTTTTAATAAAGGTAAGAACGCCTTTTATAAAAACTTAAAGAAAGAGCAGCAGAAAAATCTGGACAGTAAAAGAGCTCTATTAGAAACGGCCTTCTCCTTAAAAGAAAGTGATGATTGGGATGTTGCTACGGCAGAAATGAAAAGAATCCAGAGCGAGTGGAAAAAAATTGGCCATGTACCGAGAAAGTACTCGGACAAACTTTGGAAGGAATTCAAGGCAGCTTGTAATCACTATTTTGACCGATTGCATGCCACAAAGAACGATGGCTTTAAAAAAGAGCAAGAGAATTTAAAGCTTAAAGAAGACTGTATGGCCCGCCTAAAAGAGTTTCAGTTAAGTGGTAAAAAAGAAGACGACCTGAAGGTCATTAAAGAATTTGTTTCTGAGTGGAAGACTTATGGTCATGTACCTTACAAGCAAAAAAGTATCAATCAAAAATTTAATAGGATTATCGATGCCCTTTTCAACAAATTAGGGGTAAGTGCTCAAGAGGCGGATTTACTAAAGTACGGCAACAAAATTCAGCGCCTAAAGAATGATGATAATCAAGAAAGGGCCATTCAAAATGAACGTAGTTTTATTCGTAAAAAAATAGATGAAAGCAAGAATGAGATAAGGCAATTGGAAACCAATTTACAGTTTTTTTCCAATGCCTCCGAAAGCAATCCTATAGTGCAGGAAGTAATTAAGAAAGTTGAAGTTCAGAAGGAATCTCTGGCCTCATGGAAGGCAAAACTTAAAAAGTTGAATGTCTTAGAGCACAATCTGAATAAAGAAACCGAGGAAGAAAGTACTAGTGCTAACGAAGAGGAATAATTTATATTTAGTAAAATTCCGTCATGATCTTAAATCCAATGAGAGTTATATTTTACGCCGGTTGTCTACTTTTCGTTCTAACTATCCTGAGCTGCGCTAACGTTGAGAAGAAAACAGAGGTATTAAAAGCAATAGATTGGTCCGCTAAGGAGGTTACTATTCCCAAAACGGACTCACTGGATTACGGCAAGTCTTACCTTTCCGTATATTCTCAGGTCTATAGCTATACAGAACATACCGCACTAGACTTAACAGCGACCGTAAGTATCCGGAATACGAGTGAAACGGAACCAATATATCTTATAAAGGCAGATTACTTTGATACAAAAGGAAATGCTATCCATTCTTATGTAGACCAACCCATTGCTTTGGATAAAATGGAAACCTTGGAAATTGTAATAGCAGAATTCGACAAAAAAGGTGGCACGGGCGCCAATTTTATTTTTGAGTGGGGAAAGAAGAAATCAACCACGACCCCACTTTTTGAAGCCGTGATGATATCTACCTACGGACAGCAGGGATTATCCTTTACGACACAAGGAAAGAGAATAGAATAACATGACGGAGATTTTCACCACTATTCTATTTTTAATCGCAGTTATAGACCCCTTAGGCTCGGTACCTGTCTATTTGGAGGCCACCAAACACTTTGATAAGGCCCATAAAAAGAAAATAGCCATAAGGGCCTCTATTGTAGCATTCTTTATTTTACTTTTCTTTATCGTGATAGGGCAATTGATTTTGGAAGGAATGGATATTTCTTTGGATGCCTTTCAGATATCAGGTGGTGTTATTCTATTTCTCTTCGCGCTGACCATGATTTTTGGTGATGGAAAACCAGAAACGGAAAAGCATCTTATTTCGGATTACAAGCATGTAACCATATTTCCTGTGGCCATCCCATCCATAGCCTCCCCAGGAGCTATAATGGCCGTAGTATTAATGACCGATAATCATGTCTATGGCATAGAACAACAAGCCCTGACAACTGCCCTTGTTTTGGTAGTGATTGGTCTAACCAGCTTGTTACTGCTTGCCGCCAATTATGTTCAGGAAAAAATAGGAGAATACGGAATTACGGTCATCAGTAAAATTATGGGGCTTATTCTTGCCTCTTATGCAGTGCAAAGTATCTTAAGTGGTTTAAAAGATTTCTTCGTCCTTACCAATTAAAAAAGTAATAAACGTTTGCTATGAGGTATTATATTCTTTCACTTTTTGTCTTAAGTGTATTGGACATTGAACCAAAAGCGTATGAGTACAATCCAGTTGACCAGGAAAAAATTCAAAAAGAAAAGGCCTTCAGAGTTTTACAGACAAAGTGTAACGTTTGCCATGCTATAAAAAAGAGAGTGGACATCTTTACTTTTGAGAATATGGATAGCTTGGCTTACGATATCAACAAACAGGTGTTCATAAAGAAGAAAATGCCCAAAGGAAAAAAAATAAAACTAACCACTTCCGAAAAAAATGACCTAAGCCTTTGGATTGAGCAAACTAAAAACAAGGCATAAAAAAAAGAGCTATTTCTAGCTCTTTTTAATTGATTATTCTAAGGTCTATTTCGCTACATTAACCGCACGAGTTTCTCTAATAACGGTAACTTTAACCTGTCCCGGATACGTCATATCCGTTTGTATTTTTTGTGATATTTCAAAGGAAAGCTCCGAAGCTTTATCATCGCTAACCTTTTCACTTTCTACAATGACCCTAAGCTCTCTGCCGGCTTGAATAGCGTAGGCCTTCTGTACGCCACTGAATGCAAATGCTATTTCTTCCAGATCCTTAAGACGTTGTATATAAGAATCAAGCACTTGCCTCCTTGCACCGGGTCTTGCTCCGCTAATAGCATCACAAACCTGAACAATAGGAGAGATTAATGTCTTCATCTCTATCTCATCGTGGTGAGCACCTATGGCATTGCAGACTTCTGGTTTTTCTCCAAATTTCTCCGCCCACTGCATTCCCAATATTGCATGCGGTGTTTCTACCTCGGTCTCCGTATTAGGAACTTTTCCGATATCGTGAAGTAGTCCCGCTCGCTTGGCTATTTTTGGGTTGAGCCCTAACTCAGAAGCCATAACACCACATAATTTGGCCACCTCCCTAGAGTGTTGTAATAAGTTTTGCCCATAAGAAGAACGGTATTTCATTCTACCTACCGCTTTTATCAGTTCTGGATGTAATCCATGAATACCTAGGTCTATTACGGTTCTTTTGCCTATTTCAACGATTTCCGCTTCAATCTGCTTTTCTGTCTTCTTTACAATTTCTTCGATTCTTGCTGGGTGAATTCTACCATCGGTAACCAGTTTATGTAAAGACAAACGCGCTACTTCTCTACGCACGGAATCAAAACAAGATAA
The DNA here is from genome assembly GCF_002742365.1 of Maribacter sp. 4U21. NCBI lineage: Bacteria > Pseudomonadati > Bacteroidota > Flavobacteriia > Flavobacteriales > Flavobacteriaceae > Maribacter > Maribacter sp. 4U21. The sequence goes on from NZ_MDGN01000018.1 coordinate 155,018, forward strand.
TATAATTGCCTCTGGTGTATCATCCACAATAATCTCTACTCCTGTGGCCGACTCCAGCGCTCTGATGTTTCTTCCTTCCCTGCCTATAATTCTACCCTTGACATCATCGGACTCGATATTAAAAACAGAAACACAATTTTCAACAGCTTCCTCGGTACCGATACGCTGTATGGTATTGATAACTATCTTACGGGCCTCCTGTTGGGCTGTCAGTTTGGCTTCCTCCATGGTTGCCTGTACATACCCCATGGCATCGGTCTTTGCGGTTTCCCGAAGACTCTCTACCAATTCGTTCTTAGCATCGTCAGCGGACAATCCGGAAATTACCTCTAACTGCTGCACTTGGCTTTTATGAAGTTTTTCTAGCTCCGATTGTTTCTTTTCATAGAATTCCTTCCGCTGTTCTATATCCTTGAGTCTACTATCCAACTGAGCGTTTAGCTTTTTGTTCTTGGCCAGCTCATTACTAATCTGAGATTCTTTATCCCTAGTCCTTTTTTCGGCCTCATTAATCTTCTTGTCCTTATTGATGATTACTTTCTCATGTTCCGCTTTCAACTCTAAAAATTTCTCCTTTGCTTGAAAAATTTTATCCTTTTTTATGCTATCACCTTCCGTTTGTGCCTCTTTAAGAATTCTACTGGCATCTCTTTTTGCATTTGCAATGGTTTTGGACGCCTTACCCTTCTCCATAAATTTTGCTATAGCAAAGCCTATTGCTAAACCAACAATACCCGCTATAATTATCATTGTACTATCCATAGTTTGAAATATTTATATAAAAAAGCCCACATTGGAGAAGTTTTGTACAAACTCCAGAAAACAGGTTTAGGGCTAACAGACTGATCAAGGATCCTTAAACGAGAAGGCCTGCTTTTACAATCTAAACTCACCCTTTTTAAACAAATTAATGTTGAGTTCGTCAAAAGGTATTACCAATGTGGGCAGTAACTTAATGTATTTAAAAGAACGTATTTCTTAAGGAGCAAGCTTGGCATTTACCAATTCCTCGAGCGCTTTTAACCGCTCTTCGGCTTCTTTGGTTCCCTCCGTTTGTTCTATACCTCGCTGTTCGATTTTAGAGGCAAATTGCAAGGCGCACATCGCCAAAACATCTTGCTTATCCCGAACCGCATAATTCTGCTCAAATTTTTTGGCCAACTGTTCAATATTCTTGGCCGCTTTCCTTAAACCCTCCTCTTGGGACGGCTCTATTGTTAACGGGTATACCCGATCTGCAATAGAAAGCTTTATTTTGAGCTTTTCTGACATAGTATTTAAAACGTTACTCCGAAAGTTGTGCTATACAATAATCCAACTCCCGTATTAACGTATTTATTTTAAGCTTAGCTTCTGTCTTATTTGTATTACTGCCAAGCATAGAATTTGCAAGTTTAAGCGAGTTGTACTTCTCTTCCCAGTCCGACACCGTTTTGCTTGCGTTTTCCTGTTTGGATTTAATCATCATCAATTCATTTTCCAGATTCCGGTTTGCATCACCGAGCACTTCTAGTTTATGAAGTAACTTACTGACCTTGTTTTCTAAGGAATCTACTATTTGAATCAATTCGCCCATACTTAAATTCCATGCGATATACACAAAGTTAACATTCGTAAGAGACTTAACCATACTTTTCACGAATAATCTTTAGAACCGAGATACGTATCAAACAAAACGCAGGGGAAACGTGTGGCATACAAATTGACTACAACAATCTTCAAGAATTAATAGCGTTTAATTATTTTCGTATTACCTAAAGAAAGCTATGAAGAAAATTATCCTAGCATTACTCCTATTAGCGAGCATTTTATCACAAGCCCAAGAAAATTATCCCCAAGATGCATTTAGGCCACCTTTGGATATCCCAATAATTTTAGCGGGCACCTTTGGTGAATTGCGCTCCAATCATTTTCACTCTGGAATCGATATTAAAACACAGCAACGTCAAGGGCTTCCTGTTTTTGCCATAGGAGATGGTACGGTTACACGAATAAAAGTATCCTTATGGGGTTATGGCAAAGTTCTTTATATAGCGCATCCTAACGGTTACACATCTGTTTACGGGCACCTTCAGAAGTTTTCGCCCGAAATAGAGGCCTATATTAAAAAAATTCAGTATCGAAAAAAATCATTTGAAGTAGAGGTGTTTCCCGATTACGGTGAGCTTAAGGTTTCCAAAGATGACCTTATAGCCTACAGTGGCAATACAGGAGGTTCTTCAGGGCCGCACTTACATTTTGAGATTAGAAGCAGTATTTCTGAAAAGCCTACAAATCCCTTACTTTACGGTTTAGATGTGGCAGATGCAACGAATCCCACATTAGAAAAATTATTTATCTATCCGCTTTCCAATACATCAGTAGTAAATCAAAGTCAGGAAAAAATTCAGGTTAATTTTTCAAAACAATCGGATGGTAGTTTTCTAGCGGACAAGGTAGAGGCCCTAGGAAAAATAGGAGTTGGTTTTATAGGTTTTGATAGGCAGGACATGGCAGCGAACAGAAATGGGGTCTATTCCGTTTCCCTTTCTGTTAATGGTAAGGTCTATACGGCATATGACTTTGAGTCTTTTTCATTTGGAGAAACGAGATACATCAACACCTTGGTAGATTATGACCATTTAGGAAAGTATAGGCAACGCATTCAAAAATGTTTTAAATCTCCAGGCAATAATTTAGGCATCTATAGCGAAATGTATAACAAGGGCGAGATAGCCATTAGGGAAGGGCTAAGCTACACTATAGAATTACTGATTAAGGATTTAAAAGGCAATAAGGTTAAGCTAGTGGTTCCCGTAGAAGGAAAGAAATCTGAAGTGAAAATTAAAAAAGAGCTGAAAAAAACTCCCTATTATGTGGTTGCCAACAAACCCAATAACTTTGACCTAACCGCGGCAAAGGTTTATTTCCCGAGCAACACTTTCTACGAGGATTTTTATCTAGACCTTGAGAAAGGGGAAGATACGGTTAAAATACATACCAATACCGTTCCCGCCCACCGTAATTTTACCATCACTTTCGATGCCGCTAAATACACGGAGGAAGAACGGAAACAATTGTTTATCGCAAGACTGGATAGTAAGTTAAGGCCTAGCCATTTAAATACGTACAAGCGTGGAAACACCTTTACGGCAAGAACTCGTAATCTTGGTACATATACCTTGGCAAAAGACTCAGTTGCACCAAAAATCGAAACCAAAAACTTTAAAGAAAAACAGTGGCTCAATAATTATAAATACCTCAGTGTTTCCATTTCTGATGATTTAAGTGGAATAAATACGTATAGTGCCACTTTAAACGGCGAATGGATACTCATGGAATATGAACCTAAAAAGAATACGTTGACCTACAATTTTGACGATAAGATATTAGAGAAAAAGCAATGCGTTCTTAAAGTTACCGTTACAGATAATGTAGGTAACCAAAATACACTTACTGCGCCTTTCTATAGAAATTAGACCTTTTGAGATTTTGTAAATTATTTTTACTTTTTTTTATAACCTGCCATTTTAATGGTAGGGCTCAGAACGCTGCAATAACGGGCATTGTTCTAAACGAACGTAACGTCCCCTTGACAGATGTTAACATTTCCGAAGGGGTATTGGGTACAACTACGGATAAAGATGGCTTTTACATTCTTCAGATTACTGCCGACACGGAAACCGACATCGTTTTTACCCATATAGGACATAAAGAGGTTAGGTTAGAAAATTTAATTCTTACTACGAACGAAACCTATGAATTCAATCCGGTATTACGAAATGATGTTATTCAGGTCGATGGTGTTACCGTAACCCCCCGAGGAGAAAAAGAAGCAAGTGGTATTCTCTCTATTTCACCAGAAAAAATCAGGAAAATACCAGGTGCCAATGCAGGTGTGGAAAATATTTTGAAGCTCTTACCTGGTGTCTCTTCGAATAACGAATTAAGTACCCAATATGCTGTTAGAGGAGGTAATTATGATGAAAACCTTGTTTATATCAATGAGATTGAAGTGTACCGTCCTTTTTTGGTGCGCTCTGCGCAACAAGAAGGTTTAAGTTTTGTAAACAGTGATTTGGTTCAGAACGTAAAATTTTCGGCTGGGGGTTTTCAAGCCAAGTATGGAGACAAACTTTCTTCCGTGCTAGATATTACGTATAAGAATCCGGTTACGTTCTCGGCTCAGGGAGATTTTAGTTTACTGGGAGCAAGTGCCAGTCTGGAAACCATGTCCAAAAATAAAAAACTAAGCAGCATTACCGGCGTTAGATATAGAAACAATAGTCTTTTAGTTAACTCGCAACAAACGACGGCAAATTTAAATCCTTCTTTCACGGATGTACAGAGTTATCTAACCTACAGAATCTCCAACAAGTTCAATTTAAATTTCCTTGGAAACCTTTCCGTAAACAATTACCGAAACGAACTTTTGAAAAGAGAAACAAATTTTGGTACTATTGATGAGCCTAGGGCTTTAGTTGTTTTTTATGAGGGTAGAGAAAATAATAGATTCGCAACTGCCTTAGGTGCCGTCAAGGGTAATTATTATTTAAATGATAAGACCACACTAAAATTAATCACCTCTTTATATCATACGACCGAGGAGGAATATTCCGATGTAATAGCGTCTTACGAATTAGGAGATGTAGATAGTAATTTAGGTAGTGAAAACCTAGGCAAAATTCAAAATGCCAGGGGAATAGGCTCACAATTCAACAGAACTAGAAATGATTTGGATGCCTTGATATTCAATGTAAATCATAGCGGCGTTCATAAGAATGGGAATACCGTTTTAGAATGGGGTCTAAAATACACTCATGAGGATATCAGGGACCAATTTAGGGAATCTGAATTTATTGATTCCGCCGGATTTTCGGTACGCCCTATAAATCCTGCATTCGTTAACAATCAACCAGAAACACCTTTTAATGCACCATTGTTACCGTTCACAGGTCTTAACGCCACTAATTTTGTTAAGACAAATAGATTTTCTGGCTTTGCCCAAATGGCAACACAAAAGAAATGGAACACAAACGACCTCTACTATAATATAGGTGTTCGTGCGCATTATTGGACGGTAAGTGGCACCAACGTTGAGAAAGTATCGCAAGTAGTACTCAGCCCAAGGGCACAAATAGCATTAAAACCCGATTGGGATAAAGATATGCTGTTTCGGTTTTCCACAGGCTTATACCACCAGCCGCCGTTCTACAGGGAGTTAAGAGACCTAACGGGAACCATTAACCCCAATGTAAAGGCTCAAAAATCGCTTCATTTTGTTCTTGGAAATGAGTATAGTTTTCTATTGTGGAATAGACCCTTTACCTTAATTAGCGAAGGTTATTATAAAAATCTAGACAATGTAAACGCCTACACCTTAGAAGATGTTCGCATACGATATGCTGCAGACAATGATGCAACCGCTTATGTTTATGGTGCAGAGCTAAGGCTTAATGGAGCATTTGTACCCGGTACGGAATCCTGGGTAAGTCTAGGGTATCTAAAGACCGAGGAAAATAGGAATGGTAGAGGTTTCATTGCCAGGCCAACGGACCAAAGAATTAAGATAGGCATCCTTTTTCAAGATTATGTCGCCACCATTCCAGATTTAAAGATGTATTTGAACCTGGTATACACGACAGGTGTACCCGGTGGTTCTCCGAACAATGCCGACCCCTATCTTTTTCAGAATAGATTAAGAGACTATAGGCGTGCTGATTTGGGAATTTCCTATATTTTTGCAGGAAAGGATAAAACTTATGCTAAAAACCATTGGTTGTATTCCTTTAAAGAATTTAGTTTAGGCTTTGAAATTTTTAATCTTTTCAATAACCCGAACGCTATCACAAATACTTGGGTCAGGGACGTGGACAGTAAAAATGAGTTCGCCGTACCAAATTTCCTAACCTCAAGAGTTTTAAACTTAAGACTTAGAGTACGTCTTTAAACCAAAAAAATGCTTAGAATTTTAATTTTTCTACTTCTCGCAACCAGCTTAAACCTTAGCGCACAAAAGAATATTTATGAAAGTGCCAGATTTGATGAATTAAGCGATGACCATGAAGTCCTGGCCATTTTACCCTTTTTGACCAACCTAGACCTCAAAGACCAGGTTTCTAAGGAAGAATTAGGGGTATTAAAAGAAAAAGAGGGGTATGCCGTACAAAATGCCTTTGAGACCTATTTTTCTAAACGCAAGAAAAAGAAAAAACTACCGGTCGAATTTCAAAATACAAAAAACACAAAAGCAATTCTGAGCCAAAACGGTATAAATTATCAAAATATAGATGTGTATACCGTTAAGCAATTGAGCGAGATTTTGGGCGTGGACGGTATCATCAGTGGAACTTTGGACCTCAATGTTTTATTATCAAAAGGAGTTCCTACCGAGTTCAGTTTTACCGATTATTTTTCCGGAGGTGCCAATTACGGACGTATCGGCGTAAAAATTAGTGACGGGGACACTGGCAAATTACTATGGAAGTACGAAAAGCAAATCAACAAAAAAACCGGAAAAAACACGACCGACCTTATTGATAGGATGATGAAACTTGCCATAAGAAAATTTCCCTATGAAAGAGAGCGCAAAAAAGACAGAAAAAATAAGAATTAAGTTATTGAAGCGTAAATTCCTTTAGCGCACCTACCGTATAATCGATATCTTCTTTAGTATTGTATTTTGAAAATGAAAAACGTAGGGACGGCTTTTTTAAATCCTCGTCAGAAAGAATCTCGGAAAGTACGTGAGAGCCTTTATCACTCCCGGACTGGCAAGCACTGCCCTTAGAGCAAGCAATACCCTTCATATCCAAATGAAATAATAACATGAGTGCTTTTTCAGCACTAATGGGCAAACAAGCATTCACCAAGGTATAGGTACTTTTGTCTAAATCTCCAGAATGTCCGTTGAACTTCACCTCTGGAATCTCATTTTTAATGGTATCTATGAAATACTTCTTAAGACCTTTGACGTAGCTTTGTTCTCCCTGCAAATTATCGTACGCCCTAACAAAAGCCTCTTCTAGACCTACGATATTGTGAAAGGATTCGGTTCCTGCTCGGTAACCGCGTTCTTGAGAACCACCTGAAATCATACATCCAAGGCCAGAATTTTTCCTTATAAAGGCAAAACCGATACCTTTTGGCCCATGGAATTTATGTGCGGCAGCAGCCATAAAGTCAATCGCAACATCCTTTACATCCCATGGATAGTGACCAATGGACTGTACCGTATCCGAGTGCACTAATGCATCATGAGCTTTGGCCAGTTTCGTGATGGCAGCAATATCTATCTTATTTCCAATTTCGTTATTTACGTGCATTAGGCTCACCATTTTTTTTGAATCGTCCTTTTTGAGCAAGGTTTCCAAATGGTTCTTATCAGGATTGCCAAACACATCAAGTTGCACAAAAGACAAATTTACAAGACCTTTATGCGCCAGTTCCTCTACCGTATGCAATACCGCATGATGCTCAATCTTGGAAGTAATAATAGTCTTAACGCCTAGATCCGCTACGGCACACCTCAAAATCATATTATCGGCTTCCGTACCTCCAGAAGTAAAAATTATCTCAGATGGTTGGGCATTTAAGTACTTGGCAATGGTCTTTCTGGCACTTTCTATGGCCGTTTTGGCAGTTCTGCCGTAACTATGTGTAGAAGACGGGTTGCCATAGGAATTTGCCAGTGCATCTTGCATTTTTACGATTACCTCCTCACGAACCTGAGTGGTAGCCGCATTGTCTAAGTAAACATTTCTCATGATAACCTAATCTGAAATAAATAATCCTCAAAAATAATCCAAATTAAGTTAATTTGCACTTAAATGAATGACTATGGTCAGAGGCATATGTAATATTTAATTTAAATTTGAAGGATGAAGAAATACCTGCTTTTTGCAATCGCTTTAATTCAATTTTCCTGTAATGACGGTGACCTTCAAATAGAAACGGTTGATTTTGATAGTATTGAGACGGTTCAGTTTTGCGAAACCGTGGTCGTAAACGCTGAAAATCTGTTATTTAAAATTAATGGTGATGAGGCATTGATTATTGAATTACCAAGTAACCTACTTAAAAACGAAATAACTACTACGGATATAACAAGCCAAGTACCTTCCGCTACCCAAATTACGTATCGTATTTTTTCAGATAATGTTTCTAATAATTACTTCTGTGACGCGATACCTCCTTTAACACCTAGCGTTATAGAAGAGATAGGGGCCCAAGACGGCCAAATTTTCATTACCACGGTAGCTGGTGAGGGAGACACTTTTGTACATACCATAAGACTCAGCGGTATTTCGTTTGTAGCGGAAAACGGCAGTAGAATCACCAATCTAGAAATTAACGAATTTGGTACCGTAACCACTTCGCTTTAACTCAGGTTTCTAAGCATTCTGATAAATATATATCTCTGTGGCACCTAGCCCATATTTTTGATAATCGGCATCATAATATTTGATATTATCGTACTTTCTAAAGAGGTACTGCAATTCTTCTTTTAAGACCCCTGCTCCTACACCGTGAATAAATACAACTTTTTGAATGCGTTTGGCTATCGCAAAATCTAACTGTCTTTTGGCGGTATCCATTTGTAGGTTAAGCATTTCATAGTTTCCCATATTCTTAGGATTTTTAACCAATTGATTAATGTGAAGGTCCACTTCCATTTTTGGTAAATTCCTTTCTTTTGGTTTTGGTATTGGTCCTCTTTTCTTTTTAGGTTCTTCTTTTTCCTTTTTTACTTGTGCTACTTCGTAGTTACTGACCTTAATATCATCGGCAATCTTAACCAACTCCCCTTTATCAAAACTTAAGGGAAATCCGTCATCGGTATCCACGGTTACGGTATTATCGTCTATCTGAGTAATAAAACCCTTTACGACATCGTCTACGGCCTCTACCCTATCTCCTATTTGAAAATCTGACATGAATTTATTTTAATTCCACAAAAATAATGGTATTTTTCTGCTTGAGTTTGAGAACGACCTAATGAGGTATTTAGCTTTTATTTTTTTTCTAGGCATAGAAAACTATATGCTACCCTGTTTTACCAAAAAACTTTTTGGTTTTGATTGTCCCGGATGCGGTATTCAAAGATCACTTCTACATTTGGCACGTGGAGAGTTTGGGGCCGCTTTTGAAATGTATCCGGCCATTTATCCCATGTTATTATTATTTATTTTTTTGGCGGCAGACAAATTTTTCAATTTTAAAAACTCCAATACAATTTCACTAGTACTCATGGTGACCACTGTTGGCACTTTATTAATCAATTACATATTAAAATTCATTTAACTAAACCTTTTAATTTATGGAACAACAAAAATTACCCAATGTTACCATTGCCATGGTATTATCAATTTTAGGATTTTTATGTTGCTGCGTGGCTGGTCTGCCTGGAATCATACTGGGTGGAATTGCCCTATTTCTTGTAAGTAAGGACGAAAAGTTGTACAAAGAAAATCCTGAGGATTACTCAAATTATAGTACCTTAAAGACTGTGAAAATTATTTCCATTATTGTATTGATTTTGGGATTAATTTATTTCATAATGAATGCATGGACCATTTATCAAACAGGGTGGGATGCGCAAATCGAACAGTCTCGTGAGCTTTTAGAACAATTAGGAATAGAATAATCTATTAATTCATGAATCAACCCCTTCCTGAAGCAAGTAATGCCCTAACATTCGGAATTCTATCCATAGTCCTGACTATTTTCTGTTGTGGCCCTTTTGGCGCTATCTTTAGTTTTATAGGACTAAGTAGTGCAAGGAAAGCTGAACAAGCGTATCAATTGGATAGGGAGGCCTACTCCGGATATGACAATGTTAAAACTGGCAGGATTCTATCCTATATTGGTTTAGGTATTGCTGGGGTGTATCTTATCTTAGGGATAATTTATTTTGGCGCAATAGGTGCCATCATATATTCCGCAGCTTCTGAAGGAGGTTTTCAATAATTATTGATGCCATTATCATAAGAAAGTCCCGTTTCAGTTTTGAAACGGGACTTTTTTTATAATCAAAATAAAATATCCTATAGTGTTTATTTAAACTCTTCCAATGTCCTTTGGATAATAGCGACACAGTCCAATAATTGCTCTTTGGTCATCACCAAAGGAGGTGCAAAACGAATAATGTTTCCATGCGTTGGCTTGGCCAACAACCCATTCTCCTTTAAAGCCATACAAATATCCCACGCCGTAGAACTTTGCTCGGTATCGTTGATTAAGATAGCGTTTAAAAGTCCCTTTCCACGTACACTAAGTACCAAATCGCAAGACGGTATAAACTTATTTAGTTCTTCCCTGAATAGTTCTCCCAATTCAGAAGCGTTCTGTGCCAACTCTTCTTCTTTCACCACTTCTAAAGCGGCCATACCAACAGCGGCGGCAATGGGGTTGCCACCAAAAGTACTTCCATGATTGCCAGGACGAATCACTTCCATTACAGGATCATTGGCTAAAACCGCAGAAACAGGGTAGGCCCCACCGGACAATGCTTTTCCAAGGATGAGAATATCAGGTTTTACCTCCGGAGTTCCGCTACAGTGCTTGTCGCTACAGGAACAATTACCACATGTGGCCAACAGACGCCCCGTTCTAGCAATACCGGTCTGCACTTCATCTGCAATTAAGAGTACGTTATATTTTTTACAAAGGGCCTTTGCTTTACTTAAATATCCTTCAGATGGAACATATACGCCCCCTTCGCCCTGTATGGGTTCGACCATAAATCCTGCGACGTTCGGATTACTTTTTAGAGTATCTTCAAGAGCAGCTAGATTGTCATATGCAATCTTGATAAATCCGTCCGTATACGGCCCAAAATTCTTACGTGCAACAGGGTCGTTAGAGAAGGAAATAATAGTTGTAGTACGTCCGTGAAAATTATTTTCGCATACAATGATTTGGGCATTATTTTCCGCAATGCCTTTCTTTTCGTAAGCCCATTTTCTACATATCTTCAGTGCAGTTTCCACGGCTTCGGCTCCAGTATTCATAGGCAAAAGCTTATCAAAATGAAACGTTTCGGTGGCATACTTCTCGTATTTTCCCAACATATCATTATAAAATGCCCTCGAAGTCAATGAAAGTGTTTCTGCTTGCCTAGTCATGGCTCCCACTATTTTAGGGTGACAGTGTCCTTGGTTTACCGCTGAATAAGCCGAAAGAAAATCGTAATACTTTTTTCCCTCTACGTCCCAAACATGAACGCCTTCCCCTCTACTTAAAACTACGGGCAGTGGGTGGTAATTGTGCGCCCCGTGTTTGTTCTCTAATTCAATTGCTTGCTGCGATGTTAATTGTTCTAAAACAGCCATTTTAATAAAAATTTAAATTAAAATAAAATAACCATTCCTTCTGTACCTTTATCCTTTCAAATCCCGAACCGTCGGGAGAAAATTCAGCGTAGGAGAGAAATCATCCTTAGTAGAGCTGCGAAATTAATAAAATTTGCCTTAAGAATATGTTTCTCCCTACGGTTTGAGATTATAAAGTTTTGCAATAGTAGTGACCTTTTGTATCAATTAGGTGTCCTAATTAGAACACTAACACTAAAAATAGTAAGATGGAAGTATTTCAAAACATGCTTAATAGCATAAGTAATTCAGCAGGAGATTTTTTGCCAAGCACATTGGGAGCACTATTAATATTGATTATAGGGTGGTTCATAGCAGGTTTCCTAAAACGTATCATCTGCAGATTGATTAAAAAAAGTGGTATCGATGAACGAATTAAAAGTGATAAAATAACGATATCCAAGTTTATTGGTAAGCTCGTATATTTTTTAGCCATGATATTTGTGTTTACCCTAGTTCTTGAAAAGTTAGGTATGCAAAGCGTTCTTGATCCAGTAAAAAATCTACTTAATGGCTTCCTGGCCTATATCCCAAATATAATCGGAGCCGGATTAGTTGGTTATATTGGTTATATGTTGGCCACCATGGTTTCTGAGCTTGTAGGTCTCTCTGGCGATACCATTAAATCATTTCTTCCTAAACTTGGTATTTCAGAAGGTTTTGATTTGGTGGGCATCCTTAAGAAAGTAGTATTCATATTTATCTTTATCCCACTCCTTATCTCGGCATTGAATATCCTGAATATGGATACCATTTCGGAGCCTGCAACAGCAATACTTACACAATTCTTCAGTGCGGTCCCCAAGGTGCTTTTAGCCGCATTTATCTTAATTCTATTTGTCGTTGGTGGAAAGTTTATCTCACAGATGGTTAGAGACATTTTGGATAAAATGAATTTGAATAAACTAGTTGGTCAACTTCACTTAGGAGATATGACAAAAAATACGGACCTATCTAAAACTATAGCCAACATTGCTTACTTTTTCATCATTATTTTTGGCCTGTTGACAGCATTGGAAAAATTAGAATTTGCTCAACTCACAGAGATTATACAAACGGTTACGGCTTTATCGGGTAAAATTTTATTTGGACTCGTTATTATTCTCATTGGTAATTGGGTAAGTATCATGGCTAAAAATGCCTTCGGTAAAAATCAATCCAATGGTTTTGTGGCATCAATAATCCGAACGGCAATATTAGCTATATTCTTGGCAATGGGCCTAAAGACAATGGGTATGGCAGATGACATTATTAACATGGCGTTTGGTATCACCTTGGGTACCATAGCCGTGACGGTAGCCCTATCCTTTGGACTAGGAGGTAGAGAAGCCGCAGGTAAACAAATGGGCAAAATTCTAGAAAAATTCAATAGTAAATAATATACAAGGAATAGGTTAGGTTTTTTTGGGAACGCTTTATAAGCGTTCCCATTTTTATCTTCAAAAAATCTAAAATCAGGTTATTGCACAACTTAAATTATGAGTTATTATTCTCTTAAAACCCGCTACATATCTATAGTGATTGCTATTTTTGTTCAATGCGAAAAAATAAGAGACGTCAGGTTTTTGAAAATGTTGAGGTACTGGATGCAGGTGCTAAGGGAAAAACTATAGGTAAAGCTCCTGACGGACGCGTAATTTTCTTGACCAATGCCGTTCCTGGTGATGTTGTTGATGTCCAAACGACCAAAAAACGAAAGGCATATTTTGAAGGAACGGCCACGGCCATCCATACCAAATCCGATAAAAGAGTACAACCAGAATGCAAACATTTTGGTGTATGCGGTGGGTGTAAATGGCAGAATATGGGCTATGAACATCAGCTCTTCTACAAACAAAAAGAGGTTGAGAACAACCTAAAAAGAATAGGTCACTTGGAGCTTCCGGTAATTACACCCATAAAAGGTTCAGAAAAAAAATATTTCTATCGCAACAAGATGGAATTCTCCTTTTCTGACAGCAGATGGCTAACACTGGAGGAATTACAGTCGGATACTATTTTTGAAGACAAGAATGCACTTGGCTTTCATATTCCCGGAATGTGGGATAAAATTCTAGACATCAAAAAATGTCATCTACAGGAGGACCCTTCAAATGCTATTAGATTAGAAACCAAGGATTTTGCCCAAAAGAAAGGGCTTACATTTTTTAATCCAAGAAATCAATACGGGATGTTGCGTACTTTAATGATACGCACGTCTTCTACGGGAGAAATTATGGTATTGATTCAGTTTTATGAGGATAATGAAGCAAAAAGAAATCTGCTTTTGAATCACCTTTCGCAGACCTTTCCACAAATAACGGCGTTACTTTATGTAATCAACCAAAAACAGAACGATACAATTTACGACCAAGATATTATCTGTTATAAGGGAAGGGACCATATTTTTGAGGAAATGGAAGGTTTACGGTTTAAGATAAATGCGAAGTCTTTCTATCAGACCAATTCGGAACAGGCTTACGAACTTTATAAGATTACTAGGGATTTTGCTGGCTTAAAGGGTGATGAACTGGTTTATGATCTGTACACGGGTACAGGTACTATAGCGCAGTTCATCTCAAAAAAGGCAAAAAAAGTAGTAGGTATAGAAGCTGTTCCTGAAGCAATTTTGGATGCAAAAGAAAATGCAGAGCGAAATAATATTACTAATGCAGATTTCTTCGTAGGTGATATGAAAAATGTTTTTAATGAAACGTTTATCGCTGAAAATGGTATTCCCGATGTTATTATTACTGATCCACCTAGAGATGGTATGCATAAAGACGTAGTACAACAAATACTAACTATTGCTCCAAACAAAATAGTTTACGTAAGCTGTAATTCGGCTACACAGGCTAGGGATTTGGCACTCATGAAAAAGCTGTATGATGTAACTAAAGTGCAACCCGTGGATATGTTCCCACAAACGCACCACGTAGAAAATGTTGTACTTTTAGAAAAGAAAAAATAGCATGAAAATTTTTAGAATAGCTTTTTTTACGCTGCTTTGTTTTATTGCTTTTGCTTCTTGCGAAAAAGATGACATTTGTGTGGAGGGAGATACGCCTTTAATGGTTATAGAATTCTTCAATATTGATGATACTACCGCACTAAAGAACGTAACGGCATTAAGAGTCGTAGGACAAGGGCAAACCGTAACCGTAAACACGGTTGCAGATAGGTCTAATCTAAATACCATAACCATTCCTTTAAAGACTGCAGAGGATACCACGAATTTCTTGCTCATTTCCAATTCTGCCTCGGACGATAATGGCGCAGAAACAGGGAATATTGACACGGTAAATTTTTCGTATTCCAGATTAGAAGATTTTAAATCCCGTGCCTGCGGTTTTGTTATCAACTATGATAACCTAGATGCAAATTTAACGACTGACACGGACAATTGGATACAAGGAATAGAAATTACGCAGACCCAGATTATTAACGCAGACTCTACACATGTCAAAATCTTTCATTAGCACCTTTTTATTCTTCAGCTTTATAACGGTTTTTGGCCAGAGCAAACCTATTGATACAAAGCCAAAAGATACTGTGGTGTACGAGCAATCCTATGGTCTGCGGGCAGGTATAGATTTAAGCCGGCTGATCTTAACCAGTTTAGATGATAATTATACGGGTTTTGAAATTGTTGCCGATTATAGGCTTACCCAAAAACTATACATTGCTGCTGAACTCGGAAACGAAAAAAGAACCAAACAAGAAGACCTTTACAACTTTACGACATCGGGTAGCTATATAAAAGTTGGGGTGGACAATAATACCTATGCGAACTGGTACGGAGAACAGAACTCAGTTTTTATGGGAGCTAGACTTGCCTTTAGCACATTTGAGAACACTCTGAACAATTATCAACTTTTTGACTCTAACCGGTACTGGAACCCCGAGGGTTTTGCGCCAGGCTCAAATGAACCAGAACAGTTTAGCGGTCTCAATGCCGCCTGGATAGAAGCACTATTCGGAACTAAAATAGAATTATTTTCAAATATTTTTTTAGGTGCAAGTATACGCTTGGGTTTTCTTTTTACAGATGCGCAGGATGGCCGCTTTCCTCTTTTATGGGTTCCGGGATTTAATAAGGTCACCTGGGATAGTAAATTTGGTGTAGGTTACAACTATTCCATATCCTATTTTCTGCCTCTGTATAAGAAGAAAAACAGGGCAAAGAAAAAAATAGAGGAACTTGAAAACGAAGAAAAATAGCTTATAATTCTTTTACACCTTTTAAGAATATCCACTTCATCACCAAACGCCGACCCTCGGCATGTACCACGGCAAATTTAGGAGCCAATACCGTGGCGATAACGGCTTATAAAAGTGCAAGTAACAATCTATGGAGTTCTAAAAAATAGGCAAGAGTAAACCGAGCTACAAGAAAAAGTACGGCGAATCCGATAAAATTAAATAACAGTGCCTTATTTTTCAAAGTCATACCTTAATCCTGTTTGTTGTATTTCGCTTTTTTACTTCCCTCGTACATGACATACTGTACCAATCGCGATTCTAAATGACTATTGAAGACTTTTATTTTTCTAGAGGGACGTAATCCCACAAATTTTAAAGCCTGTAGATTAGAGGTAATGAACCAAGCATTAGTTCCAGGATATCCCTGTTTTAAAGTATCTCCGATATCCGCATAAAATTCCTCCACATCAAAATCCGAATCTAGGTCGGAACGGTCCAACCGCTCCCCATAAGGTGGATTAAAACACATGTGCAACGGGCGTTCACCTTCTTTATCCGTCTTAAAGAAATTAGCCCTTTTAAGTGTAATATATTCCTCTAAGTTGGCATTTTCTATATTCTCATGCGCTTTTCGAATAGCTGAGGGTGCTTTATCATAACCGGTAATTTTATGATGGAATTCCCTCGTCTTCTTTAAACTAGAATCTATAATTTTTTCATAGAGCTCTTCGTCAAAATCAGGCCATTTTTCAAAAGCAAAACCCTTTCTATTGATGTTCGCAGGAATATTACAGGCAATCATAACGGCCTCAATAAGCATGGTACCACTGCCACACATGGGGTCTAAAAAATCGCACTGTCCGTCCCATCCACTTAATAATAATAAACCAGAAGCCAAAACTTCATTGATAGGAGCTATATTGGTAGAAATGCGATAACCTCTATGATGTAAGGAACTTCCAGAACTGTCCAAAGAAACATTGCAGGTATTGCTGTGAATATGCATGTTGATACGCAAATCTGGATGTTTAACGTCAACATCGGGTCTTTTCCCTTCGGTATCCCTAAACTTGTCCACAATAGCATCTTTCGTTTTCTGGGATACATATAAAGAGTGTGTAAAAGCTTCAGAATTTACCGTAGAATCAATGGCAAAAGTATCTTCAACAGAAAGGTATTCCGTCCAGTCCATTTCATAGATTTTTCGATACAAATCCTTCTCATTGCCCACCTGAAAGGATTTTATGGGCTTAATTATTTTAATGGCCGTCCGCAAACAGAGATTGGCCTTGTACATGAATCCGGTATCACCATCAAAGGCTACGTTTCGCACACCCTCCTTTACATTGCTCGCTCCAAGGTTACGCAATTCTTTTGCCAGAATTTCTTCAAACCCGAAAAGGGTCTTGGCCACCATTCTAAAATTATTACCCATCAGCTATTTTTAACCTACCACAAAAATACGTTAATTTTGATGCCGAAAAGGAAAAACACCAATTCCTTTCTAATCACCTTACTATCATAAATGATATACCTATTACCCGTACTTGGAGTTCTTCTCAGTTTTATTTTAGTCCTAATACTAAAGCCTAAGAATAAGGAGCATTTTAAACTGTTACTTGCATTTAGCGGTACATTTCTATTGGCACTTACCATTTTTGAGCTGCTACCAGAAGTTTATGATAACTCAGATACCAAAACAATTGGGGTGTTTATAATGCTCGGCATCCTACTACAGATTTTTTTGGAATTCTTTTCCAAGGGTGCGGAACATGGTCATGTTCACCTATCAAGTCAGAGTGAAGTGTTCCCTTGGCTCCTGTTCCTAAGTCTTTCGCTACATTCGCTTTTAGAAGGTGTCCCCGTCCTGACAAATGAAACAATGGTATACGCTATTTTAATTCATAAAATACCCATTGCTCTTATACTTAGTCTGTTCCTTTTGGGCTCTAAACTTAAGACCTTTTATGCCGGTTTATTTATAGTAATCTTTGCCTTCATGACTCCCTTAGGAACATTTTTAGCTGATAATATAGCTCTCATTGAGGACTATTCCGTTTATTTGAATGCCATGGCCATCGGCGTGTTTTTTCATATCTCTACCGTAATATTGTTTGAAAGTTCTGAAGGACATAAGTTTAACCTTAGGAAATTATCGGTAATCATATTAGGAGTAGTCATTGCATATTTTTTGTAAATGTTCAGTAAAGAAGAATCTAGAAAACTAAGAGAAGCGTTTTGGATAGCCTTTGGAAAATCCTATCCTAGAAAATGGATTCTATATAAAACGGGTAAGAAGGGTTTAGATTTTAAATTTCATTTCAATTTAAAAAGCGCTATGGTCTCGCTAGATGTTACTGGTAATTTAGAACAGCGCATTGAAATATGGGAAAAACTAAATTCATTGAAAAGTATACTCCTAGCGGACTACCTGCCCAACTCCATTTACGAAGATTATTACCTTTTAGAAAACCAAAAGGAAATTTCTCGTATCTATGTAGAACGACAAAATGTTTCCATTCATAATAAAAAAACCTGGCAGGAAACCATGATTTTTCTTCAAGATACCATGATTAGCTTCGAAGACTTCTTTTTAACCTACGAAGACATCCTAAAATAAGGCGCAGCATATGTTATACTGATAGTGCGCTACTAAGAAAACCAATTAAATCTTCCCTGTTTAAGGAACATTACTATAAAACAGGTATTGTTTTCTTTGCACTATATCACATCTAAGAATATAAAAAGCCAGTGACTTATAGCTCCAGCAAGGACAAATAAATGCCAAATAAAATGATTGTAAGGTATCTTATCTATAGCGTAAAAAATAATTCCAGCAGTATAGAATCCACCTCCTATAAACAATAGCCTAATTCCAAATTTTTCGGTATAATCTAAGAGATTTTGAAAGTCCAATACAATTAACCAACCCATAGCCAAATAGAGGAGTAATGAAAAAAACTCATATTTTCCAGTAAAGAATAATTTCAATAAGGCACCAATAGCCGCAATGGACCATACGTAAACAAAAATATCCCAACCATTTCCGTTAATCAAAGTAATCAAAGCAACAGGGGTATAAGTGCCTGCTATTAAAAGATAGATACAGATATGGTCCAGAATTCTTAGCCTGTTTCTGAAACGAGCAAAAGAAACCTGATGATAAAGAGAGGAAGCCGTAAACATTAGTATGAAAGTGAAACTATATACTATAATGCTAAAAGTTGCATAGTCGGTTTTATGAGAATTTTTATTTAGCAAAAAATAAAATCCCATTACCCCGAACAAAGCACCTATCAAATGAGAAATTGTATTGAGTCTTTCTTCTTTTTGAATAACAGTAGGTTTAGTCATTAAGAATTATGGGGTTATATTTAATCTAAATGAATACATGTATCCATCATTTATATTGTTTCCCATGTTTAATAACAATATCCACATCCTGTAAAAGGCTTATATATCTTAGCACGTCTCCTTTGACCGCTATGATATCTGCATATTTGCCAGGAGTCACCGTTCCCACTTCGTCCGAAACACCCATCCATAAAGAGGGCCAATACGTTGCCGCCCGTATGGCATACATGGGGTCTATCCCAAATTCATTTACCCAAACGTCCAACTCGTTCCAAGTAGACTGACTATGAAATTTCATAGGAATACCACTATCCGTACCTATCATGAGTACTACCCCGGCGTCTAATAATTGTTGAATTTTAGTTTTTAGAGTAGGCTTTCTGACAGGTGTTAATTGAAAATAAGGGAGCTGGTCCGGATGCTTTATGCTATTTTTTATGTCCGTAACCACCGTATCAGGTAGGCCTCTGTGCCAAGAATCATTATCCAATACTTCAGGATTGTCCCTAGTATATTCATAGTTATACAATCCTTCTACGGTTGGACACCAAAACAAAGGACCTGAGCTCATATCCGCAGTTCGTTCCCTTATCATGTCCATTATATCATCCGGATATCTGGGAGCTGAAGATAAACCTGTATGCTCAAAACAATCTGCCCCTACTTTAAGTCCTCTTCGTATTTCTTCAGGCCTATGGCCATGTACAACGACCTTCAAATTATTCTTATGTGCCTCGTCTACTATAGCCGATAATTCTTCCATGGACATTTGGTCTTGGTCAATCAACTTAACAACATCCACACCAGCCTTTGCTAATTTTTTAATTTTTTTACGTGCATCATCAGGACCGTTAACTCCCCATCTAAAATCCTCAGTTCCAGGGTACGGTTTCTTTTGAATGAAAGGACCTGATACGTATAATGTAGCACCGGGAATGTCACCATTATTAATAGCATCTCTTACTGCAATACTCTCCGCTAAGGGCGCCCCCAGGTCACGAGCACTAGTAACACCTGCCATTAATAGTTGCTCCGCAGATGACGGCATAATAACATCTCCTAACAACGGTGGATAGGTTTTATCCCAGTATGCATAGTCAGCATGACCGTTAATCATGGTATGCACGTGCATATCCCATAATCCCGGAAGTACGGTCATACCTTCAGTAGATATTATTTCTGCATTATCTGGAATTTTAACTGTAGTAGTGGTCCCTACCGCTTTAATCTTTTCCCCCTCCACAAGTATAACGCTATTGGCGACAGGTTTAGAACCATAGCCATCAATTAAGGTTCCGCCTACTAGTGCCTTAAGATTTGAGTTTTGAGAAAAAGTAACAGTTGAAATTAGTAGTAGTAGTAGTAGTAGTACTAAAAGGAATATTTTATTGACCATATCATTTTATTTATGATATAAATATACCATTAAAGGTATTTACATACATCTTTCCCATAAAAAAACCCCCTTCACTTATAGTGAAGGGGGTTTCGAAGTAAGGCGGCTACCTACTCTCCCACTTGGTATAGCAGTACCATCGGCGCAAACGGTCTTAACTTCCCTGTTCGGAATGGTAAGGGGTGTGCCCCGTCGCCATGGCCACCTAAAAATTGAGTTGTCGGTTCTTGGTCCGTAGTGAGTCGTAGATAGGCTACCGACAGCTATGGACCGTCAACCGTCAACCGCGGCATTGCC
>NZ_MDGN01000019.1:0-891 GCF_002742365.1 Maribacter sp. 4U21
TCTTCATCGGTCCAAAAGTAAGTGTCCTCAAAGCTTTGGGAGACAAGATAATGGCCAAAAAAGTGGCCGTGGCCAATAACGTTCCGATCATACAAAGTAGTGACCAAGACCTGAGCACGATGGAAACAGCACTTGGAGAAGCTGAGAAGATCGGCTATCCCGTCATGCTGAAAGCCGCCTCCGGAGGTGGTGGACGGGGAATGCGGGTCATTAGGACCGAGGGGGAACTGCGCAAAGGTTTTCCCGAAGCCAGAAGAGAGTCCTTGTCCGCATTCGGAGATAATACCGTTTTCCTGGAGAAATATGTGGAAAATCCAAAACATATCGAAGTTCAAATAGTTGCGGACTCCCATGGCAACATGGTACATTTGTACGAACGGGACTGTTCCGTGCAACGCCGCTATCAAAAAGTAATCGAATTTGCGCCCTCGTACGGTTTGTCCCAAGTGATAAAGGATAAGTTGTACGCCTATGCACTGGCCATCTGCAAAGCGGTGGACTACAATAATATCGGAACCGTGGAATTCCTGGTCGACGAGGACGATAACATATACTTCATTGAGGTGAACCCAAGGGTACAGGTGGAGCATACCGTGACGGAAATGATTACCAATATCGACCTTATCAAGGCACAACTGTTCATTGCCGGTGGCTTTAAACTTTCCGATACACAGATCAAGATCTATGACCAGGATACCGTGCAGATAGCAGGGGTTGCCGTACAATGTAGAATTACCACGGAAGACCCTGCCAACGACTTTAAACCGGATTACGGGATAGTAACCACGTATAGAAGCGCCGGTGGTTTCGGTATTCGGCTGGATGCGGGAAGCATCTATCAAGGTGTCTCCATATCGCCGTTCTTCGATTCCATGCTGGTCAAGGTCTCCG
>NZ_MDGN01000020.1:0-318 GCF_002742365.1 Maribacter sp. 4U21
CCATTTTAGTTATCAGGTTGTTGAATACGGTCGCCTTGCTTTGGGAGCGGTTTATCCTGAAGCAGAACTCGTTGAAATACCTGTTGATATGAAAGTCGCTCACCCATGAATAGGTCGTTCTAATCCAGGACTTTATCTGGTGTATCATGGTATGCAGCGCCTTGAAGTTGGCCCCCTTCGCACTTTCTATCTGGTTTATATCGTAGACCTTTGCGATGGGCCTGTACCCCTTCCATTTGTCCGTGGTCACCTTGGCCTCCCTGCTGATATTGTTGATGAAGATATATTGCAGCGACCTTGCCGAGAAGTCCTCGATGC
>NZ_MDGN01000021.1:0-891 GCF_002742365.1 Maribacter sp. 4U21
TCTTCATCGGTCCAAAAGTAAGTGTCCTCAAAGCTTTGGGAGACAAGATAATGGCCAAAAAAGTGGCCGTGGCCAATAACGTTCCGATCATACAAAGTAGTGACCAAGACCTGAGCACGATGGAAACAGCACTTGGAGAAGCTGAGAAGATCGGCTATCCCGTCATGCTGAAAGCCGCCTCTGGAGGTGGTGGACGGGGAATGCGGGTCATTAGGACCGAGGGGGAACTGCGCAAAGGTTTTCCCGAAGCCAGAAGAGAGTCCTTGTCCGCATTCGGAGATGATACCGTTTTCCTGGAGAAATATGTGGAAAATCCAAAACATATCGAAGTTCAAATAGTTGCGGACTCCCATGGCAACATGGTACATTTGTACGAACGGGACTGTTCCGTGCAACGCCGCTATCAAAAAGTCATCGAATTTGCGCCCTCGTACGGTTTGTCCCAAGTGATAAAGGATAAGTTGTACGCCTATGCACTGGCCATCTGCAAAGCGGTGGACTACAATAATATCGGAACCGTGGAATTCCTGGTCGACGAGGACGATAACATATACTTCATTGAGGTGAACCCAAGGGTACAGGTGGAGCATACCGTGACGGAAATGATTACCAATATCGACCTTATCAAGGCACAACTGTTCATTGCCGGTGGCTTTAAACTTTCCGATACACAGATCAAGATCTATGACCAGGATACCGTGCAGATAGCGGGGGTTGCCGTACAATGTAGAATTACCACGGAAGACCCTGCCAACGACTTTAAACCGGATTACGGGATAGTAACCACGTATAGAAGCGCCGGTGGTTTCGGTATTCGGCTGGATGCGGGAAGCATCTATCAAGGTGTCTCCATATCGCCGTTCTTCGATTCCATGCTGGTCAAGGTCTCCG